>JAJDVR010000027.1 GCA_022826025.1 Gemmatimonadota bacterium | reverse complement strand
CGGCCGCCTAGGCGCGCGCCTTCACCTCGATCCTGCGGGCGCGGGTCTCGGGCGCCTTGGGGACGCTCACCTTGAGCACCCCCTCGCCGAAGTCGGCGTCGATGCCCTCGACGTCAACCCTGCGCGGCAGGGTGAAGGAGCGGCTGAAGCTTCCCGTGATCCGCTCGGAGATGTGCATGTGGCGCTCGGTGTCCTCCTCCTCGCGCTCCCCATGCTTCTCGCCACGGATCGTGAGCACGTTCTCCTCGACCTGGATGTCGACGTCCTCGGGCGATACGCCCGGGAGTTCCGCGGTGACGAGGATCGAGTCCGCCGTCTCCGCGACGTTCACCGGCGGAACCCAGTCCGTGTTGATGAAGGCTCCGAAGGGAAAGGCCGGGCCGCTCGGAAGGGCGGCGTTGAAGGCCCGCAGCACCTGCGAGGGCGAGAGCGAACGATACCTGGCAATGGTCGTCATGTGTGTCCTCCATGGGTCTCTTGTGACTGAAATCCGCGTCGTCAGGCTTCCCGATGCCTGAACCTGGTATGCGCGTTCGGCCTCGGCAGGGGCAGGGAGCGTGCCAGCTTCAAATCTGCCAAAATGTCTGACGACAACGAGTTGCGGCAGATTGGCATGACAGAATGTCAGTCCGGCGGGGCGGAATGAGCAGGCGAGTCTGCCATTTTGTCAGGTGGTGAAAACGCGGGATGGGACCGGATTGCGGTTCCGGCGGGAGGAGGGGAAAGTCTGCCAAAATGGCAGGTTCGGGATCGCGTGAGGGGAATTTCCCCCCAGGAGATTCAGGTGTTTTCCCGTCACGATTGCGGAATTTTCCCCGCAGTGGCTCGGGAACGGCATGGCCAAACTGAGTGAGTGTGGTCACTTGGCGACCCTTGGGCGTCAAGGGGAGGCCATCGAGAAGCATTCGGTTCAGCAACGGGGGATGAGAAGATGCGAAACAGAAAGCTCCTCAGGTCGGTTGCCCGAAATCCTCTGGCACTCTCCGTCCTCTTTGTGCCAACGTTGGTCGCGCACCTGGCGGCATCGAATCCGCTGGAGGCAATGCAAGCGACGGGAGCGGATAGCACTCGCGCGGAAGGCCCCATCCCCGACACGCCCACTAACCCGTTTGCTGGGGTCGATGGCGCGCACCTGGTTGCCTTCGTCATCGGGGCGTCGGATTGCGGCTGGTCCAGCCTGCCCGAGATCAAGACAGCCTTTGGCAGCATCCGGGAGAGGATGCGCTCCGCCTACGGCGAAAAATACGCTCACATTGAAGTTGTGGGTGTGGCGATCGACGAGGATCCCGAGGCGGGGCTAACGTACCTTTCGGACATTGGGGGAGGGACAGTTGGCACGGCCTTTGACCAAATCGCCGTCGGCGGAAGTTGGCTCAACGAGCAGGTCGTGCGATTCGCGTGGCGAGAAGGCAAGGCTGCGGCTTCGACGCCCCAGGTAGTCGTAGTCGAGCGTCTTGTCGATACGAGTTCCTACTTGTCCAAATCCACGATCAAGACCGGCGATGACTTGGTCGTGGCGAATGCAAGGGGCAGGAATGACATCCTGCGATGGCTCGAGCAGGGTCTGCCGCTTGACGTTGTACCGGCGGGAGCGGGAGCACGATAGCCAACCGACGATGTCGGTTGGTGAAACGTCCTCGGCGCGAGTACAAGCGATGGTTGGCCATGGCGACTCCAGTCGCCAGGAGAGCACCCGATGACATCACGGCAGGTCACCGACGGATCGGCCGGCGGCCAACGTGCGCACGGCGGAGCCGCCGGTTATGCTGAGGCTCCGTTGATTTTCGTGCCGTGTGCCGCCTGGACTGCTGGAGGGCCGCCTGCTTTCCCACGACGACCACTACCGGGCGGTGTTCGAGGCTTCTCCGGACGCCACGCTGATTGTGGATTCGGAGGGTCTCATCCTCGACGTCAATGAGCAGGCCGTGAGGATGTTCGGGTGGAGCCGCGAAGCGCTGACGGGTGCCTTGGTCGAGCGGCTTGTACCGTCGCATAAACGGGGAGCGCACCTCGAACACCGGATGAACTATGTCCGACAGCCGCGGAGCCGACCGATGGGTGCCGGACTCGAGCTGTACGCGGTGCGCAGGGACGGCACCGAGTTCCCGGTGGAGATCAGCCTGAGTCCCAGGACCCCACCTCGGGGGGCGGGCCAGGTCATCTGCGCGATCCGGGACATCTCGGCCTGGGAGCGGATGCGCAAGCGGTCCGGGTTGATGGTGGCGGCGATGGAGCAGGAGCGAAAACGTCTGTCGCTCGAGTTGCACGACGAAGTACTGCAGTGTCTGGTATCGCTCAAGGTCCGCGTCAGGCTCATGCGGGACGAGACGGACGACGGGAGGCGCGCGCGGGAGGGCGAGCAGATCAGCCGCGAGATACTGGACACGTTCAATGCGGTGAAGCGATTGATCCGCGGGCTCCGACCGCCCGAGCTCGAGCGCCAGGGATTGGCGGGCGCACTGCGCGAACACTTCCACCTCCTTCGGGAGTCCGGCGGCTTCCAGGTGGATGGCGAGGTCGACGATGTGGACGACGAGTTGGACGAAGTGACGGCTCTGACGCTCTACAGGGTGATCCAGGAGGCCGTCGCCAACGCCGCGCGGCACTCGGGGGAGCGTTCGGCGACGGTCCGGGTCGCGTCCGGCGGCGGTTGCGTGGTCGCCGAGATCCGGGACCGGGGCCGGGGATTCGAGTTGCGGGATCCCGGTTCCGCAGAGCCCTACGACCATGTGGGCATCACGGGCATGACGGAACGCGCCGCCATGGTCGGCGGAGACGTGACGATCGAAACGGCTCCCGGCCGCGGAACGCTGGTTCGGCTGACCATTCCCGCCGGCGGCGTGCCAGCGATGCCGGGGGTCCGCGGGCCTTGAAGAAGATCCGCGTGCTGTTGATCGACGATCACAAGGTCGTGCGCGCCGGACTCAGGGCGTTGCTGGACTCCACGGACGGGATCGAGGTCGTCGGCGAGGCATCCTCCGGCGAGGAGGGCGTGGCACGGGCGCAGCGCCTTGAACCCGATGTCGTCATCATGGATCTGGCGATGCCCGGCATGGGCGGCATCCGGGCCACCCGTCAGATCACGGCCCTCGACCTCGACACCAGAGTCCTGGTCCTGACCGTGCACGACGAAGAGGATCAGCTTGCCCGGGCGCTCGATGCCGGGGCGACGGGCTATCTCAACAAGTCGGTGGCCGATACCGACCTCATCGTGGCGATCGAGGCGCTGGCCCGAGGGCACTCCTACCTTCCGCGCCGTGCCGCCGCGCTTCTCGCTCGCAGCCACAGCAAGCGCGCCCGGGAGGCGCCCGGACTGGACGCCCTGTCGGCGCGGGAACGCACGGTGATCGAGCTATGCGCCAGCGGGTTCACCGCCAGGGAAGCGGCCGAGAGGATGTTCGTCAGTCCGAAGACGGTCGAGGGGTATCTGGCGCGCGCGCGGCGCAAGCTGGGCCTGACCGGCCGCACCGACATCGTGCGGTTCGCCCTCGAAAGCGGGCTGTTGTGGAGTTGCCCCGCTATAACGGACACTTTTCCATTGGTGCCAACCGAGGAGGTGTATCATGGCGGGAAGCAGACGAGGGCGGTATCCGCCCGAGTACAAGGATCGGATCGTCGAGCTCGTGAGAGCTGGTCGTAGTCCCGG
>JAJDVR010000152.1 GCA_022826025.1 Gemmatimonadota bacterium | reverse complement strand
CCCCATGCGGTCGCCGTCCGCCCGATGCCGAGCTCCTTCACAGAGATGTGCGACGCCGGTTCCATGATTCTACCAACCCTCGGCATGTGGGTTTCGCCAGGTCATGAATCCTACCGTGTCGACCGCTGGTCGATGTCCCTCATGTGTCCCAACAGTTGACGGCCATCGACAAGCACCACGGATGGGATGAACCCCCACGTCCCCCTTGTCGAGAAGGAGTTGCCAAACAGCAAGTCTCCCCGGGGCCCATTGCCCAGGATTTGGTACCACCCGTCGATGGTCACCCGAAGACGTACTTCTTCCGACCCGTATGCCGTGATCGAAGTCGTCGAATCACGCTCCTGCACAGCCCACAGCACAAAGCCGTCAACGAGCGCGAGTCCTGCCGGGAACGGAGGTTCCGCTGCGGTGACTTCGATCGTCCCCGACTGCAGTATCGCTGCCCTTTGTCCGTGGCCAAGAGGATCCAGGGCGATCTCTCGGAGTATTTCGCCATCACAACCGATACGAAGAAGACGAGGACGCCCGGCCTCTTCAGAGTACACCAGCAGCCCGGACGCGTCTCCGTGGTTGAACCAGGTGTGATGTGCCCTGCTATTCAAACGGGACGGAGCGAAGACGAGGAGCGTGTCAAGCGATCCTCCCGGCATGATCTCCCCCAGGACCGCAGCAGCTTCCGGCAAGGTGGCCTGCGTCACAACGAACAGTCGGCCTGAACAGGCTTCGACGGCTCCCATCGCCGCGTATGCTGTACGCCGGGTGAATGCAAGCAACCGGCCCTCTCGGTTGAAGCGAGAGATTCCGAGTCGGTCGGTCAGGACGAAGCCGTCACCACTTGCGGTAGTCAGCGAAGACGGACGAACGGCTTCACCAGGTCCTTCGCCGTCCGAGACCAACGCCTCCAGGAACTCGCCATCGCGCTTGAACACGCGAATCCATGGCGGCGACTCATCGAGAATGAGGACATCCTCTCCACGAATGACCGCGTCGCGGGGCCTTCTCAGAAGCGGCAGCCAACCGGCTTGCTCCACTTCCCCGAACGTCGAGATAACTCCGACGTCATCCCACGTCAGAAACGCTTGCGCCTCAACCCGACCCTTCTCGGAAGTGCAGGACGACAAGCCAAGGAGACCGGCGACCATCACGAACAGAGGCACCGAAGAGCGATATTCCAAGAGCGCCCTCCTCAGGCGTTCAGGTCGTCGTCAGAAAGCGGAGGGGGCGGGATTCGCAACCGAGGCGCCGCGCGAGCGGCGCCGAAGGTGAGCCGAGGACGCGAAGCGCCGGAGGCTCAACCCTGGGTTCGAATCACAGCCTCTCGGGGGCCGGGCTGTGCCCGGCAACGGAGGGGGTGGGATTCGAACCCACGTGGGAAAAACCCGCCGGTTTTCAAGACCGGTGCAATTAGCCGCTCTGCCACCCCTCCATCTCCGCAAGATAGAAACCCCCGCGACCTGCTTCAACGCCGGATGACGCCCACGTGTCCTTACGAAGTGACAAAAACGTGGGCGAGCCGGGGCGTGTGCGCGGGCGGAGTGACGTGGGGCACCAGTGGGAACGAGTGCCGACGGAGTGGGAAGACGCGCACGCTTCGCCGCCTTGCCCCACCCCAACCCGAACCTTCGATTAACAGTCTTGTCTGAAGCGTCCCAACGTGTGCAGAACATCTCCGAAACCCGGCGGGAGGGCCGAGTCATGAAATTCCTGTGCAGTGCGATGGTAGCGGTGTCCCTGATGCTGCTGGCGGCCCCCGTCAGCGGGTTCGCGCAAGAGAACGACCCGACCCTGGAGGAATGGGTGGTGCCGTGGGAGCAGAGCCGGCCCCGTGATCCGTACGTGGCCCCCGACGGCCGTGTCTGGTTCGCCGGCCAGCGCTCCCACTACGCCGCCGTACTCGATCCCGAGACCGGCGAGATGGAGAAGTTCGACCTGCCCGACGGCGCGGGCCCGCACACCGTGGTGGTGGCCGACGACGGCATGGTCTGGTATACCGGCAACCTGGTGGGCAACCTGGGCCGCCTCGACCCGGAGACTGGCGACATCGAGATCTTCCCCATGCCCGACGAGCGCGCCCGCGACCCGCACACCTTCGCCTTCGACGCCGCCGGCGACCTCTGGTTCACCGTCCAGGGCGGCAACTTCGTGGGCAAGTTCTGGAAGGAGAGCGGGGAGGTGCGGCTGGTCGAGATGCCCAACAACCCCGGCGCGCGCGGCGGATCGACCCGGCCCTACGGGCTCAAGATGGACTCGCAGGATCGGCCCTGGGCGACGCTGTTCGGCACCAACATGCTGGTCATGGTCGACCCCGAGAGCTTCGAGCCCACCTACTTCGAGCTTCCGGAGGGGGCGCGCCCCCGGCGGATGGTGATCGACTCCAACGACATCGCGTGGTACGTGGACTACGCGCGCGGCTTCCTGGGCCGGGTCGACCCGGCTACCGGCGAGGTCACCGAGTGGGCCAACCCGAGTGGGGGCGATGCGCGCCCTTACGGCGTTGCCATCGACGACGACGACCGCGTCTGGTTCGTCGAAACCGGGGTCCAGCCCAACATGTTCGTGGGCTTCGACACCCGCACCGAGGAGTACATCAGCTCGGTGGCGGTCGAGAGCGGGGGCGGGACCATCCGCCACATGTACTACGACCCCAACACCAACGTGGTCTGGTTCGGGGCGGATACGAACACCATCGGCCGGGCGGTGCTGCCGCCTTCGCGGCCGGTCAGCTTCTAGGCGTCCGCGGGCTGCGGACGGATCGGCCGGGCCGACAGCGGGATCGGCCCGGCCGGTCGCGTTTTACGTATTTCGTAAAATGCGTATTCTGCGAATTTCCAACCGGTGGCTCCTCGCCGCCTTGATCGCAGGGGTGGCCGTGTCCGGCGCGGGCGGTTCTCCCGCAGCCGACTCCCGCGTCCCTGCCCCCCACGCCGACGGCCCGCCCCTCGCGCGCACCGGCGGCTTCGGCGAGCTCACCTGCATCGAGTGCCACCTGGACCTCGAGCTGAACGCATTGGGCGGCGCGCTCCTGCTCGACGGGATCCCCGCCTCCTTCACGCCCGGCGCGGTCTACGTGGTCACCGTAATCGTGGAGGGAGAGGGGATGGGCAGTGCCGGCTTCCAGGCAGCCGCGCGCTTCCACGAGGGCGAGCAGGCGGGCACGCCCGCAGGGCGGCTGGCTCCCCTGGACGGCCGCACGGTCGTCCGCAGCGAGGACGGAGTCGACTACATCAACCACACGGTCGCAGGGAGCAAACTCGGTCCCGGAGACGTCGCCAGCTGGAGCTTCGAGTGGGTGGCGCCCGGGGACCCGTCGCCGGTGGTCTTCCACGTGACCGGCAACTCCGCCAACGGCGACAACTCGCCGCTCGGCGACCTCATCTACACGGCGGAGGTGGTGGTGCCGCCAGGCGGCTGACCGGATTCTCCCCCGACGCGGCTGCCGGGCGCTCCGAAGTGGGACGTTCTGCGCCGCCCCTCAGCGCGCGAGCGCCAGAAGGGAATTGTCCAGTTGGCGTTCGATGTCCACCAGCGGCGCGGTGTAGTGTCCCGAGAAACAGGCGTCGCAGAAGGGGCCGAACTCCTCGACCGCCTTCGTCATCCCCTCCAGCGAAATGTAGCCGAGCGAATCCAGCCCGAGCTCCTCGCGGATCTCCTCCACGGTGTGCCCCGAGCCCATCAGCTCTTCCTTGCTGGGCATGTCGATGCCGTAGAAGCAGGGGTTGCGCACCGGGGGGCTGGCGATGCGCAGATGCACTTCCGCCGCTCCCGCCCCCCGCACGAAGCGCACCAGGCTGCGGCTGGTGGTGCCGCGCACGATGGAGTCGTCCACGAGCACGATGCGGCGTCCTTCCAGCACTTCGCGCACCGGGTTGTACTTGATGCGGGCGCCGAAATCGCGATCCGCCTGCGAGGGGCGGATGAAGGTGCGGCCCACGTAGTGGTTGCGCAGGAGCCCCAGTTCGAAGGGGATGCCGGTTTCCTCGGAGTATCCCAGCGCCGCCGAGTTCGCGCTGTCCGGGACGGCCACCACCGCGTCCCCTTGAACGGGATGCTCGCGTGCCAGCTGGCGCCCGAAAGCCCGCCGGGACCGGTCCACGCTGGCTCCCCAGATGCGCGAGTCGGGGCGGGCGAAGTAGACCAGCTCGAAGATGCACGGAGAGGGACGGGGGGCTGCACGCAGGCTGCGCAGTTTCTCGACCTTGCCTCCGCGAATGCGCAGCAGTTCGCCCGGCTCGACATCGCGCACGTACTCGGCATTGACGATGTCGAAGGCGCACGATTCGGAGGCCAGGATGTGACCCCCGTCCTTGCGCCCGAGCAGGAGAGGGCGGAAGCCGCGCGGGTCGCGCACCGCGTAAAGGGCATCCCCCACCGCGATCACGAGCGAGAAGGCGCCCTCCAGATGGGCCAGCGCGTCATCCACCTGCTGCGCCACGTCGCGGTGGCGCGAGCGCGCCATCAGGTGCACGATGACCTCGGAGTCGCTCGACGTCTGGAAGAGGGCACCCTCGTGCACCAGCCGGTCCTTCATGTCGAGGGCGTTGGTGAGGTTACCGTTATGCGCGATGGCGAGCGGGCCGTTGGCGTAGCGGGCCACGATGGGCTGGGCGTTCTCCTGCAGGCTGCCGCCGGCCGTCGAGTAGCGCACGTGGCCGACCGAAGTCCCGCCCGGCAGCGCGCTCAGCTTTTTTGCGTCGAAGACATCGGAGACGAGCCCGAGGCCCTTGGTCACGCTCGCGCGCCCCGCCCGGTCGATCGAGTAGATGCCGGCGGATTCCTGTCCGCGGTGCTGGAGCGCGTAGAGCCCGAGAAAGACGAGCTCGGCGGCGTTTTCGATGCCGCTGACGGCGAAGATGCCGCACTCCTCGCGCGGGCGGTCGTCCAGCAGCGAGCCGGGGATGTCCGCCGGGCGAAGGGAGCGGGACTGCGGCTCGGCCTTGCCGGCCAGTGGCAGCGTGTGCTGTACGTCCTTCATGTGCCGCCTCCGGGCGCCCGCAACTCGTGGATGCATCGCCGCTCGCGTGCCGGGCGTGGTTCGTCCACGGGCTGCTGTCCCCTTGCTACTGCGCGTCCATGCGTTCCGGCAGAGCCCCGAAGTACACCGCACTCACCTCCCTGATGTCCGCCTCGATGCGCGCGTCCGCGCTCTCCACGACGAAACTCCCGCCGATCGCTCCTACCGTGCCGATCTCCTCGCAGGGCACGCCGTATTGATCGGCCACCCGCCGCACCCGCTCGAGGTTCGCGGGATCGCACGAAACCACCACGCGCCCCTGCGCCTCTCCAAAGAATAGTGCAGTCGAAGGCAGCGGGTCCGCCAGTCGCACGCGGATGCCGACCGGGTCCTCGCCCTCGTGCAGCGCGCTCTCGGCGAGCGCGCACGCGAGGCCGCCCTCCGAACAATCGTGCGCCGAACGGAGCAGCCCCTCGCCGATCATGGCCAGCAGCGCCTGCTGGAGTACGCGTTCCGCCAGCAGGTCCACCCGCGGGGGCCTGCCGCCCACGATGCCGTGCATCGCGTACAGGTACTCGGAGGCCCCCAGCTCGTCGGTGTTGCGGCCGAGCAGCACGATGACGTCGCCCTCGTCCCGGAACGCGTGCCGCGTTACCCGCTCCAGGTCCTCGATGATTCCGACCATGCCGATGACGGGCGTGGGGTAGATGGGCGTGCCGCTGGTCTCGTTGTAGAGCGACACGTTGCCGCCGGTCACCGGGGTCTCGAAGAGCGCGCAGGCCTCTACCATGCCCAGCACGGCTTCCCGCAGCTGGTAGTAGATGTGCGGCTTGAGCGGGTTGCCGAAGTTGAGGTTGTTGGTCACGGCCATGGGCAAAGCCCCCGTGCACGCCAGGTTGCGCGCGGCTTCGGCCACGGCGATGCGAGCTCCGGTGCCGGGCTCCAGGTAGGTGTAGCGCCCGCTGCAGTCGGTGGTCACCGCGATCCCGCGCGGGGTGCCGCGCACGCGCAGGACGCCCGCGTCCCCACCGGGCTGGATTACGCTGGCCGTGCGCACGGTGGTGTCGTACTGGTCGTGGATCCAGCGGCGGGAGGCGAGGTTGGGGGAGGTCAGCAGACGGAGGAAGTCGGCGGTGCGGTCGCCCGCGCCGCCCTCGTAGGGCGTCAGGTCCATCTCCCTCAGCGCGCGTACTTCTTCGCCCTCGATGCCCTCGCGCTCGTAGGTCGGGCACCCCTCGGTGAGGGGAAGGGCGGGGATGTCGGCGACCGGGCGGCCGTCCTCCAGGATGCGGAAGCGTCCATCGGAGGTTACGTGGCCCACCTCCGCCGCCTCCAGCTCCCACTTGTTCAGGATCTTCCGGACCTCGTCCTCCCGGCCCCGGTGCACGACCACCATCATGCGCTCCTGGCTCTCGGAGAGCAGGATCTCGTACGGCGTCATCTCCGGCTCGCGCACCGGCACCAGCGCGGTGTCGATCACGACCCCGCTCCCCGAACGCCCCGCCATCTCCGCGGCACTGGAGGTGATGCCCGCGGCGCCCATGTCCTGGATGCCCACGATGTGGCCGCTGCGGATCAGCTCCAGGCTGGCCTCGAGCAGGAGCTTTTCGGTGAAGGGGTCGCCCACCTGCACCTGGGGCCGGCTGGCGTCGGAGTCCTCGCCCAGCTCCTCGCTGGCGAAGGTGGCCCCGTGGATGCCGTCGCGCCCGGTGCGCGCGCCCACAGCCATCAGCGTGTTGCCCTCCCCGTGGGCCTCGCCCCGGATCAGCTGCTCGCGCTTCATGATGCCGAGGCACATCACGTTGATGATCGGGTTGCCCTCGTAGCCGCGATCGAAGTAGGCCTCGCCGCCGAGGTTGGGAATGCCCACGCAGTTGCCGTAGTCGCCGGCCCCGCGCACGACGCCGTCGAAGAGGTAGCGCACGCGGCTCGAGTCCAGGTCCCCGAAGTGCAGCGAGTCGAGGACCGCGACCGGGCGGGCGCCCATGGTGAAGACATCGCGCAGGATGCCGCCGATGCCGGTGGCCGCGCCCTGGTAGGGCTCGACTGCGGAGGGGTGGTTGTGCGA
>JAJDVR010000261.1 GCA_022826025.1 Gemmatimonadota bacterium | reverse complement strand
GGTGAGCAGCGCCTCGAAGGTCTCCTGCTGCAGGCTCAGGGTGCCGGGGCTGGTCATGTGCCCGCTGGGCGGATCGATGTTGCCCTCGGGAACGAGCTTGATGACCGGAGCGCAAAGGGCGTCGCCCAGCTCGCGGGCGATGGCGTCGCAGTTGGCGCGCAGCACGAAGTTGTGCTTGCCCGTGGCCAGCCAGGGCCCGTTGGGCTCGACCCCGCCGGTGGAGATGATGGCCGTGGTCCTGCCGTCGGCGAGGGCGTCGCGGACGTCCATCCACGTCATCTCCTCGATCCAGACCGTGTTCGCTTCGGGCAGCGGGTTGGGCGTGTCCCGGCAGTTGTAGACGTTGGCGGCGCAGTCGCCGCCCCCCATGCTGTTCGGGTCGCGCTCGGGCCGCTGCTGCGCCTGCGCTGCGGTCGAGGTGACGAGCAGGGCTCCGATGAACAGGGCGGTCTTCATGTTCCTCTCCTCCTGGTTCCGATAGGTGCACGAGCAGAAGCACATCGTACTTGATGAGTGGGTTCGGTGCGAGTTCCCCGCGTAAGCAGGGACAGGGGGCCATCCCATAACGTTCGCGGTAGTCAACCGCTGTGAATCTCGGCTGCGGCGCGCAGCCCCGACTCGATGGCGCCGTTCATCCATCCGCGTGCTCCGGAGATGTGTTCGCCGGCGAAATGGATTGGTCCTTCAGGCATGGCGAGTTCACCGGCGAGTTCACGGTCCTGCGCGGGCGTGGGTTCGGCCCACGCGGCCCGGCTCCAGGAGTCCCGTTGCCATGAGTGGGATGTCCCGCTGGCGACGTGGCTGGAGGCTCCCGGCAGGAAGCGTTCCCAATGAGAGAGCACGCGGTCGACCCGGGCAGTCTCGTCGAGGACATCCAGCTCGTCGGCGCGCGTGCCGCGCACGTACGTCAGCAGGATCCCCTCGGGCCCCGGAAGATCCCATGTGGGATGCCAGAGTTCTTCCGGCCAGTCTGTCGTTCCCCAGCCGTTCAGTCCCTCGTCCTCCCAGAACCGCGTCCGGAAACGGACGAAGACGCGGGTCGCGCTCTGATAGCGGAAGCCGCCGCCCATCGCCTCGGTTTTCGCAGCCGAGAGCGCCGGGGAGAAGCGGATGCGCGACAGAAGCGGCACCGGGACGGTCACGAGCGTCCTGTCCGATTCCCGGGTTCGGCCGTCCAGGGAGGTGATGCGAACCGGGGTGCCGGCGGCGATGTCCGTCACCGGAGATCCCAGGACCACCCGCTCGCCAAGCGCTGCCCGAAAGGCGGCGGGGAGACGGTCGCTTCCGCCGCGGATCTTTACGTAGGCAGGGCGTTCAGAAAGAAACGAGGGTGCTGGCACGAAAGCGATATCTCCGCTTCGGACTTGAAGATAGAGACCTCCGTCGGGATAGAGGGGGTCCAGTTCCAGCCCGAAGTGGCGGGCGTATCCGAGAGCCAGATCGTGATCAGGCGGAATGCGCGCGGCGCCAGCCTCGGCCGAGTGCCCGGGCGCGAAGGGGGAGCGCAGGGTGAGCACCCGCCCACCGACCCGGTTGCGCGCTTCCAGCACGGTCACGTCGTGCCCCGCGCGGACGAGCTCGTAGGCCGCCGCGAGGCCGGACATGCCGGCGCCGATCACGACGACGCGCAGCGGCCGGACCGCGGGAGTGAGTACTCCGGGAGAGTCCTCCGGGCCGACGATATCCCTGCAGGAAACCAGCCCGAGCCCCGCCAGCCCGCCTGCGCGACGAAGGAAGTCGCGTCGATTCAGGCGTTGCATCTGCGCTCTATGCGCGCTCACTTCATGAGTTCCACACCGTCCCGGCTTCCGTCATTCCCGTGACCCCATCAGGAAGACATCAGATGCACAGCTGCCGCCTCGTTCCGCTCGCCCAGGCAGTTATCCTGGCACTCGCCCTCGCCGGCGTTCCATTCCTCGCTCCGGCAGGTGCGCTCGCTCAGGAGCCGCCCGCTTCGGAAGAGGACGACGACGCCCCCGAGAACGAGAACCTGCCCCTACCCGTCGACCGGACCGTCTCCATCGACATGACGGAGGGCAGCTGGATCTCGCTGGATGTGAGCCCCGACGGGCAGACCATCGTCTTCGACTTCCTGGGTGATCTGTTCACCATCCCGTTCGAGGGCGGCACCGCTACCCAGCTGACTTCGGGGATGGCTTTCGACGCCCAGCCCCGCTTCTCGCCCGATGGCACGCGCATCGTCTACACCTCGGACTATGACGGAGGCCAGAACGTCTGGATCATGTCGCTGGACGGCTCGGACACGGTGCAGGTGTCCCGCGGCGCGTCGAATCGCACCGAGTCGCCCGAGTGGATGCCGGACGGGGACTACGTGGTCGCGGCGGTCGGCAACTTCCGGGGCGGCAACCTCCCCAAGCTCAAGATGTTCCACGTGGACGGAGGCGGCGGCATCGAACTCGTCTCAGAGCCCGACAACATGAAGGTGACGGGGCCCGCGGTCTCGCCCGACGGACGCCATGTCTGGTACGCGCGCCGCACCGGCGACTGGCAGTACAACGCCCAGTTCCCGCAGTACCAGCTCGAGGCCTACGACCGCGAGGACGGCGAGCGCTATCCGAAGTCGTCGCGCTACGGCTCGGCGGTGCGCCCCACGCTCTCGCCCGACGGCCGCTGGGTGGTGTTCGGGACCCGCCACGACGACCACACGGGGCTCCTCATCCGCGACCTGGACACCAGCGGGGAGCGCTGGCTGGCGTACCCGGTGCAGCACGACGACCAGGAGTCGCGGGCGACGCTCGATGTTCTTCCGGGCATGTCCTTCACGCCGGACTCGCAATACCTGGTGGTTTCCTACGGCGGCCGGATCTGGAAGCTGCCGGTCGAGGGAGGGGAGGCGCAGGAGATCCCGTTCCGGGTGCAGATGGAGCTGACGCTCGGGCCTCGGGTCGATTTCGACTATCCGATCGAGGACACGCCCACCTTCACGGTGCGTCAGATTCGCGACGCGGCACCGTCGCCCGATGGCGAAATGCTCGCCTTCACCGCGCTCGACCGGCTGTGGGTTTCGGAGGCCGACGGCTCCAACGCGAGACGGCTCACCGACGCCGACCGCTCCGAGCACTTTCCGGCCTGGTCACCGGACGGGGAGTGGATCGCGTACGCGACCTGGGATGGCGAGGTCGGACATCTGTACAAGTCGCGGGCTGACGGCGGGGAAGAACCGGAGCGCCTGACCCGCGACGCGGCCGCCTACTTCTCGCCGGCGTGGGGTTCGGGGGACCGGGTGGTCGCCCTCCGGGGCTTCATCCGGGCCTACGAGAGCCAGGGCGAAGGGGGAACCCCGGGCAACGAAATCGTCCGGGTGTCGACGGAGCCCGACGATGATGAAGGCGGGCCCCTGACCGTGGTCGCGCCCAGCGACGGGCGGCGGGACCTGCATTTCGTGGAGGGCGAGGACCGCATCTACATGTTCCGTCCGCCCGACCTGCTGGTGTCGATCCGCTGGGACGGCAGCGACGAGAAGGAACACGTGCGGGTGCGGGGCGCCACCCTCACCGGCGCGACCCAGGGCCTTGCGCCGACAACCGTGCAGATGGCGCCGCGCGGGGACCAGGCGCTGGTGGAGCTTCAACGCCAGATCTACAGCGTTACCGTTCCGCGGATCGGCATCACGCCCACAATCAATGTCTCAAACCCGGACAACGCGGCGTTCCCGGCCCGTCAGCTGACCGACATCGGCGGCGAGTTTCCGGCCTGGAGCGGCGACGGCCGCTCGGTGCACTGGTCGCTGGGCAACGCGCACTTCGTCTACGACCTGGATGCCGCCGAAGCCTTCGAGGACAGCGTAGAGACTGCGGAGGACGAGGAAGCAGCGGAGGAGGAGGCTGAGGCGGAGGAAGCAGCGGACGAAGACGGAGAAGAGGGCGATGACGAGTACCGTGCCGCGGAGGTCCGGGTGCTCATCGAGGCGCCCCGGGACATCCCCGAAGGCCTGGCCGTGCTCCGTGGCGGGCGCGCGATCACGATGAACGGCGACGAAGTCATCGAGAACGCCGACATCGTGGTGCGTAACAACCGGATCGAAGCGGTGGGCCGGAGCGGGTCGGTGATGGTCCCGGATGGTGCAACCATGATCGACGTCAGGGGACGCACCATCGTGCCCGGCTACGTGGACACCCATGCCCACCTGCGGGCGCGCGACCAGCTGCATCGCACCGACGTGTGGCCCTACCTGGCCAACCTGGCCTACGGCGTGACCACCACCCGCGACCCGCAGACCGGCAACACGGAAGTCCTTTCGTACGCGGACATGGTCCGCACCGGCTCGATACTCGGGCCGCGCGTCTACTCGACGGGGCCGGGTGTCTTCTGGCAGGATCAGATCGACACCGCCGAGGAGGCGCACGACGTCCTGAAGCGCTATTCCGACTACTTCGACACCAAGACCATCAAGATGTACGTGGCCGCCGCCCGCAAAGGCCGCCAGCACATCATCATGGCGGCGCGCGAGCTTGGGCTCATGCCGACCACCGAGGGCTCGCTCAACATCCGGCAGAACCTCACCGAGACCCTCGATGGATATCCGGGGCTGGAGCATTCCATTCCGATTTTCCCGGTATATGACGACTACGTGCGGCTGTTCGCCGAGACCGGCCGGGTCTACACGCCGACGCTGCTGGTGACCTACGGCGGCCCCTGGGCGGAGAACTACTTCTACAGCCGCGAGAACCCGCACGACGATGTCAAGCTGCGCCGCTTCACCCCCCACGACGAAATCGACAGCCGCACCCTGCGCCGCCCGCAGTGGTTCCACGGCGACCAGCACACCTTCTCGCGCCACGGCGAGTTCGTGAAGGACCTGGTCGACGGCGGGGGCAAGGCGGGAGTCGGCAGCCACGGCCAGCTCCAGGGGCTCGGGTACCACTGGGAGCTGTGGGCCATGGCGGCCGCGGACATGGACGAGCACGACGCGCTGCGCATGGCCACCATCTTCGGGGCCGAGGCGATCGGGCTCGACCAGGACCTGGGCACCATCGAGGCGGGCAAGCTGGCCGACCTGGTCATCCTGGACGCCAATCCGCTGGACGACCTGCGCAACACCAACACCGTCGACCAGGTGATGCTGAACGGCCGCCTGTACGATGGCGACACACTGGACGAGCTTTATCCGCGCCAGAGGCCGCTGACGCCGCTCTGGTGGTGGGACGACGAGCCGGAGGGGGTGCCGGGGGTGGGGCGCTAGCTCTTCTCCATCCAGCGCATGAGCGGGATCACTTTGCCCTCGGCGCTGGACTCGATGAGGATGCCCAGGCGGCGCAGCCGCGTCTCCTCCTTCTTCGCGCTCACCACCCAGCGCGCCACCTGCTTGCGGTATGACGCGCGCGCGTTGCGGTAATAGTCCCACGCTGCCGGGTCGGCCCTGACCCGACTCTCGTACTGCGGAGGCAGCTCCGTTACATCCGGCTCGTACGCAGCGCGGTCCTTGCTCTTGTCGCGCCTCTCGTATGCGGCCAGCCCCGCTTCGGCCACGACCCCCTGCGCGAGCAGTTGCTTCATGCGCCCGAGATTGCGCGCGCTCCAATGGCTCCGGCGCCGGCGCGGCGTGAAGCGGATCTTGTAGGCCTTGTCGTCCACGGTGCGCTTAAGGCCATCGATCCAGCCGAAGCAGAGGGCCGCATCCACGGATTCGCCGAGGGTAACGGTGGGAAGCTTCGTGGCCTTCTTGTAGTAGCCCACCCACATCACGTCGACCTTGTCGTGGTTCGCCGCGAACCATGCGCGCAGGTCTTCGGGGGTGGGAAAGAAGTTGGGGGTGGCGTCTTCCATGGGGATCTTCGAGGGCGATTCGCTGCTAGATCTCGCCCCGCCTCGAGGCCCACACCGCGTAGTGGCTCGTACGGGCCGCCAGCGCCATGTAGGTCAGCGACGGGTTCTGGCATCCGGACGAGGTCATGGCCGCGCCGTCGATGACGAAGAGGTTGGGCACGTCCCACGCCTGGCTGAAGCCGTTCAGCACCGAGGTGGCCGGATCGCGGCCCATGCGCGCGGTTCCCATCTCGTGGATGGCCAGCCCGGGAGGAGAGACCACCGGCTGGGGTACGATGTCGCGGGCGCCCGCGGCTTCGAGCATTTCGGCGGCCTGGTTGACGGCTTCGCGCATCATCGCGCGCTCGTTTTCGCTCCATTCGCAACTGATGCGCAGCGTGGGGATGCCCCAGGCGTCGACCTGGTCCGGGTCGAGGGCCACGTGGTTTTGCTCGCGCGGCAGACACTCGCCGAAGGCGTGCAGCCTGAACTCCCAGGGGCCCGGGCGCGTGAGTTCGCGCTTGAAGCCGGCTCCGAAGCCCGGCATGGAAACCCCGCGTCCCCATCCCAGGCGCTCCGCCGCGCCCTGGAACCCGTAGCCGCGCACGAAGTTGGAGGATGGCTCGGTGACGTTGGCGAAGCGGGGGATGTAGATGCCGTTGGGACGCCTGCCACGCGTGGTGCGGTCCTCCCAGCCGTCGAAGATGGCGCGCGTGTCGTCGCACATGGCGTGGTCCATGAGGTACTTGCCGAGCACGCCGCTCGAGTTGGCCAGGCCGTCGGGGAAGTCGGATGACGTCGAGTTGAGGAGGATGCGCGTCGATTCGAGGGCGGAGGCCGCGAGGAAGACGGTGCGCGCGTGGAACTCCAGCTCCTCGTGGCTCTCGCGGTCGATGACGCGCACGCCGGTCACGCGTCCCCGCCCCGGATCCCAGATGACGCCGGGCACCACGCTGTTGGGACGCAGGGTCAGGCGGCCGGTCGCCTCCGCGGCGGGCAGGGTCGCGTTGATGGAGCTGAAGTAGCTGCGGGTGCGGCAGCCGCGGTGGCAGGGGCCGCAATAGTGGCAGGCGCGGCGGCCCTTGTGGTCGCGTGTGAGCACCGCGGTGCGGCCGATGGTCATGCGCCGGGTTCCGCCGAACGCGCGCTCGATCGAGTCGCGGACGTGCTCCTCGACGCATGACATCGGCATCGGCGGCAGGAAGACTCCGTCG
Source organism: Gemmatimonadota bacterium (assembly GCA_022826025.1). Classification (GTDB taxonomy): domain Bacteria; phylum Gemmatimonadota; class Gemmatimonadetes; order Longimicrobiales; family Gaopeijiaceae; genus BD2-11. The sequence goes on along the minus strand of JAJDVR010000261.1, from coordinate 9,686 downwards.
GGAACCTGGGCCAGCCCCTCCGCCTGTCCGCTGATGCCGACGAAGGCCTCGACGTGGTCGTACCAGGGGGCGATGTCGGCGTAGCGGATGGGCCAGTCGATGCCGTGGCCGTCACGGGCATTGGCCTCGAAGTCGAGGTCGCTCAGCCGGTAGCACTGCCGCGCCCACGTGATCGAGCGGCCCCCCACCTGGCGCCCGCGGATCCACAGGAAGGGCTCTTCCGAGTCGCTGGTGTAGGGATGCTCGTTGTCGTTCACGAAGAACTTGCGCGCCACTTCGTCGCAGGCGTAGCACTGGCTCTGGATGGGCTGGTCGGCGGCGAGGGCCTTGCGGTCGTTCCAACCCCGGTAGGGCATTTCGGACGGGCGGGTGTGCTCGGCGTAGTCCCGTTCGGGCACGATCATCGGGCCGGCTTCCAGGACGAGGACGGTCGCGCCTAGCTCGGTGAGCTCCTTGGCGGCCCATCCACCGGACATGCCTGAGCCGACGATGATGGCGTCGTATTCCTGGCGGCGAGGGCGGATGTTCATGGGCTCCGCTCGGTGAGCGGGGCGCACCCCTCGAAGGCCGGGAAGGTGGTTCGGTAGCCGATGGCCTGCAGACCCACCTCCGAGGTGAAGTACGCGGTCAGGGTGAACCGCTTCACGTCGTGGAAGAAATGCTCCATCTCGTCGGCCTCCGGGTCGTCACGGAGGCGGGTCAGGTCGGCGTCGAGGTCGCCCACCAGGGCGCTCTGCTCGTCCGGAGCGCAGTCCGCGAAGTCGCTGCCGAAGCGGTCGCGGGCGGCCGGGTCAACCGTATCCAGGCCGGCGAGGAAGCGGTCGCGGTCGTCGTCGTCCAGCCACCCGTCCACCAGGGCGGCCACGAATTCCGTCACCCCGGCCTCCGATGCACCCGGGGTGTCGGTCGCGGGGATGACCACCTCGGCCATGGCGGCCATTACGCGCGTGCGGGGCGGGGTGAGGAGGCTGGGGGCTGCCTGGCCGGCGTCGTGACCCGGGCGGCCGGCTTCCCCGGCGGAAGCGCGGACCCGTTCCGCCCAGGCGACCAGCTCCGCAAAGGCGCCCTCCGGCGCGAGCAGCGGACCGCCCACGATCCCGCCCAGCACGCCGATGGCCCGCCTTCGTTTCATGGGTTACCGTTTCCGCCGCCTGACGCGGCCGTGTCGGGACGAGGTTTCTCCGAACGAAATGGAGGCTTGGGAACGATGCCCAACCTTACACGTCGCCAAGTCCTGAAGGCAACCGGCGCCGCGTCGCTGGGGCTGATGATTCCGGGGACCGATGGGCGCGTCCATGCGCAAGCGGGATCGCGGGCACTGAGCAGTGGTCCGGACAGCGATTCTCACGTCCCGCATCCCCGGGACGATGCAAGCACCGGCGCGGCCCCCCAGGCCGGCATCACCCAGTCCGTGGCCCGCTGGTGCTTCGAGGACATCCCCTTGCGCCCGTTCTGCGCCGCGGTCGCGGAGATGGGGCTTCCCGCCATCGACCTCCTGCTCGTGGAGGAATGGGCGGTCGCACACGACCACGGCCTGGTGGTCTCGTGCGGTGACGTCGGCGCAGGCACGATAGAGGACGGGCTCAACGAGCCCCGCAACCACGCGGGCATCGTCCGCGCCTTCGAAGAGCACATCCCGCGGGCCGCGCGCGAGGGCGTGCCCAACGTGATCTGCTTCTTCGGCAACCGCCGCGGCATGGCGGATGCGCCGGCCATCGAGAACTCGATCCGGTGCCTGCGCGAATGTGCCCCGATCGCGGAAGCCGAGGGCGTCACGATCCTCGTGGAAGCGCTCAATTCCAAGCCGGGCGGACACCTCGACTACATCGGCGACCACATGTCCTACGCCCTCGAAATCATCCGCGCCGTCGACTCCCCCCGTGTGCGCATCCTCTACGACATCTACCACATGCAGATCATGGAGGGCGACATCATCCGCACCCTGACCGACGCCCGCGACTGGATCGGCCACTACCACACCGGCGGCGTCCCCGGGCGCGCGGAGATCGACGAGTCCCAGGAACTCAACTATCCGGCCATCGTGCGCGCGATCCGGGACACGGGCTTCACCGGCTACATGGCCCACGAGTTCATCCCGCAGAGCGGTGACCCCCTGGGCTCGCTGAGGGAGGCCGTGGAGATGTGCGCGCAGGCGTGAGGTGGCCGAGACCGCAAGCTGGCGGAACTCAGGGCAGATAAGCGGTCACACAAGCGGTCAAATAACGTGTCATATTGCGATAACAACTTCCATATCTTGTTGTGATATCGTATCTTGATCTGTCGCGCAACGTGTCAGATAGGGTGCAACATAATGGACTGGTCACGTTTCAGCTTCGAGTACCGCCTCGGCTCGAAGGGCTTCATGCCATTGCTAATCCGGATCGAAGGGCGAAAGGAGGCGGCGATGAGCTTGCTCCTTCCTTCCGACTGGAAGGAAAGGCTCGACCTCCTTAACCGAATCAGGACGATCCATGGCTCGACCGCGCTTGAAGGCAACCCTCTTTCGGAAACCCAGATTGGCCAATTCCTAAGGGGCAAGACAGGGCTCGATCCCATGAGCAGGGCCATGCGGCAGATTCAGAATGCGGACGCTGCACAGGAATGGGTCAGGTCCCGATTCGGGCCCGACAAAGCGCCAATCAGTCTCGAAGACATCCTGCAGATGCACGAACTCATGACGAGGCTGTCCGACGAAACCAACAACCTTCCAGGTCGCCTTCGCTCCCACGAAGTTCAGGTCGGTACGCCAGAGTTGGGCGGCATCCATGCCGGCGCGCCTTATGAGGATCTTCCCAGGCTCATGGCCGACTTCGTCTGTTTCGTGAACTCGTCCCAGCTCAAGATCGAACATCCCGTGGTCAGGGCGCTGCTCGCCCATTTCTTTCTCGTCACGATCCATCCGTTCGGGGATGGAAATGGCCGTGTCTCGCGACTGGTGGAGGCAGCCATTCTCTATGAAGGAGGATACAACGTCCACGGATTCTACGGGCTGTCCAACTACTTCTACCGCCACGGAGATGAGTACAAGCTGCGGCTGCAGGAGTGCCGGCGCGTCCAGCCGTTCGACATGGCGTCCTTCGTGGCATTCGGGCTGCACGGCTTCGAGTCCGAACTGCGGGGGATCAACAACTTCATCAAGACGAAGCTGAACCGCCTGGTGTACCGCGACACCATCACCAATGCGCTCGCTCATCGCGTAAGCACACGCCGCCAACTCCTCAATGTCCGGGAGTACCAGCTTCTTCGCTTCCTCCTGGAGGAAACGGAGCCGGAAGATCCTTTCTCGGAAGTTCCGTCCGAGAAGATCCTGCTGAGCGACCTGGTGAACTCGCCTTATGTGACAAGCGCCTATCAGGATGTGACGTGGAGGACATTCCGGCGGGAACTGACGCGGCTGGCCGAGCTTGGGTTCATCGTCTTCGATCATCTGCCCGAGTCAGGCGACTACACCGTCGAGATCGATTTCGGGGTTATTGAGAGGGACTTCGACGAAATCGGGAGCGGCTAGTGGTGGAGACGTCGTCTCCGCGCGCCGCCGACCATCGACCTCAAGACCTGCGGCACGCCGTTGCGGATGTGGGCTGCGCGGTGACTACATTGCGTCAGTGACAAACCGAACACCCCGGGCAGTGAGGAGGACAACATGGCCAAGTACATGTTTCGCACCAGCTACACGCAAACGGGCCTGAAGGGGCTGCTCGCCGAGGGCGGCACCGGCCGGGAGGCCGCCCTGCGCCAGACAATCGAGGCAGCGGGCGGAAGCCTGGAGGGGTTCTACTACGCCTTCGGCGACTGCGACCTCTATCTGATCGCCGACCTTCCCGACGAGGCGACGGCGACGGCGCTCTCCCTCAACATCGCCGCCGCGGGCGCGCTCACGGTGTCCGTGACCGTTCTCCTCACCCCGGAGACCGTGGACGAAGCGGTTGGGAAGGCGGTGCCTTACCGGTTGCCCGGCGCCTGAGGCCGGGCAGGGGCGGCCGGAAAGCCTGCCAATTGGCGCGTCAGGACTGCGCCGACTCCGGCAACTGCGCACGCCCCTCGTCCTCCGGCAAGCGCGTCAGCGTGAGCGCCAGCTCGGCGGCAAACTCCTCGGCGATCAACCGGTCGGCCCGTTTGATCCTCAGCACGAGCTTGGAGGGGTGTTTGAGCCTGAGGCCCTGCGGTCCGGCGATCTTCTCGAAGGCCAGGAGGTCCGCAGCGGTGATGGTGAGCCTCGGGCCAACCCACCTCCACCATTTCCGACCGGTCACGGCCGCACCCGCCACCTTGGCGAGCGGGATCACGATCTCCCTTACGGGCTCGATCGCTTCGCGGGTCTCGTACCCGCTGCCTTCCATCGATTCGGTCGTTACCTCGACACGCCACTGAATTACCAGGCGGTCCTCCTCCAGCCGCACGAGCCCGTGTGCCGTCTCTGTGGTGGACTCGTATCCTCCGCCGGATGTGTAGAGGTCGGAACTGCGTTTGAGGGTGAAGGGAACGGCGCTCACGACGGGCATCGGCCTAATACATCCTCTTGCTCTGAAAGATATTGCGCATGTCGGCGAGGCGGCCGTCCAGGTAGCAGCGCAGGTTGTGGCGGAAGATGTCGGTGATCTTCCGGTTCTCGCTCGCCGCGTTTGCGGAGGAATGAGGGCTGACGATCACGTTGGGCATGTCCCAGAACGGGCTGTCGGGCGGGAGCGGCTCGTCCGCGAACACGTCGAGGCCCGCGAGCGCGATGCGTCCGTCGCGCAGTGCCTCGAGGAGGGCCGGCTCGTCCACGACTCCGCCGCGGGCCACGTTGACCAGGATCGCGTCCGGCTTCAGGGCTCGCAACGCGGCGCCGTCGATGAGCCTGTCGGTCTCCGGCGTGTGCGGGACGCTGAGGACCAGGGCGTCGGTCTCAGCGAGCATCTGGTGCATGGCGTCGCTGGGATGGAGCATGTCCACGCCCAGTTCCGCTGCCGTGCGGCGCGACCCCGGGCTGGCCAGAGCTACGACGCGCATCCCGAAGGAGCGGCCCACCAGGGCGACCTGGCGGCCCACCGCTCCCGTGCCGATGATCGCGAGCGTCCTGCCTTCCAGCTCCTCTCCGCAGAAACGCTCCCACAGGCGCCGGCGCTGAAGGTCGGCGAGGTGCGCGAACCTGCGCACGTGTGCGAGCAGGATCAGGAAGACGAACTCGGCCAGGGGGCCGCCGTGCACGCCGCGCGCGGTCGTGATCAGCAGATCCGAGTCGAGCAGCCCCAACGCCTCGACCGTCCGGCCCACTCCTGAACTCGTCCCCTGGATCCAGCGCACCTTGGGCGCGTACGCGAGCCCTCCGCTTCCGTCGGGGTTGCGCGGCGGGAAGTCCCAGAGGATGTCCGCACGCCCGAGGTACGCCTTCCAGCGCGCCTGCTGCCCGGGCGTGCGGCGGAAGTCGGCGGGGCCGGTGTGGTCCGCCTCGTAGCGTTTGGGCGGAAGGACGTCCGGGTCGTGGACGACTTCGAGGCGCAGGGGGGCGACGGCCCGGATGCGCTCCACCTGTTCGGGCTCGAGTGGGCTGGCGATGAAGATGTTGAGGCGTTTCGGAGTCATGGGAGGTGTTGGGAGATGTGCGGATGGCGGGAGTCCATGGAATGCGGGGAGGCCGGAGCCCCTGCGTTCCCCAGGCCGCTGGGGAACGGCCCTCGAACAACCTACACGCATGAGCCTCACGCGCCGATGGGCGGCATCATGACGGATCCCCGGGTTTCCGCCACACGGCGGCGCGCATCCCTCACTCGGCCTCCTGCATGTTCCGGTAACCCCGCCGCCTCCTTAGTATCATCCGGTTCCGGTCCGCATCCTCCGGTGCTGAACGCCGTTCCTCCCCTCATCCCGCACGAGAATCATGCTTGCCACCATCGCTCTCGCCGCCCTGCTGCAGCTCCCCGGACCCCAGGCTCCCGACTCGCCGGGCGAGTTCGTTCCCGGCACGACGTACGATCCCGCCATCCCAACGATACAGTCCGTGGTCGGGCACGAGGTCTGGGAGGTGGTCACGCCGCCCGACCAGGTCGTGCGCTACTTCGAGGTGCTGGCCGAGGCGGCCCCGGACCGGACGCACCTGGTGCATTACGCCGACAGCTGGGAGGGACGGCCGCTGGTGATCATGGTGATCGGGACGCCGGAGCGGATCGCGTCGCTGGACGAGATCAAGGCTGGGCTGGCGCGGCTGGCCCACCCGGACGGACTGTCGGACGCCGAGGCGGAGGAACTCATCGCCGGGCTGCCGGTGGTCACCGCGCTCATGCACAGTATCCACGGGAACGAGATCAGTCCCGCCGGGGCGGCCATGATGGAGGCCTACCACCTGCTGGCCGCGGAGAACGACCCGAACGTCGACCTCATCTTCGCCGAGTCGCTGGTGCTTATCGATCCGATCGAGAACCCGGACGGGCGCAACCGCTTCGTCCAGGAGAACACCATGGCGGCGGCGGTCACGCCCAACGTCGAGGCGTATTCGGCGGAGCACGACGAGCGCTGGCCGGGCGGGCGCGTCAACCACTACCTGTTCGACCTGAACCGCGACCTCTTCATCCAGAGCCAGGTGGAGACGCGGGGCAAGGTGGGGATCTTCCTGGAGTACTGGCCGCACATCGTGGCCGACCTGCATGAGATGGGGGGCGACGCCACCTATTTCTTTCCGCCCACGGCACCGCCGGAGAACCCCTGGTACGGTGAGCGCCAGATCGCGCTGATGGATGTTTTCGGGCGCGCCAACGCCGCTGCGTTCGACGCGCGGGGCTTCGCCTACTTCAACCGCGAAGTCTACGACCTCTTCTATCCGGGCTACGTGGACATGTGGCCGATGAACCACGGGGCGCTCGGCATGACCTACGAGCAGGCGTCGGCGCGCGCGCTGGTGCTCGAGCAGTCCGACGGCGATGTGCTGACCTACGGCGACGGCGTCCTGCATCAGTTCACCGCCGCCATGGCCACGGCGCACACCTCCGCCGTCAACCGCGAGCGCATCCTCACCGACTACCTGGCCTTCCGCCGGGAGGGGATCGAACTGGGCGGCCAGGGTGTCGCCGAGTACGTCCTTCACTCCGCCCACGACCCGGGGATGGCGGAGCGGCTGGCGCGCATGCTGGTGCGCAACGGCATCGAGGTGCGTGAGGCCAGCGGACCGGTCAGCGTCCAGGGCCGCCAGCTCCCGGCCGAGGGGACCTTCATTGTCCCCATGGACCAGCCGACGCACCGGTTCGCGCGCAACCTTCTCGACGCGCACGTGCCCATGGCGGAGGACTTCGTCCAGGAGCAGATCGAACGCCGTGCCCGGCGCGAGCCCGACCAGATCTACGACATTACCGCGTGGAGCCAGTCGCTGCTCTGGGATGTGGAGGCCATCACCGTCGACCGGCCGACCGGAGCGGCCGGCGCCCTGGTCGCCGCCACCCGCGAGCCGGAGGAGTTCGCACTGCCCGAAGCCACCGTCGGCTACCTCCTGCCGTGGGGAACCAACGCGGCCGGTGCGGTCGTGGAGGCCCTGCGCGAAGGCGTGCGCGTGCGTGCCGCCGGCGCCCGCTTCACGCTGGAGGGACGCGAGTACCCGATGGGCACCGCCATCGTGCGCACCACGGAGAACGGACCCGACCTGCGCGCGACGCTGGGGCGCATCGCCGGAGCCCACGGTGCCGAGGTCGTTCCCATCGACGGCGCCTACGTGACCGAAGGGACGTCGCTGGGCAGCAACGCCACACGGGGGTTGCGCGAGCCGAGGGTGCTGCTGGTCTACGACGAGCCCGGCCAGACCTACTCGGTGGGCTGGACCCGCTACGTCCTGGAGCGTCGCTACGCCCAGGCTGCCACGGTCGTGCGCGCCTCCAGCCTGGGCCGCGCGGACCTGAACCGCTACGACGTGATCGTCTTCCCCAGCGGCAGCTACTCCGGCACCGTCGGCGGCGGCCTGCAGGACCGGCTGAGCGAGTGGATGCGCGGCGGCGGCACCCTGATCACCATGGCCGAGTCGACCCGCTGGGCAGCTCGCGCAGGGCTGCTCGCCACCACCGCCGAGCGCCGCGGGGGCCGTGCCGAAGCCGACGATCCCCCGGATCCCGGCACCCCCGACCAGCCCATCGAATACCTGGATGCCATCGTCCCGCCGGACGAAGCTCCCGCGTCCGTGCCCGGCGCCATCATCAGGGTGCTGCTCGACGACGACCACTGGCTCGCTTCCGGCACCGACGGGGAGATCGGGGCGCTGGTGGTGGGATCGCGGGTATTCCGGCCGGTAACCCTGGACGACGGCACCAACGTCGGACGCTACGCGGACGAGAGCGATCTCCTTCTGGGCGGGATCGTCTGGGAGGAATCCCGGCCGCAGCTGGCCAACAAGGCCTTCCTGATCCATCAGCCCGTCGGGTCCGGCCAGATCGTGGCCTTCGCCGAAGATCCCAACTACCGTGCGTACGCGGAAGCGACCCAGCTTCTGTTCATGAACGCGGTGCTGCTCGGACCGGGGCGCTGAGAAGCGACGAAGAAGAGCGAGGAAGACGAGAGCGCGCGCCGGCAGAGCGCGTGCACCCACACCCTCAACATGGAAACGACCGAATGAAGATCTGCGTGGTGGGCGCGGGAGCCATCGGCGGACTGCTCGCCGTGAAGCTCGCGAATGCGGGGGAGGATGTGACGGTCATCGATCAGGGCCCGCACCTGGAGGCCATCCAGCGCAGCGGCCTCAAGCTGATCATGGCCGACGGGTCGGAGCATCATGCCGTGCTCGACGCCCGCGGCGACATGGAGGGGGTGGGCGAGCAGGACCTCGTCATCCTGGCGGTGAAGGCGCAGGTGCTGCCGGCGGTGGCTGCGGGGGTCCGGGGCATGCTCGGTTCCCAGACCATGGTCGTACCGGTTCAGAACGGGCTTCCCTGGTGGTACTTCGAGAAGCATGGCGGCGAGTTCGCGGGGCACCGGCTGCAGACGCTGGACCCCGACGGCATCCTCGCCGACAGCATCGACGTCGATCACATCGTAGGCACCGTGACCTTCCCGGCGGGCGAGATCGCCGCGCCCGGGGTGGTGCGCCACACCGAGGGCAACCGCTTCCCCATCGGCGAGCTCGACGGCTCGCGCACGGAGCGCGCCCAGCTGTTGGTGGACACGCTCACGCGCGCCGGCTTCAAGTCGTTCGTCATCGAGGACATCCGCGCCGAGATGTGGCTCAAGCTGTGGGGCAACCTCTCGTTCAACCCCATCAGCGCCCTCACCCGGGCCACGCTGGTGGACATCTGCCAGTATCCGCTCACGCGGCAGCTGGCGCGCACGCTGATGGAGGAGGCCCAGGAGGTGGCGGGCAAGCTGGGGATCACCTTCCGGGTCGGGATCGACCGGCGCATCGCGGGCGCGGAGCGCGTGGGCGCACACAAGACCTCGATGCTCCAGGACGTCGAGGCGGGGCGCTCGCTGGAGATCGACGCCATCATCGGCGTGGTGTCCGAACTCGGGCAACTGGTGGGGGTGCCCACTCCGAGCGTGGACGCCATCCAGGCGCTGGTGGCGCTGCTCGACAAGGGAGTGAGGGAGGGAACGGTCTAGCTAGATCCCGTCCATTTTATGCTCGTAAGCGCAACGTTTTCAAGCCTTTAGCCTGGGATCCGGGTGGGTTTTCGAGGTGTTTGCGGCTTAGTGGGCGGTCTCGATGGGTGGTGACAGCGCCCGCCCGGCCCATGGGG
>JAJDVR010000116.1 GCA_022826025.1 Gemmatimonadota bacterium | reverse complement strand
GAAAGCCAGGTGAAGAACTCCTCCAGGTCCTCGCGCTTCCCGCTGGCGAACACCTCCAGGGGCTTCGACGACTCGGCCCCGAAGACGGCCTTGGCCCGCCACTGCCATCGCTCCTGGCCTCCGTTCTGGCGAAAACCGTCGGATCCCTCGCGTCCCGCGAACACCGTGACGGCCGCGCCGCCGATCTGCCGCGAATGCTGGATCTGGAGGCCTCGCATGCTCAGGCGCTCGTCGGTGAAGTCCAGGTTGCCGGGGGTGTCGAACACGCCGTAGTAGCCGCGCACGGCGGTGCGCGGGGGCCCCAGGGGCGGGCGCGTGATCACATTGACCACGCCGGCCATGGCGTTCGTGCCCCACAGGGTCGAGTTGGGGCCCTTGACGATCTCGACGCGATCCACGTCGAGCAGCGGCAGGATGCCGAAGTCGATCCTCGATTCCACGCCCGTAAGCGCCCGGTGGCCGTCCAGCAGCATCAGGACCCGGCTGCCGACCCCGCGGGCGATACCGCTGGAGCCGCGGATGTCCATATGGCCCGCGTTGAAGGTCACGCCCTGGGCGAACGGGAGCGCCTCCTTGAGGTTGGTTACGTCGCGGCGCTGGAGCTCGTCCGCGCTCAGGATCGCGACGCTCACCGGTGCGTCGCCGGGACGCACTGTGGTTCGGCTCGCGGTGACGGTCACGCCCGGGACGTCGAAGAGTTGCGGTTCGAGCGAAATGCGGAGCGGCTCGGATGCGGGGCTGGCGGGGTTGGCCGTAACCTCCAGGCTGCCGTAGCCGTCGGCGATGACAAGGAGCGTGTACGTGCCGCCGTCCGGCACGGGAATCACGAAGCTGCCATCGTCGCCCGTTAGCGCGCGCAGCGGGGTCGACTGCACCAGCACCTCCGCGCCCATGACGGGGGTGCCTTCGTCGTCTTCCACCACGACACCCCGGATAGTGGGCCCGGCCTGGGCGGCCAGCGGCGCGGTGGCGAGAAAAATGAAGGGCGCGACGAGCGCGAACCGGGCCAGCGGGCGTGGTGGGCGGATGCGCAGGAACCCGGCCACCGTCAGTTCTTCCGCCAGACCGTGGTGGAGACGTTGAGCGCGGGCTCGGTGACTTCAACCGTCAGGATGGCGCCCTGGAGCGTATATGTCCCGAGACCCTGCACCTGCGTGCCGGCCTGCTCCCACGTTCCGTCGAGACGATTGACGTAGGTGCCCTGATCCTCGATCGTGGCGGTCACGCCCAGACCGTCCGGAAGCATGATGCTGATCATCGTTGTGCCCGAGGCCTCGGGCCCCGTGACCGATGTCTGCTGCACCGAAAAGGTACCCGAAACGTCTGGCGGCGTGAGGGTCAGCCCGCCGGTCACGATGGCTGACAGCGACTCCAGCGTGTAGGTGCCGCTGAGGTCGGGCGGTCGTTCCGGCTCGGGTTCAACCGGATCCTCGCCCCCGCACGCGGGGAACGCCAATAGGATGACGAGGATAGGGTAGAGCGGGGCTGGCCAGGAACGGAGCATTGCCTTCTCGCTGTTGACGGGACCGACACCAACGATCCGACGGGCCGTGGCGACGCGTGCTCACCGCGCCCCGGACGAGCCCGGAAAACCAACGCAATACCCATGATAACCTATTGTCGGCCGGGGGTTCTCACCAGACGAGGGGCTCGGACGGCCTGGGGGACGACGTGCCGTTTTGTCGCCACTGCCGGCCGCTTTGTCGCTACCCCGTCTTGAAACTAGATTGTCCGCGCCTTCGGGCGCACAACCATCTTCACTCCGACACAGGACCAGCGCGTGACGACTCCGGCAGAGCCCCACGTCGAGTTCGAGGACATCGCCAAGAGCTACGACGGGCGGGTGATGGCCGTCCAGGGACTGAACCTCAGCGTGCGCCGGGGTGAGTTCCTGAGCCTGCTCGGGCCGTCCGGCTCGGGAAAGACGACGTGCCTGATGATGCTCGCCGGTTTCGAGACCCCCACCGCCGGCGCCATCCGCATCGCCGGCCGCTCGGTGCACGCCCTGCCGCCCCGCAAGCGGGGCATCGGCATGGTGTTTCAGGACTACGCGCTCTTCCCCCACATGACCGTCGAGGACAACCTGGCCTTTCCTCTGGATGTGCGCGGCATCGGGCGCGACCGGCGGCGGGAACTGGTGGGCCGAGCGCTGCGGCTGGTCCGGCTGGAGGGCTATGAGAAGCGGCGTCCGGGGCAGCTCTCGGGCGGGCAGCAACAGCGGGTGGCGATCGCGCGCGCGCTGGTTTTCGAGCCCGAACTCGTGCTCATGGACGAGCCCCTGGGCGCCCTCGACCGCCACCTGCGCGAAGAGCTGCAGTACGAGATCCGGCGCATCCACCGGACGCTGGGCGTAACCGTCGTCTACGTTACGCACGACCAGCAGGAGGCCATGGTCATGTCGGACCGCATCGCCGTGCTGCGCAACGGCATGGTGGAGCAGGTGGCCGCGCCCGAAGCCCTGTATGAGGAACCCGAGCGCTCCTTTGTCGCGCGCTTTATCGGCGAGAACAACCGGCTGCACGGGCGTGTCGCCGAGGTTGACGGGGAAGTGTGCGACGTGGAGGTGGGCGGCCATGTGGTGCGCGGGTATCGGGTGGTGGACTGCCGGCCGGGGGATCCGGTTACCCTCTCGATCCGGCCGGAGCGCATCACGCTGCATCCCGAGCCGGGGCTGTTCTCGAACCAGTTCGACGCGGTCATCGAGCACATCACCTTCGTGGGGGATCACCTGCGCATCCACATGGAGACCTGTGGGCGGGCGGACTTCGTGGCGAAAATCTCCAACGTGGTGGGGCAGGGCGCGGTGTTGGAGGGCGATGAAATCCGTGTGGGATGGACCGCGGCGGACTGCCGGGTCCTGGACTACGGCGGCGCGGAGGGCGCGGTGTGAACGAGCGTTGCAGCGGCCGCCCGGCGCGCCAAAGAGAGGCTCCCATGCCCCACCGGATCGCGGCGCTGGGGCTCGCGGCGCTCGTTGCTGCCTGTGGCGGCGACGCCGGCGATTCCCTGACGGTGGGTGCGTGGGGCGGGGCCTATACGCGCGCCTGCAAGCTCGCCTACTACGAGCCGTTCATTGCCGAGACCGGCATCGTCATCCGCGATGCCCAGTACAACGGTGGCCTGGCCGAAGTCCGGGCGCAGGTCGACGTGGGAAGGATTCACTGGGATGTCGTGCCCATGGAGATCGCCGACGCGGTGCGCGGCTGCGACGAGGGGCTTCTCGAGCCGCTCGATCCGGCGATCTGGGCTCCCGGCGCGGACGGAACGCCACCCGAGGAGGACTTCTTCCCCGGCACGCTGACCGAGTGTGGTGTCGGCGCGGAGTTCTACGCGACCGTCATCGCGTACAACCGGGAGAACATACCCGGCCCGGAGCCCCGGACCATGCAGGACTTCTTCGATCTGGAGACCTTTCCGGGACGCCGCGGAATGCGCCGCAAGCCCATGGGCAACATGGAGTTCGCGCTCATGGCCGATGGCGTGCCGCCGGCGGAGGTGTACCAGCTGCTGGACACCCCCGGGGGAATCGAGCGCGCGTTCCGCAAGCTGGACACCATCAAGGACCAGATCGTGTGGTGGGAGGCGGGCGCCCAGCCGCCCCAACTGCTCGCCGACGGCGAAGTGGCCATGACCACGGCGTACAATGGGCGCATCTTCAACGCCCAGATACTGGAGAGCCAGCCCTTCGAGATCATCTGGGACGGGCAGTTGCTGGATTTCGGCCAGCTGGTGATCGTGGCCGGGACGCCGAACCTGGAGGCGGCGCTCGAGTTCCTGGCCTTCGCGACCACGCCGCAGTCCATGGCCCGGGTCAGCGCGAACATCTCCTACAGTCCGACGCGCTACTCGGGACTGCCGCTGGTGGGAACGCACGCCGAGGCGGGAGTCGACATGCTGCCGCACATGCCCACGTATCCGGAGAACCTGGAACGGGCGCTGCGCAACGACTGGGAGTGGTGGGTGAATCACACGGACGAGATGAACGAGCGCTTCAGCTCGTGGCTGGCGCGATGAGGGGAGGCTCGATGGCGGGCGGCCCGCGACTGTGAGTTCCGAATCGATGCGTCGGGGGCGCGACTGGCGGCCTCGGCTGCGGGCGGCCGGGCTGGCGCTGCCGCTTGTGGCCTTCGTCGGCGTGACCTTTGTGGCGCCTCTCGCCACGATGTTCAGCCGCAGCGTCTACGACGCGGTGGTGGCGGACGCGCTTCCCGAGACGCTCACCCTGCTGGAGGGATGGGACGGAGCGAGCGTGCCCGGCGAAGATGTATTCGCGGCGGCGGCGCGCGTGCTGGCGGGGGCCCAGGAGGAGCGGGTGATCGGCCGGGTGGCCGGCCGGGTCAACCGGGTGCAGGGGGGTATGCGCAGCATCGTCGCGGTGACCGGACGCCGACTTCCCGCGGCCCCCGAGGGCTCCTGGCGCGAGACACTCGTCGGCATCGACCCGGCCTGGGGCGAGGCGAGCACCTGGCACGCGGTGCGCACCGCCGGCGAGCGCTACACCAGCCGTCACTACCTGGCCGCGGTCGATCTGCGACGGCTCCCCGACGGATCCATTGCGCGCCAGGAGGAGGACCGCCGCATCTATCTCCGCCTATTCGGGCGCACCTTCATGGTCAGCCTGTCCATTACCGGGCTCTGCCTCCTGTTCGGCTACCCCCTTGCGCATTTCATCGCACATGCGCCGCCGCGCCGGGCAGGCCTGCTCCTGGCGCTGGTGCTGGTTCCTTTCTGGACGTCGCTGCTCGTGCGCACCACTTCGTGGATCGTGCTGCTGCAGGGCCAGGGGGTGATCAACGACATCCTCGTCGCGCTGGGTCTGGTTTCCGACGACGGACGGCTCGCGCTCATCTACAACATGACGGGCACCTTCGTGGCGATGACGCATGTCCTGCTGCCCTTCATGGTGCTGCCGCTCTACTCCGTCATGCGCGGGATTCCCCGCTCCCACATGGACGCGGCGGCCTCGCTCGGGGCCGGCCCGGCGCAGGGATTCCTGCGCGTCTACTGGCCACAGACGCTGCCCGGGGTGGGGGCGGGAAGCCTGCTCGTGTTCATCCTGGCCATCGGGTACTACATCACCCCGGCGCTGGTGGGGGGGAGCACGGGCCAGCTGATCTCCAACATGGTCGCGTACCACATGCAGACCTCCCTCAACTGGGGGCTGGCGTCCGCGCTGGGCGCGATCATCCTGGCGTGCGTGATCGGCCTGTACCTGCTGTACGAGCGGCTGGCCGGGACCGAAGGCGTGAGGGTCGCCTGACGTGCGCGCGCTGAGTCGGGCGGAGAGGGCGGGAAGGACGATGCACGTCGCGTTCTGCGCGGCGGTGCTGTTTTTTCTGATGGCCCCCATCCTCGTGATCGTGCCGCTCAGCTTCAATGCAGAGCCCTATTTCACCTTCACGGAGGGCATGCTGCGCCTCGACCCGGAAGCCTGGTCGCTGCGCTGGTACCGGGAGATCGCGACCAGCGACGTCTGGCGGAGCGCGCTGGTCAACAGCCTGGTGATCGGCACCGCCGCCACGGCGCTGGCCACCTTCCTGGGCACGCTGGCCGCGCTCGGGCTCTCGAGTCCGAACATGCCCGCGCGCCGCTTCCTGATGGGCTTCCTGGTCTCCCCGCTGGTGACCCCGGTGATCATCTCGGCCGCCGGGATGTTCTTCTTCTACTCGCGCATGGGGCTGGGCCAGACCCACCTGGGGCTGATCCTGGCGCACGCGGCGCTGGGAACGCCGTTCGTGGTGATCACCGTGACCGCCACCCTGACCGCCTACAACACCACGCTGAACCGCGCCGCCGCCTCGCTGGGGGCGGGGCCGCTCCGGACCTTCACCCGCGTGCAGCTGCCGCTGATCGCGCCCGGCGTGCTTTCGGGGGCTCTGTTCGCGTTCGCCACCTCGTTCGACGAGGTGGTGGTCGTGCTCTTCCTGGGCGGGGTGGAACAGAACACCATCCCGCGCCAGATGTGGGCGGGCATCCGCGAGGAGATCAGCCCTGCCATTCTGGCCGTCGCGACCTTCCTGATCGTGTTCGCGGCAGCGCTGCTGTTGACGGTGGGGTGGCTGAGGAGGAGGGCGGCGGGGACGGGCTGACAGGCGCTATCGGTCACCGGGTGCCTGCGCGCCGACTCCCCTGGCAGTGAGTGGATCGCCAGAGTCTGCCATTTTGGCAGCCTCACACCTGCTTGTCTGCCATTTTGTCAGGTCGCCGGACCGTGCTGACCTTCGTAGACTCCGTTCCGCACCGGACCGATGTCCTGCCCGAACAGCAGCACATGGCCCTCCGGATCCACCACCTCGAATTCCCTCAACCCATAGAATCGGTCGACGCACTTTGTCGCCGGCCAGCCGGCCCTGACCACCGACTCGCGTAGCGCGTCGGCATCGTCCACGTAGAAGTAGCAGGCAGCCTGCGGATGACGGCCTTCGACCTTGCGAGCCCGCGGGATGTGTGATGGGCTCGCCAGCATGATCTGCGCCGCGCCGTTGCGCAGAGACGCGAAGCCGGTGGCTCCGACATCGTCCATGCGGTCAACCACCTTGAACCCGAGTACATTCCGATAGAACCGCACCGATGCCTGCACATCGGCGCACATGAGCATGGGAACGAGGTCCAGGAAGGGGGACGGGGTCATCGGGAAGGGAATCGTCGCGCCGTCCGAAATGGGGCGCGGCGGGTTGGACGGGCTGGTGTGAGGCCTCACCGTGGCGGGGAGACATCCTCCCCGGAGGCACTCAGCCGCCCGCCGGAGGCCGTCTGCAGTTGCGCGGGCAGGGAGCCCGCATCTCCCGGGCCCGGATCTCGGGCCCGGGAGATGCGTCGGCTATCGAGTTTCGCCTACGGCTCGGGCGTGGCGTCGTCGACCATGGCCGCCAGCTCCTCGTAGGCGGTCGGGTCCACCTGGGCGAACTGCGGGATCACCCCGGC
>JAJDVR010000174.1 GCA_022826025.1 Gemmatimonadota bacterium | reverse complement strand
GGGTCAAACGGCGTATTCCCCGCCGCCCCACCCCTGGATTACCCCTTTCGCGGGAATTACGGTATGGGGCGTTGGTACCCAATCTCATCCGAGTGGAGTTCTGACACAGCCTGGGACACGGGTATCCAGGCGGGGCGAGGTGGGGCTTTGACACCGCTCGCGATGCGACATTGGCCCGGAAGGGAGCAGGCGTGATACGAGTCGACCCCCACAAGTGCGACGGCTGCGGCATCTGCGTCTACGACTGCGGCGCCGACGTGTTCCGCTTCACCAACAAGAAGGACAAGGTCTTCCCCTTCGGCAACAAGTACTGCGTCAACTGTTTCCTGTGCGAGCTGGTCTGTCCCGAAGACGCCATTGAAGTGGTGTTGCGGCCCAAGAAGAAAAAGGCCGCGGCGGCCGCCGAGCCCACCCCCTCGGCAGGCACATGAGCGACGCCATCCCCACCACCGACTGCGACGTCCTCATCATCGGCGGCGGGCTGGCCGCGTGCATGGCGGCGCTGGAAGCGTCCAAGCGCAACATGGACGTGGTGCTGGTGGACAAGGGCCGGCTCGGGCGCAGCGGCTCCAGCCCCACTTCCGGCGGCGTCCCCCAGGCGGCCTTCGCCCACGCCGACCCCCGCGACAGCAAGGACATGCACTTCCGCGACACCATCGTGGGCGGCGACTTCATCCCCAACCAGAAGATCGTACGGGCCATCGTCGACGAGGTCACCGACCGGGTCATCGAGCTGGAGGAGATGGGCCTCCACTTCAAGAAGACCCCGGACGGCAAGCAGTTCTACCAGGAGAAGCGCCTGGGCAGCTCCTACGCGCGCAGTTGTCCGCCGGTGGGCGGCAGCGTGGGGATGCTGGGCTACCTCCGCAAGGAAGTTTTCAACCGCGAAGTGCAGGTGCGCCAGTGGACCATGGTCACGAAGCTGCTGCGGCGGAACGGGCGGGTCACTGGCGCCTTCGGCATCAACGTGCAGAAAGGAACCTACGAGGCGTTCCGCGCCCGGGCCGTGGTGCTGGCCGCGGGCAGCGCCATCGCGATCCAGAAGTACACCAGCGCCAACTTCCTCACCACGGGCGACGCCTACGTCGCCGCCTTCGACATCGGCGCGCCCCTGGCCAACCTGGAGTTCCTGGAGTTCACGCTGATCCCGGCCCCCGGCGGCGAGGCCATCTCCATGGCCGGCCTGTCGCCGTTCACCAGCAAGGGCGGCCGCTTCTTCAACGCCCTGAACGAACGGTTCCTGGAGAAGTACGACCCGGAGCGCCTGGAGGGCACCACCCGCGCCATCCTGGTGGGCGCCACCTACAAGGAAATGCTCGAAGGCCGCGGCCCCGTCTACCTGGACCCCTCCTACATCCCGGACGAGAAATGGGATGACGAGATCCAGTTCGAGTACACCCCCAAGCTCGGCAAGGCCGGCGTTAACGCCCGCTCCGACCGCTTCGAATGGGTGCCGGCGCTGCACACCTTCCTGGGGGGTCTCGACATCAACGAGCGGTGCGAGGTGGCCGGAGTGGAGGGACTGTACGCCTCGGGCGAGTCCGCCACCGGCACCCACGGCTCCAACCGGCTCAGCGGCAACGCCATCGCCAGCGCCTTCGCGCTGGGCGCCCGGTCAGGCAAGTACGCGGCCATCTACGGGGCGGACGCCGAGATGGGCGAGGTGGACCCTGGCGAGCTGTCCGCCGAAGTCGCGCGGATCGAATCCTTCAAGCGCGACGACGGACTGGACCCCGCCGAATTGCACGAAGAGATCAAGGACATCGCCTGGGAGAGCACCGGGGTCGTACGGAACGAGCGCGGCCTGACCGCCGGCGTGGAACGCTTCCGGGAAATCCGCAACGACAAGGTCCCCCGCCTCAAAGCCGACGACCTCCGCGGCCTCATCAAGTCCCTGGAATGCTCGAACCTCTCATGGGTCGGCGAGATGGTTGCCGCCTGCGCCCTGGAACGCAAGGAATCCCGCGGCCAGCACACCCGCGACGACTACCCCGAACGGGACGACAAGAACTGCCTCAACTGGATCGCGGTGGAGAAGGACGGGGACCGGGTGAAGCCTGTGGTGAAGCCAATTCCGTTCGAGGAGGAGGATCTGAAGCCCTGAGACAAGCGCGCCAATCGTCCCGCACAAACGCGGAGCCCTACGGTTCCTGTTCGACCCTCGGCCCGTCGAACGCCGACAAGTGCTCCTTGAGGGTGCGGAACCCGGCTTCGTTCAGCCCCGTCGCGGCCTCGATCACATCCCAGGTCACCCCGACCCTCAGAAAGCCCTCAACCACCTCCACCTTGCCGCGTTGTGCGCCTTCCGCCAGCCCTTGGCCACGGCCTTGGCTCCGGCCTTCCGCTCTACCCTCTTCCAGGAGTTGTTGAGCATATGACATGATCTCGCCTCCCTGCTCGCGGCCACGGCGCCGCAACGCTTCGTCGAAAGCCAGCGCTCCCGCTTCATCCTGTGTCGCCATCACGTACACCATGAATAGACGAATATAGTTCACCCCGCCACCTGAAAACAACGCCGCCAGCAACCTCGCCGCGGCGTCCATCGCCAGACCCGCGTGCCGTCCATAGGCCGCCATCATCAACAACTGCGCGATGCGCCCCTTGACCCCTCCCTCCACGCCGTCCGGACCGAGACTCGTCTGGTCCACCAGCACGTGCTCGAACCGAGGCACCCACGGCCATCCCCGAACCGCGGCAGGAAACAGATCCGCGAACTCCGTCGAGTGCCTCCATGCGCGGCCTCCCTGGTAGAACACCACCGGCACGATGGGACGCAACCCCGG
>JAJDVR010000186.1 GCA_022826025.1 Gemmatimonadota bacterium | reverse complement strand
AACGGCGAGTCGATCGTCATCGCCGGTCTCTTCCGCAACGCGTCCAACACCGTGGAGACCGGGGTGACGGGGCTGAAGGACGTGCCGCTTCTCGGGAAGCTCTTCGGAAAGACCTCCATCCGAAGCGACGAGCTGGAGCTGATCGTGATCGTCACCGCCCGACTGGTGCAGTCGGGGCGCACACCCGAGCAGCCCGATGCCGCCCCCGCGTCAGCCTCGAGGCGGACCGGCGGCTACCACTACTGAGGCGAGGTCCTTTCGAGGCGCCGGATGACCGGCGGCGGCTGCGCCGCCGGCCGCCCGGTCGCCGCTCAGAAGCTCCGCCGCCAGGCGATGCCGGCGACGAACCGGCTCGGAGTGGAGGAGTGGCCCACGTTCTTCGTTCGGTGCATGGAGACTACGACGTGGCAGTTCGACATCAGCCCCTCGGACCTCAAGGAGATCGACCAGGCGGCGTGGATTGATCCCGAGCGCAAGGAGCGGCCGATGCCGATGCTGTTCAGTGTCGCCGACTACTGGCGCGGCGCGGCGTATCAGGAGTATCGCTGCGTGTAAGGGGAGGACGTCGAGAGCGGGTTGCGCTTCCTGTTCAACGCCATGGCGCCCAGGGACGACGAGGAGGGACCGGCGCTGCAGGGCATTCCGGAGGCGGCGTATCTGGACAGCGGTCCGATCGCGAAGCGCGGTGTGTTCCACACCGACTGGCCCGATTCTGTGTCTCTTCGGAGCGGTGATTTCGTCCGCAACACAAGGCGTTGCGCTGGCCCCCCGGAAGAGCACTGCGCGGTGGAGCCCTTACAGGCACAATAGCCCCATGCAAAGGGGGGCGGCGGCGATGAGAGGACGATGGCGAAGGGGACGGCTGAGGCCTCGGTGAGAGCGGCCCGATGGCCTGCAAAGTGAACCAGGGACGCAGAGCCACCTATCAGGACGTGCTCGATGCACCGGTGCATTTGGTTGCGGAAATCATCGGTGGAGAGCTCTGTCTCCGCCCGCGGGCGCCGCCGCGCGAAGCGCTCGTGAAGTACCGTCTCGGTGTCGGACTCGGACACACTTTCGCCCTTGGCCGAAGCGGTTCGGCCCGGCACGAGTCGGAAGACTGGTGGCTCTTCCACGAGCCGGAATTGCGCCTCGGCGAGGAGATCCTGGTGCCGGATCTGGTCGGATGGCGCCGGGAGCGCATGCCGGAGCTGCCCGCCACCACGTACTTCACGCTCTCGCCGGACTGGGTGTGCGAGGTGCTCTCGAGCGAGCGCCACCGGCTCGCTCTGCAGAGCAAGCGTCCCCTCTACGCCAGCGAAGGGGTGCGCCACCTGTGGCTCGTCGATGTGGACGATCGTACTCTGCAGGCGCTTGAGTTTTGCGGGGACGACTGGGTGCCGATTGCGCGCGTTCAGGGTGAGCGGGCGGTGAGCGTCGCCCCCTTCGAGGCCACCATGTTACGCCTCGGCAACCTCTGGTCCTGAGCGGGAGCGGGTGGGGAGATCGGTGCGTGGCCCGGGCGCAGGAGAGGAGCGAGACCATGCCGAAGACGGAAGATTTTCGCGAGGAGCTGCAAGCGCAGATCCAGCGCGCTCAGAGGCAGGGCCGCCCGCATGTCGAGGTCAACTCGGGCGAACTGCACCGCACGCTCGGGGGCTACCCTCCGGGGGCTGGCGGGCGCGCTGCAAACATGATGCCCTCGTGCTGTGCGGTGATGTGGGCCGAGCACGACAAGGGCAAGGCGAAGGTGGTGTTTCAGACCGCCAGCGGCCGCTCGGCTTCGCTCACCATCCGTTACCGCCTGCCGCGTCCGTGAATCGGCTCAAAGCGTGTCACAATTCGTCCTGCTTGTGCTTTGCTTTTCGCCTCCCGGGAGGAGATCCGAATCGTGCCCGCCGCCGACTCGCACACCGTAGACCTCGCGCTTGAGCGCTCTGCCGGGCGCCGACGCCGCTGCTGACGCTGCCGGGGGGTCATCCCGGAGAACGCCGGGAAGACGGGCGCGGCTTGGTCGATCTGCAGGGCCTGCGTCGCCGTGATCGTGACCGAGGCCCGCCAGCTCGAGATCGAGCCCCCACTCATCCGGAAATGCCTGGTGTGACGGACCCTGCTCGGGCTGCGCCGTCGCCAGACCCGCACCTGCAGCGACGCCTGCCGTACCCTGCTGTCGCGGATCCTGCGCATCACGAGCCCCGCACCCCTCCAGGAGTCCGATCGATGAACGCCACCGCGTCGCTGCGAAGGCTCGAAGCCGCCGGCTTCACCCGCGAGCAGGCCGAGGCCATCCTCGGGTCCCAGGCCGGCCAGGCGGCCACCAAGGCGGACCTCTCCGAGCTCAAGGCGGATATGCTGAAGGTGGCGATCGGCATCGTCATCGCGAACGCCGTCCTGACGTTTGCCATCGTGCGTGTGGTCATCGGCGACTGACCCGCCATAGGAGGACCCCATGGCTGCCGAGGGCAATAACGTCGTTATCGAACACCTGTGCGCGATCCGCTCGAGCTCCGGCAAGATCGAGCGCGAGCTCTCCGACCTGCTCCACCGCGTGTCCTCGATGGAGCGCTACCTGGCGAACCTCCAGTCCGACGTCGCCAATATTCACCTCCGGCTCGACGGCCAGGGCGAGCGACTGGATCGCGTCGAGCACCGTCTGGAGCTCGTCGACTAGCGGCCCGCGCCCGCTTTACAGAATGACGGTGGCTCGGAACCCCTCCGCGCCCGGCGGGTGGCTTCTCACCTATCCGGCCGGTGCTTTGGCCCGTTCAGAGCGGCTGGCGAGCCGTATTGCGATGATGTGCTACATTCGCTACATTGGTTTGCATGTTCCGGACCATTACTCAGCGGGAGTTACGAAACGACTCTGCGGTCGTGCTGCGGGAAGTCCAAGCCGGCCAAACGCTCATCGTCACCCGCAACGGCATGCCAGTTGCACAGCTTCGACCCGTTCCACCACGGCGATTCATACCGCGAGCGGTACTCGCCGATGCTGCCAAACACGCCCCTCGAGTCGATCTCGACAGATTCAGAAGCGACCTTGATGCGGTAGTCGACGAATGTATCGATGCCTGAACCAAGCCGAGGGGTGCTCGATACCTCCGTGGTCATCGATCACGACTTGATCGACACCGGGTTGCTTCCGGACGAATCCGCCATTACGTCCATTACCCTCGCCGAACTGTCTGCCGGGCCACACGCCACGAGTGACGACCAAGAGCGTGCGCGGCGTCAGGATCGTCTCCAATGGGCGGCCGCGACATGGGATCCGCTGCCCTTCGACGCGGACGCCGCGCGACTCTACGCTCGCGTGTTTTCCGCCACGAAGGGCATCGGACGCTCTAGCCGTACCCGTTTGGCGGATCTGCTCATTGCCGCCTGCGCAGTCGCCCACGGACTGCCCCTCTACACCCGGAATCCAGACGACTTTGCAGGCCTGGATCACCTGCTTGATGTAGTTGCTGTTTGACCGGCGTCGATGCACGGCCGTCTCGTCGACCGGCAGGTCGAACAGGGCGCCCCGCTGGCGTGGCGTGAGGATGGCTCTTCGGGGCATGTTTCATTACCTTCGGTGTGGAAGGTTTGTGTTGGTTTGTTTCCGGAACGGATTATGGAATGTATAATCCACCCGAAATGCCCTCCCTCGCGCCCCTGACTCAAACCGCCGTTTGCGATACATGCTGATCGGCTACGCCCGCGTCTCCAAGGCCGACGGCTCCCAGTCGCTGGACCTGCAGCGCGATGCGCTCATCGCCGCCGGCGTCGACCCGCAGCAGGTCTACGACGATCTCGCCTCCGGCGTGCGCGATGACCGCCCGGGACTCGAGCACTGCCTTCGCGCGCTCAGAAGGGACGATGTGCTCGTGGTGTGGAAGCTCGACCGCCTGGGGGGCAATCTCACCCACCTCGTCAATACCGTGCAGGACCTGTCCGCGCGCGGCGTGGGGCTTCGCGTGCTCACCGGCCAGGGCGCACAGATCGATACCACCACCGCCGCAGGCCGCCTGGTGTTCGGGATCTTCGCTGCGCTCGCGGAGTTCGAGCGAGAACTCATCCGCGAACGCACGGTGGCCGGACTCAAGGCCGCGCGGGCTCGTGGGCGAAAGGGGGGCCGCAAGTTCGCCCTGT
>JAJDVR010000048.1 GCA_022826025.1 Gemmatimonadota bacterium | reverse complement strand
CGATTCCAGCTTCATGCCCCCGGTCCCCTTCTTCATGGCGTCATGCACACGAATGCCCCGTGACGAAGGGCTGCAATCCAACCGGTTTTCCACGGCTCCGTGGAAAACAACAGTGGCGTGGATACCGCACCCGCCGCGGAGGGCGGTCCCATCTCAAAAGAGTCGGCTCGATATTGACTTAGGAGGTTTTCCACAACGGAGGCGGAAAGTGGAAAACGGCTACGGTGCGCGGCGAAATCTGCCGGCCACCGAAGCCATGGCATCCAACTTGTTGGTTACGTTCGAGGAGAGGGTGGTTTGGCGCCCCGGCTCCCCATCTTGACGGTGCCGTTGACGGTGGCGCCCTCTTCGAGCACGATCCGGCGGGTGTCGATATCACCGTCGACGTCACAGGACGATTGGAGCTCCAGGCGTGAACCGATCTTCAGGGTCCCCTTGAGTCTTCCTGAGATTACTGCGTCCTGGGTGGAGATGTCACCGACAACCGTTCCGTTCTTTCCGACGACAACGGCTTTCCCGGCCTCCACCCCCCCCTCGATCCTGCCTTCGATGCGAATGGTCCCCTCGGTCTTGCAATTCCCGACTACGGTCATCCCGGGTCCGATGATCGAAATCGTGTTGTCTGGTGACGCGGGGGGCGAAGTCGGCCGCTGTTTGCTCATCCTGGTATTTGTCCCTTAATGGAAGTTGAGTGGAGTCACGAAAAGCGCGGAGCGCCGGCAACCCTCAAGGCTGCACAAGGAGCGTCAACGGATCGACAGGTTCGTTGTTTCGAAGGACTTCGAAGTGAAGGTGCGGAGCTGTCGACCTGCCCGTTGATCCACTCAATGCAATGACCTCGTTCCGGCGCACCATGTCTCCCCTTTCCACAAACGTCATGGAAGCATGGGCATATAAGCTGGTGTATCCGTCGCCGTGGTCAAGGCGCACAAAACGCCCGTAGAGCGGATCTTCTCCCGCTTCGGCTACGACGGCTCCGCCCGCAGCGCGGATGTAGGAGCCCGTGGGAACAGCGATGTCCAGGCCTGGATGTTCCCCCACCATGCCTTCCATCAACGCCTGGGTTACAAAGCCTCGCTCCGTGAGCGGCCAGCTGTTGGGCGTGGATTCGTCGGCGAGCAATCGACCGGAGCTTGTTTCGTTCCCTACCGGCGGAAGCCAAAGGTCCGATGGCGCGCTTGGGCCGGCTCCAAAGAGGTCGGCAATCCGCCGGTAGCGAGCTTCCACGGTGTCGATATGCGTGCTCAGCGCCCGAATCCCTTCCGCCTGGGCCGCGAGCGAGTCCGACAGGATGTCCACGCGATGCGCGGTAACCGCAACGCCGGCCACGTAGCCTGCCGAAACCAGTCCGGCGAGGGCGAGCGAAGCCAGTGCCGCGTGGACAGTGGTCAACACATAGTTTCGCGCACTCGTCGACCCATCGGCCAGGAGTACGACCGTCAGAGCCCGACGGTTTTGAGACTTCCTATTCCAGAACATCCGCGGCCTCCCGACCCGACACCAGGGCAAAGACACGTTCGAGATCCCGATCGTCGTGAAAGGGGATCTCGATGCGCCCCTTGCTTCCTCGCTGCCGTCGAACTACGACTCGTGTCCCGAGCGCGGCGCGCAACTCTTCCTGCAACGCGTGCAGCACCGGATCCGGTGTTCCCGACTGCCGAGCCCGGCGTTTTCGGCGGTCCGGTGCGTCCTCATTGCCAGGCGGACGCGTCGGGTTCAAGCGCACGGTCTCCTCCAGCCTGCGGACGGACCAACCGCCTTCGACTACCATTCGAGCCAACTCGACGGCCCATTCCTGGTCGTCGACGGCGAGAAGCGCCCGCGCGTGTCCCGGCGTGAGCTTCTCCGCCCCGAGCAACTGCCGGACCTCGACAGGGAGCTTCAGAAGGCGGAGGATGTTGGTTATCGTGGCGCGGCTCTTCCCGACAGCCAGCGCAATGTCCTCCTGAGTGCGCTTGAATTTCTCCACAAGCACCTTGTAGCCCTCGGCTTCCTCCAGCGCGCCGAGATTGCGGCGCTGGAGGTTCTCTACGAGCGCCAGCACAAGCATGGTTTCGTCATCCACCTCGCGGACGATTGCCGGTACCTCGCTCCAGCCGAGTCTGGTCACAGCTCGAAGTCGGCGCTCTCCCGCCACCAGTTCCCAATGCTCCGGTGCGGGCGTGGATCTGACGAGAACGGGCTGGAGCAATCCGTTTGCGCTGATGGACGCCGCGAGTTCCCGGATTTCCTCTTCCTTGAACTTGCGACGGGGCTGGAAGGGGTTGCGGCCCACGGAATCCAGGGGCAGGCGTGCGACTTCGCCTTCCACGGGCCGATCGAGATGATCCCCAAGCAGGGCGCCCAGGCCGCGCCCGAGTCGAGTGTTCGGAGCAACGCTCATGAAGCTACGCGGGCTCCCGTCCCGGTAATCCGGTGTTGCGTCGCTGAATGACTTCCCTCGCCAGACGGAGGTAATAACGGGCTCCAGCTGAGAGGACATCGTATACGATGATGGGCTTGCCGAAGCTCGGCGCCTCGGCAAGCCGAACGTTCCTGGGAATCGCGTTCGTGAAGACCTTGTCCCCAAAGTACTCGCGGGCTTCCCGGGCGACCTGTTTCGAGAGGTTGAGCCGCTTGTCGAACATCGTCAGGAGCACGCCCTCGATCTCCAGGCCCGTGTTGAGCCCCCGCTGTACAATTCGCACTGTGTTGAGAAGCTGGCTGAGGCCTTCCAGCGCGTAGAACTCGCACTGAATCGGGATGAGTACGGAGTCGGCCGCGGTGAGGGTGTTGAGCGTCAGGAGTCCCAGCGAAGGGGGACAGTCCACGAGAATGTAGTCGTAATCGTCGCGAATGGGCTCAAGTGCCGTACGCAGAACGGATTCACGGGCCTCCACGCCTACCAGTTCGATCTCTGCGCCGGCCAGGTCGCGCGTGGTGCCGACCATGTCCAGGTAGGGAAAGTGAAGCTGACGAACCCTTGATTCCTCGATCGAGCGCCCCCCGATCATGACGTCGTACATGCCGGAGACCTGATCATGGCTCCAGAGGCCCAATCCGCTGCTTGCATTGGCCTGTGGATCCATGTCGATGACCAGCGTGCGCTGTTCAGCCACCGCTAACGCAGCTCCCAGGTTGATCGCAGTTGTGGTCTTGCCTACGCCCCCCTTCTGGTTGGCGATGGTGATGACTCTGGACATGGCTAGCAGTGGTCAGCTCTTTCCGGGGGCGAGATTTCTCCACAACACGGGCAGGTTCCCTGGGTCGAACTCCGAATTCGGGGAAGAGGTCGCACTGGAAAGCTACCGGCCCCCCGGTTTGCGGAAAAGGTGGATGCGCGTCGCCGGCATGTGGCTTTGCGCCTGATTGCAGGTCATCCTGGCATGGGCTCGCTGTCCTGCTCCGGCCCGACGCCGGACAGCGCAGGTGGCAGCCCCTGGACAACTCCGCCCGGCATTCGAGCGGCGATGCATCCGCGCTGGATCGCGTGCTCTACGATCCCTTTCGGCCCAATAGCGCTGCTATTCGGCCTTCAAGCGCTTCTGCCAGCCCGGCGCCTCGCCGGTCTCGGTGCGCGCGGACTGATCCAGGAGACTGCTAGCCTGCGACGGCGTCCGAATCAGGAAAGTACCGCGCTTTCATGGCCTGGAAGCGGAGGGCGGCCTTTGCGTCCAGCTTTTCGTCCAGATACCGGTCCAGCAAGGGAACCAGGTGTTCCCGGAGGAAGGATCCGCGCGCCATCCATTGGTAGTACTGCCGTCCGCCGTGCCGGTAGGGACCGTACAGCTTTCCTCCGGGGAAGTGCTCCATGATCCAGTCGAAGAGCGCCTTGTGGTCGGTATGCATGCGGAGTGTGACGTGCGGCTGCCGCCCATCTCCACCGAAATGTCCCTCTCCAACGAGGACCCCCACCAGGAACCCGATTTCGAACTCCCGAGATGCGCCTTGTTTCACCGTCATGTTTCCCGTGAAACACGGTCCGTTCTACGACCTTGTTTCACCGTCATGTTTCCCGTGAAACGCTCTGAAGCGGCGCTCCCCTGCTTCCGGATCTCCATGACGAGGTTCTGAAGATCCGCCGGCGAGACACCCGAGACCCTCGAGGCCTGCGCCAAGGTGGCCGGTCGTACCTGATCGAGCTTTTCGCGGGCCTCGTGCGACAGCGTCACCAGACCTTCGTACACGATGTCTTGCGGAATCCGGAATGCCGCACGCGCCCGAAGAGCGGCCGCTCGATCCCGCTCGCGCTGGACATATCCCTTGTATTTCAGGTCGACCTCGACAGCCGGCAGGGCCTCCTCCCAACCATCTTCAACAAACGACGCATTGGCCGCCCGAATCAGCGCATCCGACCTCACCTCCGGCCTTCTCAATAACTCCACCGCTCGTGCGGGAGTGCGCAATGGGCTCGATCCCGCTTCCGCCAACGCGTCGTTCACCTGTTCCGGCTCCAGGCGCGTCGATCGAAACCACTCGATCAGACGCCGTTCCGTTTCCAGGCGCTGCTCAAGCACCCGGGTCTGGCTGGGAGATAACAGACCCCTTTCGCGCGCTACCGGTCCCAGGCGCGCGAGTGCGTTGTCCTGGCGGAGCAGCAGCCGAAATTCCGCACGCGAGGTGAAGAGTCGATAGGGTTCATCCACCCCCTTGGTGACCAGGTCGTCGATCAGCACACCAATGTACGCCTGGTCGCGCTCCAGAATGAAAGGCGCCTCCCCCAGGGCGGCCAGGCCGGCGTTTGCACCGGCCACCAATCCCTGCCCGGCGGCTTCTTCGTAGCCCGTTGTGCCGTTGATCTGCCCGGCAAAGAAGAGTCCCGCTACCGACTTCACCTCCAAGGAGTGCCGCAGCTGATGCGGAAGGAAGTAGTCGTACTCGATCGCGTACCCGCTACGGGTCATGCGCACCCGCTCCAAACCAGGTACGCTCCGCAGGAAACGGAGCTGCACTTCCGGGGGCAAGGAAGTCGACAACCCGTTCACATAGAGTTCGGTCGTGTCCAACCCCTCAGGCTCCAGAAACACCTGGTGCCCGCGTGCGTCCGGAAACCGGACGATCTTGTCTTCGATGGACGGACAGTACCGCGGCCCCCGGCCCGCGATGTCCCCGCCAAACCGGGCGCTCCGCTCGAGGTTTTCCTGCACGATGTCCCTTAGTTCCTTCCCCGTCCACGTAATCCAGCAGGGACGCTCGCCCGGAAACTCCTCGTGGACGAACGCGGAGAAGCGAACCCCCCCGGCTTCCGACGGTTGCTCTTCCAGCTTCCCGTAGTCCACGGACCGGCCATCGATGCGGGGCGGCGTACCCGTCTTGAAACGCGCCACCTCCAACTCGCGACCCTCGAGCGCACAGGCCAGCTCGACGGAGGCTTCTTCTCCGGCGCGCCCCCCCTCCACCCCGGCTCCCAAGCCGACATGAATGCGGCCGCGAAGAAATGTCCCTGTCGTGATGACCACGGCCGGGGCCCGGAACTCTAGTCCGGTGCGCGTCCGCACACCGGCGATCCGGTCGCACTGTAGCACGAGATCGGAAACCATATCCTGAAAGAGATCCAGCGTCGACAGCTCTTCCAGCACTCGTCGCACCGCCAGCGAATACAGGGTCCGGTCGCACTGCGCGCGCGGACCCCACACGGCCGGACCCTTGGAGCGGTTGAGCATGCGAAAGTGAATGCGTGCCGCGTCCGTGGCCCGTCCCATGACCCCCCCGAGCGCGTCGACCTCACGCGCAACGACGCCCTTCGCAATGCCTCCGATCGCAGGATTGCAGCTCATCTGTCCGATGCGCGCAAGGTCCGGGGTGATCAGCAGAACCCGGGTTCCGAGGCGCGCGGCTGCCGCCGCTGCCTCAGCCCCGGCGTGGCCTCCGCCCACCACGATCACGTCATATGTTCTATCCACTATCTGCAATCCGCGCTTTCCGTCTCGTCCGCCGGAGCAGCCCAGGACACACTATAACATCAACGCCATCAACAACTTGTCTCGCTCGCGCCGAGCCCATACATCCTTCTCTCGCGGTGCCTCCCGCCACACGAAACCTACTTGCCGATGCAGAAGTCGCGGAACACCCGGTCGAGCACCTCATCCAGGGTAACGATTCCGAGGACCTCTTCCAGAGCCGTCTCCGCCGGCCTCAGATGGGTTGCAGCCACTTCAGCCGGAATCCCGTTCGCCAGAG
Organism: Gemmatimonadota bacterium; assembly: GCA_022826025.1. Taxonomy (GTDB): domain Bacteria; phylum Gemmatimonadota; class Gemmatimonadetes; order Longimicrobiales; family Gaopeijiaceae; genus BD2-11. The sequence continues at coordinate 33,292 of JAJDVR010000048.1, read as the reverse complement.
CGCGCTCAAACGCATCCAGCTCCTCTACCGCCCGTTCGAGGGCGCGTCGGTGCCGCCTGCGGGTCACGACCGGCGTGTCCGCGTTTGCCTGGACCAGCCCTCCGAAGACCATCCCTGGAAGGACTCGGCCCAACTCCTCCAGTCCCTCCCCCGTGACCACGGAGGTGGCGATCCGGCGAGGCAGCCCTCGGCCGTCATCCGCGGCGCCCGCACGGGGGCGATCTGTCCCGCCCTCCGTATCGGAACTTCCGTTCTCCCGAGCATTGACGTACTTGCGCGCGGTGCCGTTGCCCCGCCGGGCCAGATCGGCCTTGGTTTCCAGAACCAGCAACGGGCAATCGCGCTCGCCCGGAAAACCCAGATCGGCTTCCGACACCGCTTCGCCTGTCTCCGCGCAATACAGCACCAGGTCCGCCCGCGCCAGATAGCGGCGGGCAACCTCGATCCCCAGTGCCTCGACGCGCTCCCCGGTTTCCCGGAGCCCGGCAGTGTCCACAAGCCGGAATGGATAGCCCCCCAACGACACCGTGGCCTCAAGCGCGTCTCGCGTGGTTCCCGGCACTTCGGTCACGATGGCACGTTCATATCCCACTAAGGCATTGAAAATACTTGACTTACCTGAATTGGGGCGCCCTGCCAGGACGGTCAGCGCGCCCTCTCTGAGCAGCTCCCCTTCGGGTGCCGTGGCCAACACGTCCTCCAACCGGAGACGCACCTCCCGCGCCTCCCGGGCCACCGCCTCGAGGCTCGTCGGAGGCTCGTCCTCATCCGGAAAGTCCAGATGGTGGACGAGCAGCGCCTCCAGTCTGACCAGGGAAGCGCGGGCCGCCGTCATCCTGGCCGACAGCCCACGCTCCATCTGATGCACCGCTACCCGGTGCAGCGCCCGGCTGCGGCCCGCTACCAGATCGCACACGGCTTCCGCCTGAAGCAGATCCATCTTCCCGTTCAGGTAGGCCCGCCGGGTGAATTCTCCAGGCTCGGCCATGCGGGCGCCCGCTTCGAGCGCGTGCTCCACGAGGAGGCCCGGGATGAGGTATCCGCCGTGGCAGGAGATCTCCACCATGTCCTCTCCGGTGTAGCTGGCGGGCGCCGGATAGCTGGTGACGATTCCCCGGTCCAGGAGCTCTCCGGTCTCCGGGTCGTGCAGTCCCGCCAGCATCGCCAGCCGATCTCGGGGGGCACGAAGGTCCGGCGCAAGCGCGCGTCTGACGGAAAAGGCGCCCGGCCCGGAAATCCGTACCACAGCGAGGGCCCCGGGCCCCGGCGGGGTTGCCGCTGCAACGATGGTGTCCGTCAATCCTGCTCCCTGTACCCTGCCTGGCCGGCGGGCTTACAACCTAGGATGCCTTGTTCCTCGCCTTCTGTCGCTCCCTGGCGATCCAGTACTGCTGGGGCAACGTGGCGATGTTGGCCGTCGCATAGTAGAGGTTCAGCCCCGATGCCAGCTGGAAGAAGATGAATACCATGAAGATCGGCATGAACCACAGCATCATCTTCATCTGGGGGTTCACCTGCTCCATCGTACGCATGCTCACCCACTGAAGCAGGAACATGGATACGCCCAGGAAGACAGGAAGCAGATACAGCGGATCCGGGGCGGAGAGATCCGGCAGCCAGAGGAAGGAGACGCCGCGAAGCTCGATGGTGTTCTGGAAGACGAAGAAGAGCGTGATGAGCACCGGGAAGGGGATGAGCATGGGAACGCATCCGGCCAGCGGATTGAATCCGTGTTCCCTGTACAGCTTCATCATCTCCTTCTGCTGCCGTTCGGGATCGTTCTTGTACTTGGCCTGGATTTCCTTGACCATGGGCGCGACGGCGGTGTTCCTCAGCTGTGCTCGCATGGCCTTCTGGTTCAGCGGAAAGAGCACGACGCGCATCATGACCCCGAACAGGATCAACACCCATCCATAGCCCCAGCCCAACTGGTTGTGCAGGTAGATGAGGATCGTGGTGATGATCGCTGCGAACGGCTGGATGACGGGCCGCAGCCACCTCCATCCGACCGGATTTACGTCCTCCAGGTCGGCGCCGATCGCCCTCAGCCGGGTGAAGTCCTGCGGCCCCAGGTAGACCCTGTAGGCGAATGAATCGTCGGGCAGGAGACTCTGCGCCGCGGTTACCGATACCCGCGGCTCCTCCCCGCCGTACAGGTCGACCGGGCGCCGCGCGAAGACCCCGCCCAGGAAACGCTCCGCTTCCCAATCGTCCCCGGCCAGCATCGCCGCCAGGAAGTACTTGCTCTTGAGCGCCACCCACAGCAGCGGGCCGTCCTCGACCCGATCTTCCTCGAAATTCCTGAGCGGCCGCTGCCGGATCCCGTCCTGGGTGTGGTTGACCACGTAGGCCAGCGCCTGCTCGTCATCGGCGGGGCGCGCTTCGTTGAACGCCAGTCCCTGACCCAGGTCCGTAAGCAGAAGACCTCGATCGACGCCGAGGACACGCCCGCGGACGTCGATCAGATAGGAGTCGGGATCGAAGCGGTATCGGATTTCGAAGCCGGTTGCCCCGTCGGGACTCCGGAAGGTGAAGCTCAGCTCCTGCGAATCATCTCCCTCGACCAGCGTAAGCCCCTCCGCAGGAGACGCTTCGAAAGGCACCGCGGAGAAATCGAGCGTATCTCCGGCGACCGCGACCCGGTTGCCGAGCGCGCCCGGCCCGTTGCGCAGGAGAAGCTGTACCGGACCGTCATCCGCGAACGACCGGAATCCCGGCAGTATCGCGGAATGCAACTGTGCCCCGTAGTTGCTGAACTCGAACTCGTAGAGCGGTCCCCGGACGCGGATCCGGCGCTCCGGCACTACGGGGGGATCCGGCACGGCCGCGGTCGCAATCCCGGTGATCGGCGTGGCCGCAGGTTCCGTCAGCTCCCCGGCCCGGGGCTCGCTCTCCACCGCTGCGGGCACCGGCGCCTCCGGGGCCGGGGGAGGCGGAAAGAGCAGGTTGGTTCCGAACAGGACGCCGATCATCAGGAAGATGGCGAGGACGAAGCGAAGTTCCGGTCTCATCGCGCGTGTCCTCGAGGCACCGGATCGAACCCCTTCCCGCCAAGGGGGTGGCACCGGCAGAGCCGCCGCAGCGTCAGCCAGCAGCCGCGCAGGGTTCCATGCCGCTCAAGCGCTTCCAGCGCGTAGGCCGAACAACTGGGCACGAAGCGACAGGCAGGCGGCGTCAACGGAGAGATGGCCGCCCGATAGAAGCGAATGCCGCTCAGCAAGAACTTCAGAGTAGCTCCTCGGTCAGCTTCACCAGTTGATTCCTGAGCCGCTGGAACGACACCTGGTACGCCTCCTGTCTGGCCCTGACCAGGAAGTCCAGATCCCGAGGGTGGGTGTCCAGCCGCGGCAGCACTTCGAGTCGTCCGATCTCACGCAGCCGACGCCGCAAACGGTTGCGATCCACAATCGCGTGTCCGTGCTTGGGCACGATCACCCCGAAGCGTGCACAAGAAGTGGCGGAAGCCGCGAGGAAGACGTCGAGTTCGGACGTCCTCCTTCGCTTCCCCCGCCTCAACAACCCCCGGATCTCGCCGGAGCGCCGAATTCGTCTCAAAGGAGTAAAGCATACTTCGGTTGGAAGCCCCGGCTCGGCGGCGGCTGCGCCGTCTACTTCGAGCCGACCTCCACGACCAGCCTGTGGCGCCCCTTCCTCCGCCGCCTCGACAGCGTCTTGCGGCCTGCCCGCGTGCTCATTCGGGCGCGGAATCCGTGGGTGTTCTTTCTCTTTCGATTCCGTGGTCTGTATGTCGGTTTCATGAGGAACGTTCGTGAAAGGAACCACCCGCATCCAGTCGAGCGAGTCGTACCAACCGCCGGGCGAACGCGGGACGGGCGAGGAACCTACCGGAAATCCGCGCGGCCCGTCAACCCCGGCGTACCCCGCCATCCGAACTGGACCGTAGCCGCCCGGAAACGCAGGCGCGCTTGCCGCGATTGACTTTTCCACACTCCCGGGGTACCGTTGCACCCTTCGCTGCCCCGGGGGCTTTCCGCACAAGCCCCGGTCTCGACTCTCCTCCCTCATTCCGTCCTCGATGGAACTGTCTGCCTCCGAGATCTGGGCTCACGCCCTGGCGGCCGCGCGGGCCTACCTTCCGGAACAGAGTTTCCAGACCTGGCTTGCCGGCACCGAGGCGGTCGGCTTCTCCGACGACGAGTTGCTGGTCGAGGCCCCGAGCCAGTTCCATGTGGAGTGGATCGAGGACAAGTACGGCGCGCTTCTCCGCAGAAGCATCGAGCAGCGGCTGGGACGTCCCCTGTCGGTATCCTACCGGTCGTCGGCCCCACTCGCCGCGCCCGCGGCCTTTGCCCTGGCCGCAGATGCTCCTGCCTACTCCTCGCCCCCGTATCGGTCCAGCATCTCCGAGTCAAAGCCGACGGTCCCCTCCGACAAACTGAACGAACGCTACACCTTCGACCGCTTCGTCGTGGGCAACAACAACCAGCTTGCGGTCGCCGCCTGCCGCGCCGTCGCCGAGAAACCGGCCCGCATGTACAACCCCCTTTTCGTCTACGGAGGGGTGGGGCTGGGAAAGACCCATCTCATGCATGCGATCGGCAACTACCTGCAACAGCACGCTCCGCAGACGCACATCGCATACGTCCCCACCGAGCAGTTCACCAACGAACTGGTCACATCCATCCAGGAGGGCGCGACGCCCGGTTTCCGTCGGCGCTATCGGCATATCGACCTCCTGCTCGTCGACGACATCCACTTCCTGGAGGGTAAGGAGCGCACACAGGAAGAGTTTTTTCACACCTTCAACGCCCTGTACGACGCACAGAAGCAGATTGTTCTCACCAGCGACCGCGCGCCCAGCAGCCTGTCCGGGCTCGAAGAACGACTGGTGTCGAGGTTCGCGTGGGGTCTGGTGGCCGACATCAAGCCCCCGGACTACGAAACCCGGATCGCGATCGTCCGCAAGAAGTCCGCCGCCGACGGGCTCTTTCTGGAAGACGAAGTGATCGACCTTGTGGCCCGTTCGTGTACCTCGTCGGTCCGGGAGATGGAAGGCGCGATCATCAAGTTGCTCGCCTTCTCGTCCCTGACGAATCAGGAAATCACGCTCGGGCTCGCGCACGAAGCGCTACAGGAATCGCGAATCCCAACCCTCGCTCCATCCCCGCCCACATCGACAGCCGACATCCTGAACGCCACCGCGGCGGCTTGGGGGGTGGAACCCGCAGGCCTCGTCTCGAAGCGGCGTACCCGGGACGTCACCGTGCCCCGCCAGGTCGCCATGTTCCTGATCAAGGAAATCCTCGACCTGCCCCTTACCAGGATCGGCGCGGCGTTCGGGGGACGGGATCATTCCACCGTGATCCACTCGATCAGAAAGGTGGATCGGGATCTGCAGACGGACGAGGAGTTCGCCAACCGCGTCTCCCGCCTGCGCGAGCAGGTTCTCGCGGGAGGGGCCTGAAATACATGTTCAAACGGGTGGGGAAAACAGGGGAAACGGCGTGGCTTGCTCCGCTCCCTCAGCCCCCGCTGTGGATTCATGGAAAACCAGATGCTCTTTTGCATCCGCAATCCACGGCATCCCTCCATTCCCGAGACCCTTGGGGAGAACCAGGTTACCCGGGCAGAGGCGAGGCGTTGTCTACAACTCCACAGCCTCTACTACTACTACTTTCTTGTGATACAAGGGTAGAACTCGAACTTCCTCTCGTGGATTCCCTCAAGACCGCAACTCCATCTCTTAGGATCCGAACCAGATGAAACTTGCCCTGACTCGGCAGAACCTGTACCAGGGACTCACGGCAGTCTCCCAATCCGTTCCAGCCCGCACCACGCTGCCGGTTCTCTCCAACATTCTCTTCGATGCAACCGAAGAGGGCCTCTGGATCACGGCCACGGACCTGGATGTCACCGTTCGGACCCGCGTAGCCGCGGAGGTTCAGGAGACAGGTTCGTTGACGGTCCCGGGCAAGAAGATCCAGGAGATCGTGCGGGCGCTGTCCGACCGCCCGGTGCTGGTCGGCACTCTGGGCAGCCAGATGGAGCTGGTCTGCGGCAAGAGCCGTTTCAAGCTCAACGGTCTGCCGGCGGACGATTTTCCGTCGTCGCCCCACCTGGACTTCGATCAGGCATGGACTACCTCCGGGGGCGATCTCCTGTCGCTCATCCGCAACACGTCGTTTGCGGTATCGAGCGAGGAGAGCCGGCCGATCCTGAGTGGAGTGCTCTGGGAGTTGCGCGGCAACGAGATGCGAATGGTGGCGACCAACGGGCACAGGCTTGCGAGGATGGCGGTGAAGACCGAGTCGTCCGGGCCGGCCGCCTCGAACCTCATCGTTCCCCCCTCGGCACTGAGGCTGGTACAGCGGCTTTTCGGTGAAGGGGATGAACTCGAGTTGGGCCGCGATGGCAACTTTCTCGGCTTCCGTTCAGGGCCGACCGAGGTCTATACCCGGCTGATCGACGGCACCTACCCGAACTACAAGCAGGTAATCCCCAGGGACAACGACAAGTTTGCGGTCGTCGACAAGAACAGCCTGCTCGCCGCCGTCAAGCGGATGGATGTTGTCGCGAGCGACCAGACGCACCGCATCAAGCTCAGCTTTTCCGGTAGCCGGATGAACCTGAGCGTGAGTACTCCCGATCTGGGCGAGGGCTACGATGAGGTGGACCTCGGATATGAGGGCGACGACCTCGATATCGGGTTCAACGCCAGCTATCTGATCGAGGTGCTTCAGCACATGCCCACGGATGAAGTTCGGCTGGCGTTCAAGGCGCCGGAACGTGCGGCAACCGTCGAGCCGGTGCCCGCGGAGGACGGGGACGCGATCGACTACCTCTGCCTGGTGATGCCCCTCCGGCTGCTCGACTGACCCGTTCGGTGATGGGCCCGAAGGCGGGGGTCGATGGGGGCTAGACCGGCGCCGGTGGCATCTCTGAGCCGGCCAGTTCCTTGCGAGCGGCGAGGAGTTCGCTCGCGGGAAACACGGTTGTCACCGCATGGCCTTCGGCCGCGATGCGCGCCCGGGCTCCTTCCTCACGATCAACGAGTGCGAGGACGGCGAGAACCCGGGCGCCGTGGTCCTCAACCGCCCGGATGGCCTTGAGGGTGCTCCGGCCGGTGGTCATGGCATCCTCGATGACCACCACGCGCGCATCCGTCGGAAGCCCGCCCTCGACCCTGCGCCGGGTGCCGTATTCCTTCGCGTCCTTGCGGACGGAAAACGCGTCCATGGGCCGGTGCTCCTCCCAGCTCTGACGCGCGATGGCGTAGGCGATCGGGTCGGCGCCCATCGTAAGACCGCCGACGTGTGTGGGATCCAGACCGGCGCGCCGCAGGTAACTCAGGCATACCCGGCCGACGAGCGCCTGTCCCTCGGCGGTCATCGTCGTCGCTCGCGCGTCTACGTAGTAGGTCGAGCGGATGCCGCTGGCGAGCGTGAAGCGGCCAACCCGGAGAGACCGCTTGATCAGCAGGGCAAGCAGGCGGTCGCGGGTGTCCATGCGGCTCCTTGGCGCGAAGGCCCGGGGAACGTTCACGTGCGCACGTCCGCGGCGGCGGGGCAGCAGGACGGACGGCGGGCAGCGCGGTATATTGGTGCTGCCGGTTCGGCATCGTCAAATCAGCGAAGGGGCTGACGAAGGCATCGGTGTGAGGAGAAAGCTTGGAGGTCCATGGGTTTGGGCGGCCATGGCGACGGCCGCGGTATCCGCGTGCGGGGAAAACGGCGTGGCGCCACCCATGCTGCGCTTTGGCCAGTCGGGCCAGCTGGTCGTGGAGGTCGTGACTCCGCAGCAGCTTCTCCCGTCACCCGGCAGGGGAGAACTGCGTCAGACGCTGACCTGGCGATCGACCGGCGCCTGGCAACTTCTCGAGTCGATCGCCTACCGGGGGGTGGTAGGCAGCGAGACCACCACGCGGAGTCCCGGGCTTCCGGCCGCGTTCACCGCATCCTACGCCACCCTGGTCACCCAGATCCACGGCGCGGCCGGTCTGGATCTGTTCATCGAGGATCTCGATCCGAACCTGAACCCGCCATGTGACGGCGAGGCCCGCGTAACCCTTCGCATCCAGGACGAAATCCGGGGCGAGGAGAGGAGCTGGACCCGCTGTGCAAAGGGCCCCCTCGGATCGCTGAATCCCGCCGGCTCGGGGCCCGACATACACGCCAGTCGGGTGATCCAGGTGTCCAGGCTGGTGCACGACCGCACCCTTGGAGATTCCGCCACCAGCGTCTACCACCAGAGCATACCGTTCGCAACCCTCGACCAGGGGGCGAAGCCCGGTGAGCGGGCACTGGTTTCACGGGTGTTCTTCGGAGGGCCGGACGAGGACGATGCACCTGCCGGGTGGGGGGACTTCTGGCGGCGGCACGCCGGCGGGGCATCCCTGCCCGACATCGACTGGAAGGCGGATATGGTGGTGGTCGCGGCGGATGGCGCCCGCCAGGAGGCGGGGAGCATCCTCGAGATCAGGAGCATCGTTGCCACGGAGGGTGCGATCATTCACCTCGTGGAACTCGCCCCCGGTGATTTCTGTTCGCCGGCGGCGGTGGTTGAAACTCCCTTCCACCTCGTCATTGCGCCACGGACGGGATCGGCGATTCAATTCAGCGAAGTTGCGCTGGAGCGGGTGCCCTGTGGGCTGTGAACCGAGGTCGTCGGCCGGGCGAAACCGGAGAGTGTGCTCCTGAGCCGGAGCTCAACCGCAAAAGGAGATCGCGAGAGTGCCGCTTCGACGCCTGTACGTGCTGGTCCTGGTCGCCTTCGCGGTCATCTTCACGGCGACCAGCAGCTGGATGGCATTCTCGGTCACCGACCGGGCGCTCGAGGAGGAACTGGACGACAAGCTCCAGGTCACCGCGGGCGTGGCGGCGGAAACCGGGCTGGACGCAACCAATCTGCTCCTTCTCGGCCGCGGAGACGAAGAGACCTTCTTCTGGAGGGAGGCGTACGACCGCCTGCGCAGTCTGGTCGACCGCGGATATGTGGACGCTGCCTGGATCATTCGCCGCGAGACTCCGGCCCTTCCCGGGGAAGGCGCGGTACCGGGGGGAGGAGGAACCATTGAACAGCCCCCTTCCTATACGGCCATCGTGTCGACCGAGTCGGCCGAATCCCTTCCGATCATCGGGACCTCCGTCCTCATTTTCTCCGCCTACGACCTGAGCGCACTGTGGGAGGAGGGATCGGCGACCTCGCCGCTCTTCGAGGGAAGGGACGGTCGCTTCTACAAGTACGGTTTCGCGCGGCTGGAGGAATCCGACAACGAATCCGACGTCGCCCTCGCCGTGCTCATGCGCGCGGACTACCTCGCTCCCCTGGCCAGGCTGCGGAGGTCGGTCCTCCTCGCTTCCGCGATCACGGTCGTGCTCTCGGTTCTCGTCGCCATCGGCCTGGCCGCCCGCATCGCCAAGCCTCTGGAGCGGCTCAGCAGGGTGGCGCTTCGTATCCAGCGGGGCCGCATCACGCGGTCGATCGAAGTGGAGGAGGGCGTCGAGATCGGCCGTCTCTCGCGGGCGATGGAGCGCATGCGCCTGGGAATCATCCAGCGGGACGAGCAACTCCGGCTCATGCTCGCTCAGGTAGCTCACGAGATCCGGAATCCTCTGGGCGGGCTGAAGCTCTTCTCGGCCATCGCGGCGGACAGCGCCGACCCGAAGGAACGGGCTCAGCTCTTCCGCAAGATCCAGGCGGAAGTGGATGCCCTCAACAGCATCATCACCGACTTTCTCGTGTACGCTCGCCCCCGGGCGCCGCAGCCGACGCTGCACGACATCCGGGCTCCGCTCAGGGAAGCGGCCGAGCTGGTTGCGACGGAGCTCGAGTCGAGGGGAGGCAGCCTCGAGGTCGAGCTGCCGGATGCGCAGCTGGAGGTGGTGGCGGATTCCGGGCAGGTCAAGCGCTTGGTGCTGAACCTGTTGCGCAACGCGGCCGAAGCCGGTGACCGGGTTTGGCTCAAGGGTGCGTTCAGCAACGGCGAAGTCATCGTATCCGTGCGCGACAACGGGCCGGGCGTGCCGGAATCACTGAGGGGACGAATCTTCCAGCCCTTCGTCACCAGCAAGGAAAGGGGCGCGGGCCTGGGGCTCGCGATCGTGGCCGGCGTGGCACGGGCCCACGAAGGCAGGGTCGAACTGGTCTCGGGCGACGGCGCTGCTGGGAATGGCGCGGAGTTCCGTCTATATTTGCCCGGCTCGGAGGTGTTCCCGGTCGCGCGAAGTGAAGCGAATGCCCGCTAGAGCCTGCGCCCGTCAAGAGCTTGCCGCCGGCTCGCCCGGGGATCGAGCGGCGCGCGCATCCCGGGCTCCAGGCCATGCGCGCCTCGGCCCTCCGTCCCGTGTCGGCCTTCCTTCCACCGCCCCCAGCGGGCCCGTCCATCTGGTGCCATGGCGCGAGTGCTGATTATCGACGATCACGATGCCATCCGCGAAGGCCTCGAGCTGCTGCTGCGCAAGCACGGCCACCGGACCTTTTCGGCCGAGAATGGCAGGCAGGGTCTGGATCTGCTCAGCGAGCATGGCGCCGAGCTGGTCGTCACCGACCTGCGAATGGCCGGCATGGACGGCATCGAGGTGCTCCGCCAGGTGCGGGCTCAGGCCCCGGAGACCGATGTGATGATGATCACGGCTTTCGGCACCGTGGACAGGGCCGTGGAGGCGATGAAGCTGGGGGCGGTCGACTTCATCACAAAACCGTTCTCTCCCGAGGAGTTCGCGGTCAAGGTGGGCCGCCTGCTGCGCGAGCGGGAAGAGCGCGACGAACTGCGCCGGGAGAACGTGGCGCTGCGGATCGAGAACACTTCGCTGAAGGAGCAGACCGAGGCCCGCTACGGGCAGATCATCGGCGAAGCTCCGGCGATGAAGCGGGTGTACGACTGGATCGGCCGGGTGGCTCCCAGCGAGTCGACGGTCATGATCTACGGAGAGTCCGGCACGGGCAAGGAGCTCGTAGCCCGCGCCATTCACGCCAGCTCATCGCGCCGGGACGGCCCCTTCGTGCGCGTAAACTGCGGAGCCCTCGCGGAGAGCCTGCTGGACTCGGAGCTGTTCGGGCACGAGAAAGGTGCGTTTACCGGTGCGGACCGAAGGCGGCGGGGGCGCTTCGAGCTCGCGGACGGCGGGACCATCTTTCTCGACGAGATCGCCACGATCTCCACCATGACCCAGGTCAGGCTCCTGCGGGTGATCCAGGAAAGGGAACTCGAGCGCGTGGGGGGAGAGAAGACGATTCCCGTGGATGTCCGCATCATTGCGGCAACCAACACTCCCGCGGAGGAACTCCTGGCCAGCGAGGACTTTCGCAAGGACCTCTTCTACCGCCTGCATGTCGTCCCGATCGTGCTGCCGCCCCTGAGGAACCGTGTCGAGGACATCCCGCTCCTGGTGGACCACTTCATTGCAAAGCTGCGCAAACGCACCAACTCCGGCGTCGGTGGGGTCGAGGCGAAGGCGATGGACAGGCTGAGCAGCTACGCGTGGCCGGGAAATGTTCGCGAGCTCGAGAACGTGATCGAGCGGGCGCTCCTGCTTGCGGACGGTCCCACGATCGATGCGGGGGATCTGCCTGCGATGAACGCGGGAGACATCGTGTCCCGGCCGGACGACCTGCCCGAGGGCGGAAAGAACCTGAACGAGGTGGTCGAGGGTATTGAGGAGAAGCTCCTCAGGCAGGCTCTCGAGCGGGCCGGAGGAGTCAAGGCGGAGGCGGCCAGACTGCTGGGACTGAAGTCGAGCGCCTTCTACTACAAGCTTGAGAAGTACGGTATAGACGCCTGAACCGAGGCGGGTCATGGCCCCATCGGCCGCACAGGGCAAAGGACGGAAGCCGGCGGGACTGCTCCGCCTGGTGGCCCTGGCCGCGGGTCTGTGCGCCGCCCTTCCCTCCGCCGCCGAATCGCAGGATGTGGAGCGGTCCGCCTATCGCGCGGCGGAGAGTGCCTACAACGCCGCCCTCCGGGCCCGCGATCTCGAGCGCGACCTCCTCGACGACGCTCTCGACGAGGTGACCGAGGCTCGGCAGTCCGGCGATCAGGCCCGGTACGAGCATGCTCTGGCGATCTATCAGGAGCAGGCGCGCGAGCTGGAACAGAGCAACAGGGATCTCGACGACGCCGCGGGCCAGCTGGAACAGGCCCGGCGCTCCTACCTGTCAAGCGTACTGGACGAGTTGGACGAGTTGGTCGAGGAGCTTGCACAGGCCCCTGATGCGCGCGCGCGCGACCTCATCGGTCGCCGGATCGCCCTCCTGAACGACGACGCCGACCAGCTTGAACGCCCCATCGAGATCGACGACGATCCGTTCCCTGAGATCAACATCGACCCCGGCGACACCCGGGACGAAATCCGGGCCAAGGCGGACTTGCTGGAGCTGCATGCGAGACGTCATGACCTGCTGTTGCTCGACATCGATGCCCAGATCGACTTGCTCGAGCAGCGGCAGCGTCATGCGCGCATGGTGCGGGATTTCGGAGCGGATCTCTCCCGCTTCGGCGACCTTCGTGTGCCCGTGGGACCAGAGGCGACATCCAACAATGCGGAGGACCTGATCGGCAGCGAGGAGTTGTCGCAGCGTCTCGAGCGACTGCAACAATCCAGGGAGTTCGTGATCGAGAGACGAGACATCGCCAGGGCGCGAGCGGAAGAGTTTCTCCAGCGCATCGGGGGCGAGCACACCGCATGAGCTGTTCCACGCGGATCGCGACCCTCGTCGTCCTCATGGGTACCGGATGGGGTACGACACTCTCCGCACAGGCGCGCGTGACCGACCTGGTCTTTACCGGCGGGACGCATGTGGAACGGTATGGCGGAGGGATACCGTCCGTGACGCTCGCCGTGGTCGACAGCGTAGATCAGGCCTGGGCGACGAGCGCCGAACTTGGGGTCCGAGCCGTTCTGAACTCGAACGCCAACGGGTTCGACGGCCTCACCGTCACACTGGATGGCGGTGTCCGGCAGTTCGACGCGTACGGCTTCAAACTGCGCGACTATGCGCCCCGTGTTTCGAGCGGGGTCCTCGACGCCGTGTTCCGCACAACGACGAACCACGGCGTCCTGCAGTTCAGCGGGCGGGCAGGAGGCCGCGATGTGGCTGACCGCACGCCCACTCCCCTGTTCCTGGAGCCGGGTTACACGAACTACGAAGGGTCGGCGCTCTTCCAGACACGGGAAATAGGCGGGACCTTCTGGGATGTGAGTGTCGAGGGTGGCCGGGCCGATTACAACGCTCAGGAAATCGTGCCGCAACTCGATCTGCTCGACCGCAACAAGATCGGGTTCGAACTGGGTGCCGCGCAGGCACGGATGTGGAACACGGCGCGGTTGACGATGCGTTTCTACGGATCGTTCACCGAATTCCGATATCCGAAACAGGGCACTCGCTATGAACCTGATCCCTTCCGCCGGGACCAGGCCTATCAGGTGGGTGCGCTGTGGCGGTATGACGGGCTGGAATCTTCGGATGGGTTCGAGTCGCCGGGGGTCACCGCGGAGGTCGGCATCCGGGGCACGATCAACAGATCCAATGCGAGCCGGACGGAATACAACGCCGTCTCGGTAAACACCGTCGTGTCGATCCCCATGCCCGCGGACATGAGGACCCATATCACGGCGGTGCTTACCGCGAAGGACTACCTGACCGAAACGGAGTTCATCCGTCTGATTCCGGGCGAAGAGGCGGACAATGCGTCGCGGGTGTACGTAGGCGTCAGCCGGCAGCTCACCGACACCGTCGACGGCCGCTTCCAAATCGGCTGGACCCGGGCGGAGACCGAGATCGGCGACGCCTATTTCGAGCGCTACAGCGGATCGCTGCTCTTCAGCTACCGGCCCTGAAGGACGCGCAGGCCCGGGTCGCTGTGGTTCCGGGGTTCGGCCAACGCACCCGCCAGCCCGTCAGAGCCGGACATGACGAGGCCCCGGAGGCAGGTGCCCTCCGGGGCCTCGCGGACGCCCGTATCGACCTCGGAAGATTCTCCAGCTCCGGCGGCAGGACTCGAACCTGCGACCCGGTGGTTAACAGCCACCTGCTCTACCAACTGAGCTACGCCGGAAGACCGCCTGCAGTAGCCAGCAACCGTACCCCAAGGCCGTCAGCGTGTCAAGTTGCGTGCGCGGCGGCCTCAAAGACGCCGCGCAACGCCGGACCAATGTCGTGCGCCAGGTCCCACATCTCCTGAAATCGCGCCCGCACGCCGTCAGCCTCCCCGCCCCCGTGCACCACGGCGAGGGCCGGCCCGCGCGAGGGGTAGGGAATCTGGAACCAGTGGACGCCCAGAAGCAGATCGCAGCGTCCCTGCGGATCGACGAAGACGGAGAAGTTGGGCGCCCAGTCGAGGAGGGGCGCGCAACGGACCCGGAGGCGCTCTTCGGTGAGCAGGCGCACGACGACACTCAGATTGTCGCTGCGTTGGGGATCGGCCAGGATCGCCTCGGCCTCGAACTTGAGCGTTGCCGCATTGATCTCGGTGGTGAGGACGCGCAGTTCTTCCACCGAGTCCAGGTCTTTGTACGCGAGATCGATGCCGGAGAGCCGGATCCGATCGACGGCCGCATCGATGTGCCTGGCCTCGCGGACGAGGTCGGCGTAGACGGTCCGGAGGCTCCGGCGAGACCGGTCGTGGATCAGCTTGCTGTGCGTCGGCGGCATGGTACAAGCAAGCGGAAGACCTCGGGCGACGGAATGGCGGGATGGGACGACCGGCGCGTAACCGGTCGCGACGGTCTGGCCCGCGCACCCCGGCAACGGGACTCCGGCTCAACCACCAACCGCCAGCCAGCGTGCTCGTCGTCGTGCCGCCTTCAGGAGCCTGACCCAGCGATCGATCCCCAGGTCGGCTGCCGCTTCCGCGGCCGTTTCCGTGACCTCGTATCGCTGGGGGAGCGAATGTCGTAGCCGCAGGAGCGCCTCCTCGAACTTGAGCCGCGCCCAATGGGCCGGCTGAGTTGCCTCGATGAGCATCGCGATGTCGCTGATGGCGTCCGCACCCGCACCGACGGCGCTCCTCCACTCGCACACGCGGGCCTTGAACAACGCGAACACCCACGGATCCTCGAACCAGCTTGCTGGCGGTTCGGGGGTGTCGTCTGCCATCTCGCGGGCTATCGACACTTCGCCCGTGCGCAGCGCGGTCAGGCTGGCGCCCGCATGGCTGATGATCCCCAGATGACGCCCCATTCCAGGCATCCAGAGTTGCCGGGCCCGAGCAAAATGTGCGGCGCCCAGGTCCCAATCCCTCGCCTCCAGCGCCAGCTCTCCCATCTTGCATTCCAGGGAAACATGCGCTTCGCAGACGTTCACCCCGGCAAGCAGCGGCCCGGCCTTGGCAAGCCAGTTCCTTGCCTCGTCGAGGCGTCCGATCGCGCGGTATCCGGTACCTGCACTGACGAACAGGTTGTAGTGATCGACGAAATCGTCGCGGCTCCCGCGCAGCTTCTCCCCCTCCGCCGCCGCCGAGGTGACCTCCGGATCGGCCATGAGTCCCCTTACGCCCTGAATCGCAACGAGCGGCACCAGGGCCTGCAGCAGTTCATCCGGGGAGCGCTTCCGGCGGGCGATGGCGATGGCTTCGCGGGCATGCCCCAGCCCGGCATCGAAGTCACCCTGATGATGGAGTGCGAGGCTGACATGCAGGGGGCCCCGTGACTCCGGTGCAACACGCTCCAGCAGCGCTCTGGCGTGAGCGGCGACCCCGTCCGCCTCAGGGCCGTGTCCTTCTCTTCTGTGGATGCGGAGTTCGAGTTCGATAGCCTTGGCGGCCGCCTTCCAATGCCTCTGCTCCTCGGCGGTGCGTCCGAGTTCACGGATGCCGGCTGCCGCCTCTCGCGCAGACCGGGAGCCCTTGCTCGCGAGCAGATCGACGCGCAGGAGGTCGGCAACCAGGGCGCTCTCGAGGCGTTGGGAGTTTCGAAGCTGAAACGCAGCCTCGGTCAAACACGCCGGTCCCTCCACGATGTCCCTGCACACGTAGTGAAGACGAGCGACGCGGGTGGCGATCCGGCCGCGGGTCCGCGGATCGTCGGTGTCTTCCCTCGCGAGGGAGAAGAGCTTGGCGGCCTCCGCGAAGGCGCCCGCTTTCTCCGCGACCCTGGCTCCGGCCAGGGCGTGCCGGAGCGCGTGAGTCCGCATACGGGCATGGTGATAGTGCATCGCCAGTTCCGCCGAAGTCGCCGGGGTGTTCACACCCTCCAGATGCGCAGCAACGCGACCGTGGACCCATGCCCTCCGCGCGACGTTCATTCGATCGTAGACCGTATGGAGGATGAGTTCGTAGCGTGCAACAAACCCGCGCGAGTCCCATTCGACCAGCCGGGACTGCTGCAACCGGTCGAGCGCCTGCAGGCACGAGTCGTGCGACCTGCCGGACAATTCGGACAACGTGTCGACCCCCATGGGACGCCCAAGGACGGTGAGAAGCTGAAGTGCACGTTCGCCGTCGTCATCCAACTCGGTCAGGCGGTCCGCGAAGACTCTGGCGATGGACTTCGGGACCGGCACGAAATCGCCCGGATCGAGGTTCGGCAGGCGCTGGCCCGAGCCGGCCTGACGGGCGAGTTGCACGATGAAGAACGGGTTCTGGCCGCTCAGCTCAACGATCTGGTCCCGCACCTCCGCCTCGATCCGGCCATCGGAAATGGTGTCTACCAGGCCGGCGGCAGCCCTCCTGCTGAGTTCGCCGAGAAAGAACTCGCTCGGCTCGTATCGCATCAGGGAACCACCCAGCAGCCGGCTGACGGAGTCCTTCTCACGCAGCCTGTCGGTCCGGGTCGCGAGCATGACAGCCAAAGGGAGGGAGGGCCATCGCTCCAGAACGTACTGCAGACCCGCCATCGAATCCGAATCAACCCACTGGAAATCATCGATGAAGAGGATGGTGGGCTTGTTCCGGGTGACCTCCATGAGCAACCGCCAGACTGCTTCAAGGCACCGCCGGTTGAATCGACCGGCCACGGCCGCACCCGGTTCGGCTGATGATTCCGTACCGCTGGGGGACCTTGACAGCAGTCTCTGGATGATGCCGCGCCAGGGTTCCGCCAGTTGGTTGATCTCGGCGTCGAGATCGGAGGACCTCAGCGCGTCGAGGAGGGTGTCCAGGAAGGAGACCTGTCTGCGGCTCCTCGCTTGGCTGCGAATGGCTCGGATACCTGCCAGCAGGCCCCGGGCGAGGGCTTCTTCTGCGAGCCGCGTCTTTCCGATTCCGCGCTCGCCGCGCAACACGACCACGCGCAACCCGTCTCCGGGACGAGGGAGTAAAGCCCCCAGGATCGCAGCCAGCTCCTCGGTACGCCCGGTCAGGGGCTGACCGTCCACCGGTCGGGAAGCGGGCTTCGTGCCGGCCTGCCCGCGCATGTCATGCAGGTGGCTGACCAGCGACAGCGTCGCCGCATTTGGGGACCACTCCGAGTTACCCATCTCGGACCTTTCCACGAAATTGTGAAAGGCCGCCTCCGCCTCGCCTACCTTTCCGGACATCGCCTCGGCCCGAATCAGCATCCGAAGGGCCCGCTCGTCATACGGATTGAACGAAACCAGGGCTCGAGCCGGGTAAGCGGCCCGATGCCAGCGGCCCTGGCCGGCCAGGCGGGTCCAGTGTGTCACGGCATCCTTTCGGATCCGGGACCGGAGCTGGAGCCTTGTTTCGTCCAGCCATTGCGAGAACGCTTTCGAGGGGGACCTGGTCAGTTCCGAGAGAAACCCTCGTTCGCACAGTTCAGCAGCTTCGACCAGGTGCTCGTCCGAGATCCCCCCCAGGAGGATGCTGTAGTCCGTGGCAATCGCCGCGCTCAGGTATTGGCGGTCATGTTTCCTGACAACCAGCGGCTCGGCAAACTCCCGGTTCAGCGAATAGATGAGCTGGCTGATGCGGTGTCTGAGCCGACGGGAAGGCGCAGGCTGCCAGAGCAGACTGATGGCGCGCGCTGTCGACACGCCGTCCGGCGCGGTCGCGAGCAGGCTGAGCAAAGCCGCTCTGAGGGGAGACAGCGCAAGATGCCTGGTGCCGGCGTACAACGCGGGACCGCCGAAGGTCACCAAACGAAAAATTGGGCGGGGATTGCCTTGGTGGGCTTGCATGTGTCCCGGCCCGAAAGGCTTTTCTGACATTGTTTCGATGCTGCTGGAGTCACTTGGAGGCCGACCGTCGAACTGCCAGCTTCCTGGCTCTTCGGGCCGGATCTCGATGGGCTTGGAACGCGCGGGCCGATCTGCTCGCTGAGCCGCTGCGCAAGTCGTGGGTCAACGCTCCGGTCGCCTTCTCCTTCTGCAACCAGCACTCGATCAGCCACTCCCATCCCAGACAACGTCGGGCTGTCGAGGGCCGAACTCCGATGAGCCGCTTCATCTGATTGCTCAGCGCAAAGCCGTCGGGGTAACCCAGGCCACAGGCGACGGAGTGCAGGCTCTGCGACGAGTTCTGCAGCCGGAGGACCGCGTGCAGAATCCGGCAGAACTGCAGCCAGTGCGAAGGTACCGGCAGCCCTCTCGACACGAAGCGGCGACCCAGTGCGCGGCGCGACAGGTAGATCGTCCGGGACAGGCTGGCGATCGTGGTGAGGTGTCTCGCCAGCGTCACGGTGCGGCGAATGATGTCGCATGTGCCGCGGTCGACCCGCAGTCCCCTCCAGGCGAGATACTCGGTGAACTCAACCGGGAGGTCGGTCGGTGGCCGGCGAATAAGCGACTTCATGTCACCCGGATCGATGTCCTCGTGATGAGGGACGATGGCTGTCGGCCTACATCGCCCGATAACATGGAGAAGATCCGTCTCCGGTGTCAGCGATGAAGCGGGCGGAAGAATGAGAATCAGGACGACGCCCGGCGGTCTCAGGCGTGCGATCCTCAAGTTGTCGGCCAGCTCCCGCGTCCCCAGACGCCAGATCAGGGCCGAGCCCCTGAGTCCCCTTTCGCGCTCGATAAACTCGGCCGTAGCCGTGAGCGGGACAAGCGTCCGGTACGGGACGGAGAAGAGCAGGAATGGCGATTGGGGGCGCTTTGAGCGGGGCATGGGCGCTCCTTTTGCAAGATGAGGCGACGCACAACAGTAGTCGCCCGCCATCAGCGAACTATCAGCAAACGGCGACGCAACGTGCCGGAGGCTTCAAGGGTTGGCCGTGCCGTGTCATTGCAATGCGCTGACGCCCAGCCCGGGATGAAGGGTCTTTTGTCGCCTGCGAAGGACGGTGCTGCCCGACCCGGCCCGCGGCTGGCGCAACCGGCTTCAAGGCGGAATGATTCCTGTCCGGGGTTGCCCGCCAACCCGGGCACCCATCCAGAAACCACATGAATCGGACGCGGTCCAGGAGGTCGCAGATGAACCGGAGCACAACCATGATCGCCATCGCCATCGCGCTCGCCCTGGGGACCGCCGGAGAGGGCACGACGGCGCCTCTGGGGGCTCAGGAGGTGGGTCCCGCCAACGGCTCGCTTGTCGTTGTGGGGGGCGCCATGCAGGATCTGGGCATCGTGCGCCGCTTCATCGACCTGGCGGGCGGCGCCGACGCCCCCATCGTCGTGATCCCCACCGCGGGCGGCGCGGCGGAGTACGACCAGTTCTACCCCGGTCTGCGCCAGTTCCGCGCGGCGGGCGCGACCAACCTGACGGTGATCCACACCAACGACCGCGCCGAGGCCGACAGCGAGGCCTTCGTGGCGCCGATCCGGGAGGCCGGCGGGGTCTGGTTCCCGGGCGGCAGGCAGTGGCGGATCGCGGATTCATACCTTGACACCCGTACGGAGGAGGAACTCCACCGCGTGCTCGAGCGCGGCGGCGTCATCGGCGGCTCCTCGGCCGGCGCCTCGATCCAGGGGTCGTACCTCATCCGCGGCGACACGCAGACCAACACCATCATGATGGGAGACCACGAGGAGGGGTTCGGCTTCCTGCGCAACGTGGGCGTCGACCAGCACCTGCTGCGTCGCAACCGCCAGTTCGACATGCTCGAGGTGATGGAGGCGATGCCCGGGCTGCTGGGCATCGGGATCGACGAGAACACCGCGATCGTCGTCCAGGGCGACGAGTTCGAGGTGATCGGCGAGAGCTACGTCGTCATCTACGACACCGGGGCGCAGATCGACACCGGCGGCGATTTCTACTTCCTGGCCCCGGGAGACCGGTTCAACATGGCCACCCGGGAACCCCGGCGGCCGGCGAACATCGCGCGCCCGCTCGACCGCGTGCAGCGACGGCCGGGAGGCTAGCCCCCCGACCCCGCGGCCTCGGCCAGCGCCTCCAGCTCGTTGTCCAGGATGTCGCGGAAGAGCTGCGTGGGAAGGGCTCCCTGGACGGGGAATCCGTTGATCAGGAAGCTCGGGGTTCCGCGCAGGCCCAGCGCGCGCGCGGCCCGTCCGCCGTCGGCGATGCGGTCTCCCGGCCGCTCCTCGGCGATGCAGGACTCGAACTGCTCCGAGTTCAGCCCGAGCTCGGCGGCGTAGCCGAGGAAGTGGGGCATGGGATCGCCGCTGCCCTTCCACGTCCCCTGGTCCTCGAACAGCCGCACCATCATCCCCTCGAAATCGTCCTGCTCTCCCGCGCACTCTCCCGCGAGCGCCGACAGGTCTCCGTGGGGAAACATCCCGGTCACGATCGGGATGTACTTCCACAGCACGGTGCCGGCGTCGATGTACTCCTCCTGGAGCACGGGGAAGGTCTCTTCGTGGAACTTGCGGCAGAAGCCGCAGCCGAAGTCGCTGAGTTCCGCGATGCGGAGCGTCGCGTCCGGGCTGCCGAAGTCGAAGCCCAGGCCCGGGAAGTCGATCTCTTCCCCGGGGAGCGTTTCGGGAGGAGTGGTGAAGAGACTCCGGGTGAGGGGCTGGGCGGCTTCCCCCTCCGCCGGAGGATTCGCCTCGCCTTCTCCGCTCGCGCAGCCGGTCGCCAGCGCGAGAACGAGCGGGGCCAGGGCCCGGAAACCAAACCGTGCCGCGAGCCGATTCCCGGCGGGCGTCGTTGGGTGATGCAGCTTCATCGTCACGTACCGATCTTGTCTGAAGTGTGCGTGGAAAGGCGCGGCGCCGTCACCGGCGGCGCAGTATGCGAGCGATCAGCACCCCCGCGACCACCCCGAGCAGCAGGGAACCGGCCAGCGCTCGCCCGCTCCATACCCGGGGCTCGCGGATTGGAGCCGGTTCCGGGGTGTGCGGGGCGAGTGCGGTGGATGGTACCCGGTCCGCCGGCTCCCCGACAACGGAACAGGGGACGCATTCGGCAAGCCCGCGGTCGCGTGCCGTCCGGTTGCCGAAGCTCAGGGGGGAGGTGCAATCGGGGCAGGTGCGGTCGGCGGGCGCCGGCTCGATCATGCCGTAGAGGGCGCCCTTGGAGAGATCGAGTCGCTCGGCGATCCGGTTTACGCTCTCGTCGGAGTCCCAGTACATGCGGTTTACCACTTTCGCCAACTCGGTCGGTCCGACGGTCATCGATCCTGGTCCTCCGGCTGCCCTTGACCCGGCTCGCGGCAGGCGAACAGAATAGCCCCGCCCCGATCGACATGCGAACAGACCGGTTCCCCATGCCCCCTGCAGCGAAGGGAGGCTTTCTCCCGATACCCGTCTCGCACGGCCTGCTGGAGGCTGTGCTGCGCCAGCCGCGTGAGGCCCCGCGCGGGGCCGCGGTCATGTGCCACCCGCATCCCTTGCACGGGGGCACGATGCACACCAAGGCCGTGTACCGCGCGGCTCAGGCCATGACCGAGGCCGGGCTGGCGGCGCTCCGCTTCAACTTTCGCGGCGTGGGACGGAGCACCGGCTCCTACGGCGGGGGATTCGGCGAGACCGAGGACGCGCGCGCCGCGCTACGGCACCTCGAGGGTATCTTTCCGGGCCTGCCGCTGGTGGCCGGCGGATTCTCGTTCGGGTCGCTGGTCGCACTGAGGGCGGGTGTCGGCCACGCGGGCGTCGCGGCCATGGTCGGCGTCGGGCTCGCCTTCGACCTCCACGACTACGGGTTCCTGGCGGGCGCTCGCTGCCCGGTGCTCATCGTTCAGGGCGAGCGCGACGAATTCGGTTCGGGAGCCCGAGCGGCGGAATTCGCGCGGCAGCTGGGGGATCCGGTGCAGGCAGTCGTCATCCCGGGAGCGGACCACTACTTTCACGGACACTTCGACGAACTGCGCCGCGGCATAAGGGATTTTCTCACCCGGCCGGCGGTCGCCCGGGCGCTTGAACGGAAGCGGGTCGAGACAGGATGAGAGATCGCAGCCGCATCGTCGGCAATCTGGAGGCCATCTACACCAGCGCCTTCAGCAGGGCCGAACGGGAGAACGACCGTGCCGAGATGGACCGGCTCGACTTCGCCTTCCAGCGCGACCAGCTTTACCTGGAGGCGCTCCTCGACATCCGTGACCTCCTCCTCCCGGAGGCCGAGGGCGCTGTGGACAAGGCCACGAGCCTGATCGACAAGGCGAAGGTCATAAGGAAGGCCGTCAAGCTGCGGTAACCGAAGCCGCTCGGCTCGCCGGTCCGCGGGGAGCTATTCTGCGGGCTGCCGGCGCCGGTCTTCCCGCCCGGCCGACTTGGACATGTAGATGTCCGGCCGGCCCGGGCCGTTGGCGTCCGGCATGCACCCGGTGACGACGTAGCCCAGGCGGCGATAGAAGAGAAACGGGTGCCGGCTGCCCAGGTCCCGCAGTGCGGCGATGTGACGCGGGATGTCCACGTAGAGGTCCACGCCGGCGAGCGAGGTCTGCCCGCCGTCATCATCGGTGCCGAGCGTGAACGTCAGCGCGCCGCGGCGCCGGGCTTCATCCTCGAATGCGGCGACGAGCGCCCTTCCCACCCCGCGAAGACGGTGCTCCCGCCGTACGACGAGCGGGTGCAACTCCCATACGCGGCCCTCGTATTCCGGCAGGCCGCCGATCCACCCCAGGAGGCGGGCATCCTCGATGGCGGCGAAGGCGAAACCGCGACCGAGGACATGCGACACCTCCCCCGTGGCTGCCTCCAGGTCCCGCCATCCCCGCGGATGTTGGTCGAAGCCGTCCACGAGCAGCGCCGCGGCCTGTTCGCGAACGGCGTCGGGCTGGCCGCCCAGCTCGGCGATCGTCACATCTCCCTCCCGGAGTGCGGCTCACGGAACTCTGCCCGGAGCAGGGGTCGCGCACCGGTATTATAATCTGCCGTGGATGCGGGCGAGGCGGGGCACGGACCTGCGATGGATGCGGATGAAGATCTATACCAGACGAGGGGACGAGGGAGAAACCGGCCTGCTGGGGGGCGGGCGGGTGGCGAAGGATCATCCCCGCCTGCACGCGTACGGCACGGTGGACGAACTCAGCTCGTGCCTCGGGCTCGCCCACGGCCAGACCGGGGTTCCGGCCACCGCCGCCCGACTGGTCCGGATCCAGCGCGATCTCTTCGCCATCGGCGCCTCCCTGGCCCTTCCGCCGGCCGCGGAGGGACGCAAACGGCCGAAGGTGCCCGAGGTACCCGTCGAGCGGGTCGGCGAGATGGAGGCATGGATGGACGAAGCCGACGCCGAGCTCCCCCCGTTGCGCAAGTTCATCCTGCCGGGCGGTGCGCCGGCCGCCGCGACGCTGCACCTCGCCCGCTCCGTTTGCCGCCGGGCCGAGCGGGTCACCGTGTCGCTGGCCGCGCGTCAACCGGTCGACGAGGGCATCCTCCGGTATCTCAACCGGCTGTCCGACCTGCTCTTCGTGCTGGCCCGGGTCGAGAACCACGCCGCGGGAGCCGCCGACCGGACCTGGCAGAAGTGAACCGCCTCTCCTGGTGAGGTCACAACGGAACAACCGGGCGGGAGCGCGGCCCCGCGGAGAGGGCGTGGTCCTTGCAACGGCTATTGGCTTCCTGCATCATGTAGCGCGATACGGAGCCGGAATCATGCTCGGTGGACCCGCGGGGAGCAGGTCGGCAATGCGCCACGCCCCGGGACACTTCGAGTCTCAGGAGGGACCATGACATACATCATCACGGAGCCGTGCATCGGGACCAAGGACGCGAGTTGCGTCGAGGTGTGTCCGGTGGACTGCATCTACGAAACCGAGGATCAATACCTCATCCACCCCGATGAGTGCATTGATTGCGGAGCGTGCGAGCCCGAGTGTCCCGTGCAGGCCATCTTCCCGGACACGGATGTCCCCGAGGAGTGGACGAGCTACATCGAGAAAAACACGGACTACTTCGGCTGATCCGCGGCGGACGGACGATCTGTGCCGAAGGGTCACCCCTTCCCGGAGGCGCGCGAGCGAATCGCGCCGGGGGAATCGGGGCGTCAGATGATCAGATGCCCAGTTCCCGCAGCTGCTCCGGGGTGAGCGCTCGCCTGTAGGCGTCCCGGACCCGCGTGCGGTGGCGGGACCGGGTGCCGACGAGGATGAGGGTGGCCACGGCAGCGGCACCCAGCAGGCCAACGGTAAAGGCTCGGATGATCCCCTCCCCAGTTTGCAGATCCCATTTTCCAACCAGCCTTCGCCGCCCCTTCATAGCATGAACCGTGCCTCGCCCAATTCGGGCGCAAAACCTCCCCTGAGGGCGGCAATCTCCCCAATTCGGGCGCGCTTGCCCGCATCACGGCGGATGCGTGGAATCGGAAAACCGGAAACGACCTTGCCGGAGCAACTGAAAACTGATGCCCTCCCGGGTCATGGGCCGCCCCTCGGCGGGACTCCGCGATGACCCCGCATGAGAGCGTGGAGAGCCGTGCGAGGAAAGGCGACGCGCTGTCGCTGGCGCGCCTCCTGGTGGCCCTGCCGTCCGTCAATCCGCGTATCGAGGCCTCCGGCAGCGGAGAGGCGGAGATCGCCGCCTGCGCGGCCGGATTGCTCGCAGGGTGGGGATTCGACGTCTCGCTGACGGAGCCGGAGCCGGGCCGCCCCAACGTGGTCGGGCGCATGGGCGATGGACCCCGGCGCCTGATGTTCAACGGTCACCTGGACACCGTCGGCGTCGAGGGGATGACCATCGATCCGTTTGGCGCGGAGGTTCGGGATGGACGGCTGTGGGGACGAGGGTCGTGCGACATGAAGGGTGGGGTGGCGGCCCTCCTGAGCGCCGCGGCCGCCCTGGCGGCCCAGGGTCCTCGCGGTGACCTCATTGTCGCGCTGACCGCCGACGAGGAGCACGCGAGCACCGGAATGGCGGGGCTCACCGAGGCGGGAGTGCGGGCCGATGCCGCCGTGGTGTGCGAGCCCACCGGACTCGCGGTCATGCCCGCGCACAAGGGTTTTGTGTGGATCGAGGCCCGCTTTGCAGGGCGCGCTGCACACGGCTCGCGGCCCGATCAGGGGGTGGACGCGATTCTGCACGCCGCCGAGTTTCTCGTCGCCATGGCGGAGTACGAGGAGGGCCTGTTCGAGCGGTCGCCGCATCCCCTGCTGGGCTGGGGGTCCATTCACGCGGGGACCATCTCCGGAGGGGCCGCCCCGTCGGTCTACCCGGAGCACTGCGAGGTCGTGGTGGAGCGGCGAACCCTTCCCCACGAGTCGCCGGAGGCCGTCATGCAGGAGCTCGCGGCCGTGGTGGCGGGGCTGGGCGAGGAGGCGCGCTCCGGCGCCGCGCTGCGCATGACGCTGGAGCGTCCGGGGACGGAGGTGGCGGAGTCGTCACCCCTGGTGCAGGGCCTGCTCGGGGCGATCGCCGGCAGCGGACGGGATCCGACCATCGAAGGCATGACCGCCTGGGTCGACGCCGCCTTCCTGAACCGGTCCGGGACTCCGGCCGTATGTTTCGGTCCCGGCTCGATCGCGCAGGCGCACTCCGCCGACGAGTGGATCGCCGTCGACGAAATCGAGGCGTGCGCGCGCATTCTGGAGGATTTCGGCCGGGAGTTTCTGTCCGGAGGAAGGTAGATGAAGAACGACCCCGGGGCCGGTGGCACAGGGTTGGAGAAAGTGCGCCAGGCCACCATCGACCGGTTGTGCGAGCGATTTGCCGAGGATCGCCTGTCGATGCCCGACTTCGAGCGCCGCCTGGATCTCGCGCACCGGGCGACCACGACCCGTCAGCTCGCGGCGCTCGTGGCCGGTTTCCCTCCGACGGCCCTGCAGCCGGCCAGCGGCGGCACGGCTTCGGCGACCCCCGCGAGCCCGAACCTCCCGGCGAATGTGGTGTCCCCGGAGAGGGTGCCGTCCCGGCAGTTCATGGCAGGTGTCCTGGGAGCGAGCACGCGGGGTGGCGCGTGGATCGCGCCCCGCGAGATGCACGCGCTCGCGCTCATGGGAGGCGTCGAACTCGATTTTCGGGAGGCCGGGTTCGGGCCGGGCGTTACCGAGGTGACCGTATTCGCCATGTGGGGCGGCGTGGACGTCATCGTTCCGCCGGGTCTGCAGGTCGAGTGCAACGGTGTGGGCGTCCTGGGAGCGTTCGAACGGAAGCCTGACGAACTGGCGGATGCGTCCGTGGCTTCCTCGGATCCGGAATCTCCGGTGTTGCGGGTCAACGGAGTGGCCGTGATGGGTGGCGTCGATGTGACCACGCGGCTGCCGGGCGAGAGGGAGAGGGACGCGGCCCGCCGTCGAAAGCTGGCGCGGAAGGCCCGCCGAAAGGAGCTCCGCGGATGGTGAGGGAGGTGGCGCTGGTGTCGGTGCAGATGGATCTCGGCGCCGGGCGGCGCGGCGTGGACATGGGGCCGTCGGCAATGCGCATCGCCGGCCTCAGGGACGCGCTGGAGGGACTCGACTATCGTGTCCGCGAGATGGGAACGGTGGTGGCGACCGATCCCGAGCGCACCGAGCAGCGGGACCGGCACGCGCGCTACCTGCCCGAAGTCGAATCCGTATGCCGCCGCGCCCGCGACATGGTCGAGGACGCGCTGGTGCGGGGATGCATGCCCCTCGTGCTGGGCGGCGACCACAGCATCGCCATCGGATCGGTGGCGGGCGTCAGCCGCTTCTACGCACGCAGCCGGGAGAGGATCGGCCTCATCTGGGTGGATGCGCACTCGGACATGAACACGCCGGCGACCAGCCCGTCAGGCAACGTGCACGGGATGCCGCTCGCGGTGCTGACGGGGCACGGGCCGCGGGTGCTGCGATCGCTGGCGGACCTGCATCCGGCGGTGCGGCCGGAGAATGTGAGCATGATCGGCGTGCGCCAGATCGACCCGGCCGAGCGGGAAGTGGTCAAGTCATCCGGCGTGCGCGTGTTCACGATGTCGGAGGTCGACGAGCGCGGCATCGCCCCCTGCGTGGACGAGGCGATCGCTCGAGCCGGCGCGGGCACCGCCGGGTTCCACCTCTCCTACGACCTGGACAGCCTCGACCCCATGATCGCACCGGGGGTCGGCACGCCCGTGCCCGGCGGGCTGACCTTCCGCGAAGGGCACCTGGTCTGTGAGAAGGTGGCGCGGTCGAGACGGCTCGTCAGCCTGGAAGTGGTGGAACTCAACCCCGTGCTGGACGCCCACAACCGCACCGCCCGGATGGCGGTGGGACTGATCGCCTCCGCGCTGGGACAGACGATCCTCTGAGGGGACCGCGGCGCTCCCGCCTCTTCCGCCGGCGGACGCGGCCCAGCCCGAAGTTACGCGCAGTGCTCGTCGAAGGCGCTGCCCAGGTCGGCGGCGATCTGGTAGGCCGAATGCCCCTCGATCTGGTGCCGTTCCATCATGTACACGAGCTCGCCTTCCTTGAACAGCGCAACCGAGGGCGACGACGGCGGGTAGCCGGCGATGTACTCTCGCGCCTTGGCCGTGGCGTCCATGTCCTGACCGGCGAAAACGGTGGTCAGGATCTCGGGGCGATTCTCGTTCTCCAGCGCCAGGGCGACGCCGGGACGCATGGCGCCGGCCGCGCAACCGCAGATCGAGTTGACCACCAGGAGCAGCGGGCGGTCCTCACCGTCCACCACCGCATCCACCTGGTCCGGCGTGCGCAGTTCCTGAAAGCCCAGGCGGACGAGTTCCGCGCGCATGGGGGCGACGATCATCTCCGGGTATGGCATCGCGAAAACACTCCGATCGCGGGGGACGACGGGGAACGGGACGCGCAGTCGGCAATGGCGCTAACCGGATCGCCGCTTCGGACATCCCGATGGGCGGAAGGTAACGCGGGGAGAACTGTCGCCTCAAGTCCTGGTATTATTGGGTTCGGGAATCTCACAGGAAGCGGGAGGCTGCCGCGCTCGCATGGTGAAGGCCACGACCTGCATCGTCCATCTGCGCGTAAACGGAGACGACTACGCGCCGGGCGTCCCCTCGCACTACACGCTGCTGGAGACGCTGCGCTACGTGATCGGGCTCACCGGCTCCAAGCAGGGCTGTGACAAGGGCGATTGCGGGGCGTGCACGGTTATCCTCGATGGAGAGCCGCATCTGTCGTGCATCACCCCGGTCCTGGCCGCGGACGGGCTGGAAATCCG
This sequence comes from Gemmatimonadota bacterium, assembly GCA_022826025.1. Lineage (GTDB taxonomy): Bacteria > Gemmatimonadota > Gemmatimonadetes > Longimicrobiales > Gaopeijiaceae > BD2-11. The sequence continues at coordinate 5,029 of JAJDVR010000048.1, read as the reverse complement.
CACCGTCGAAGGGCTCGCCGGCGCAGGCCGGCCGCACCCGCTGCAGGACGCCTTCGACCTCAACGGGGCGGCGCAGTGCGGGTTCTGCACCCCCGGCATCCTGTGCTCGGCGGCCGCCCTTCTGGAGCGCAACGATACCCCGAGTCGGACGGAAATCCGGGAGGCGCTCGCCGGCAACCTCTGCCGCTGCACCGGCTACACCAAGATCTACGATGCGGTCGAGTCGGCCGCGGCGGTGTTACGCGGGCAGAACGGTGGAACGGAGAACGGGGAATGAGCGACCTCCCGAGCCGTGCCCCGGCCCTGGGGGATCTTCCCCTGTGGGCGGAGTCGGGCGGCGCGGCCGGGACGGGCGCCGGGACGGGGTCCGGCTTTACGCTCATAGGCAAACCCCAGCGCAAGGTGGACGGGCTGGCCAAGGCCACGGGCAAGGCGGCGTATACCGACGACATCTCGCTTCCCGGCATGCTGCATGGAAAGATTCTGCGCAGCCCGCACCCGCACGCGCGCATCCTCTCCATCGACGCTTCCCGGGCCCTCGTGCTCGAGGGCGTGCACGCGGTCGTCACGGGCCGCGACATGCCCGTCCGCTACGGGATCATTCCCTGGACCCCCGACGAGTACCCGCTGTGCGTGGAGCGGGTGCGCTACATCGGCGACGGGGTGGCGGCGGTGGCGGCGGTGGACGAGGACACCGCGAACCGGGCGCTCTCGCGGATCCGCGTCGAGTACGACGAGCTGCCCGCCTGCCTGAGTCCCGCGGAGGCGCTCGCGGCCGATGGGAGCGACGAGCGTCCCTTCATCCACGAGCCTCGCCGGGAGGGGCGGAACGGCAACGTCACCAAGCGGGTGCAGCTCAGCTTCGGCGAAGTGGACGAGGGCATGGCGGAAGCGGACGTCGTGGTGGAGGGGGAGTACTTCTTCGAGGGCAGCACCCACACCCCCATCGAGCCGCACTGCGCCATCGGCCGCTACGACGAGAACGGGCGCCTGACGGTGTGGTCGGCGACCCAGGTGCCGCACTACCTGCACCGCGAGCTGGCCTCGGTTCTGGGGCTGGACCCGGCGACCATCCGGGTTGTGCAGCCGCCCGTGGGCGGGGCCTTCGGCGGCAAGTCCGAGCCCTTCGACCTGGAGTTCTGCGCAGCCCGCCTGTCCATGGAGACGGGACGTCCGGTCAAGATCCTCTACACCCGCGAGGAGGTGTTCTACGCCCACCGCGGGCGCCATCCCTTCCACATGAAGTACCGCACCGGCGCCGACGACGAGGGCCGGCTGCAGGCGGTGGACGCGGAGGTCGTGCTCGACGGGGGCGCCTACGCGTCCTTCGGGCTCGTGACCACGTATTACGCGGGCCAGCTGCTCACCGCTCCCTACGCCATGCCCGCGTATCGCTTCGATTCCACGCGCGTCTACACCAACAAGCCCGCCTGCGGCCCGAAACGCGGCCACGGCTCGGTGCAGCCGCGCTTCGCCTTCGAAGTGCAGCTGGACAAGCTCGCCGAGAGGCTGGCGATGGACCCCATCGAGCTCCGGCGCGTCAACTTCATGGGCGGCAACACGCGCACGGTCAACGAGCTGCGCGTCACCTCGAACGGCTTCCTGGAGTGTCTGGATGCGGTGGAGGAGGCCAGCGGATGGCGGGAGCGCCATCGACGGCTGCCCCGGGGGCGGGGACTCGGGGTCGCAGGGTCCTGCTACATCTCCGGGACCAACTACCCGGTCTACCCCAACGAGATGCCGCAGTCGGCGATCCAGTTGCAGGTGGACCGGTCGGGGCGGGTGGCGGTGCTGAGCGGAGCATCGGAGATCGGGCAGGGATGCGACTCCATGGTGGCGTACATCACCGCGGAAGAACTGGGCGTGCCGCTCGAGTACGTGCGCGTGCTGGCCGGTGACACAGACTTCACCCCGGTGGACCTGGGCGCGTATTCGTCGCGCATCACCTTCATGCTCGGCAACGCCTGCATCGATGCCGCCCGCAAGCTGCGGCGGAAGGTGCAGGAGGCCGTGGCCGAGCACTGGGAATGCCGGCCGGGCCAGGTTCAGCTGGCGGGGGGAGGGGCGTATTACGCGCCCGACACCGGGCGCCGGATGCCCATTGCGGAGGCCTTCAACCTGGCCGAGGCGCGCTTCGGCACGCTGGGAGCCACGGGCTGGTACAACACCCCGCGCGACAATCACGGCGACTACCGGGGCGGGACCATCGGCGCCTCGCCCGCGTACTCGTTCACCGCCCATGTGGCCGAGGTCGACGTGGATCTCGAGACCGGGGTCGTGGACGTGGTACGGATCTGGGTGGCGCACGACTGCGGGCGTGCCCTGAACCCGCTGCTGGTGGAGGGCCAGATGGAGGGGTCCGTCTACATGGGCTTTGCCGAGGCCCTCATGGAGGAGCAGATCTTCAAGTCCGCCGCGCAGGGACGCGCGGGGCTCCACAACGCGCCCTCGCTCCTCGACTACCGCATCCCAACCAGCCTGGACACGCCGGAAATCGAATCGCTCATCGTCGAGTCGATCGACCCGGAGGGCCCCTACGGGGCCAAGGAGGCGGGGGAGGGGCCGCTGCATTCCTCGATTCCCGCAATCGCCAACGCCATCTACGACGCAACCGGAGTGCGCATGGACCGTCTGCCCTTCTCGCCGCCGAATGTGTGGAAGGCCATCCAGGAGGCCGGGGGCCCGAAGGCGCTGGAGCCGCCCCGGCGACGGACCGCCCGATCAGGTGAAGCCGCGAGTACCGACATCGCGGCGACCGCGGGAGTGGGTCGATGAACGCCGGCGCGAATCCCGGGCTTCCCGCGCCGGGGAGTCGCATGGAGGCCCGCAACGATCGGCGGCTCGATGGAAGACGCCCATTGGGGTGTGTATTACACTCGTATTACACGCGCTTGATGCGATGCGCCGCAGCCATCGTGGCGCCTCTGGCCCTTGCATCCTGTGATCCCGGGTCTCCCGTCGAGGAGGCCCGCCTGCTGGCGTTGTCCGAGGGGACGGCGGAGGACTGGGGCATCGTGCGCTCGACCCTCGCCCGCGCCTGGGAGGAAGGGCTCCACCTCCTCCCGCTGGGCGAGACCATGGCGCGCATCGGGGTCGGCTTCGTGGGCACCGCGTATGTGCCCGCGACACTGGAGGTGGAGGGTCCCGAGCGGCTGGTCGTCAACCTGAGGCAACTCGACTGCGTGACCTTCGTCGAGAACGTGCTCGCGCTGGGCCGCTTCGTTCATCTCCACGACCCGTCGATGCTCGACGACGAGGAGCTCTTGCGCGCCGAGTACCGGGGGTTGCTCACCGAGATCCGGTACCGGGGAGGGAAGCTCGAGGGCTATCCGAGCCGGCTCCACTACTTCTCGGAGTGGATCGCCGACAACGAGGCGCGAGGGCTGGTGCGCGACGTCTCCCGGGAGCTCGGCGGCATGGCCGACGAAACCCCGATCGACTTCATGTCGACGCACCCGGAAGCCTACCGGCAGCTCTCGGAGCCCGGCGTGGTCGACGAGATCGCGCGCACGGAGGCGCGGCTGAGCGCGCGGCCGCGCTACTACATCGGCGAGGAGCGCATCGAGGAAGCGGCTCCGGACATCGCCGACGGCGACATCATCGCCGCCACGTCCACCGTTGGTGGCCTCGACATCGCGCATACCGGGCTGGCGCTGGTGCGGGACGGCAGCGTGTTCCTGCTGCACGCCCCCCTGGTCGGGTCCGAGGTCCAGATCAGCGAGGTTCCGCTCTCGGAGCGCGTGCAGCGCATCGGGGGCCAGGACGGGATCATGGTGGCTCGACCCCTGAACCCCGGCACTGCGAGCGGAGATCGCTGAATGCTGCGCCTGCCCCCGTTCCGGTATCACCGGCCCCGAACGGTGGACGAAGCCGTGGGGCTGCTCGACCGCTGGGGGAGCCGGGCGCTTCCGGTCTCCGGCGGCACCGACCTCATCCCCAACATGAAGCATCGGCTCTTCACCCCGGACCACCTGATCGCGCTCAAGCAGATCCCCGGCATGAGAGGGTTCCGGCGCGAAGGCAGCGTCCTGGTGATCGGGGGGGCGGAGACGCTGGCCTCGGTGGCACGCCATCGCGAGGTGCGGCGCCGGTTCCCGTCGCTGGCCGCGGCGGCCGGGCAGGTGGCGGGGCCGCAACTGCGCAACATGGGCACCCTGGGAGGCAACATCTGCCTGGACACCCGCTGCACCTACTACAACCAGACGGAGTTCTGGCGGGATGCCCTCGGGTACTGCCTGAAGAAGGATGGAGACGTCTGCCACGTCACCCGCGTGGGGAAGAAGTGTGTGGCCGCGCATTCGGCCGATACCCCGCCCGTGCTCATGACCCTGGGCGCGACCGTCGAGCTGGCCGGATCGGAGGGACGCCGGGAAGTGGGCCTGAACGACTTCTTCCTGGCGGACGGCATCTGGAACAGTCGCAGGAAGCCGGGCGAGATCGTGACCCGGGTGCGCATTCCGTTTCCCTCGCGCGACAGCCGCGCGGCGTACACCAAGCTGCGCCAGCGCCGCTCGATCGACTTCCCGCTGCTTTCGGTGGCGGTCTCAGCCGACTTCCAGCGCTCCGGACGGGTCTGCCAGATCATGGGCGTGGTGACCGCGCTGGGCGCCCGTCCGCGGCTGCTGACCGGGTGGGCCCGCATCGCCCTGGGCCGCACGCTCACCACCGAGGTGATCGAGGCGCTCGCGGAGCGCGCTCATCGCCAGTGCCATCCGCTCGAGAACGCCATCGTCGATGCGGACTGGCGGCGGGCGATGGTGCCGGTGCAGGTTCGTCTTGCACTCGGGGCGCTGCGGGAGCGGGGCGGCTCCTGAGCCAGTCCAACGCGACCCGTCCAACCCGACCCGAACCAACACCGAGCAACCATATGCGCGCCGTCCGCTTCCACGTTTCCATTCCCGGTTATCTGATCGCCAAGTCCCTCGGCCGGGTGACAGACTGGGCGCTCTTCGGGGCTGCCGGGGGCGTCAAGCTGGAGGAGTTGCCCGCCCCCGCGCTGCCGGGGCCGTCGTGGGTGGGGCTGGAGGTG
>JAJDVR010000003.1 GCA_022826025.1 Gemmatimonadota bacterium | reverse complement strand
CCCAGGTCGCGCACCAGGGTGATCCCCGCGCGCAGGCAGGCGAGCATGTTGGCGGCCGCCTTGTAGGCGCTGATCTCGGGCGCGTCTCCGAGCGACTGGGCGGCCAGGTCGTGGATGCCGTCCCAGGCCAGGTGGGCGTGGCTGTTGATCAGCCCGGCGAGGATGGTCCCGCCGGTTTCCACCACCGCGCGCCCATCTCCTGCCGGTCCGCCGCCCTCCCCAACCGACGTGATCATGCCGTCCTCGAGGGTCACGTGACCGTTTTCGATCACCTCGCGCCCGACCCCGGTGATCACCCGGCCGCGCAGCGTCACCGACGCGGGCTCCCTCGGAGCCAGGTCCTGCAGGACAGGCTGGAACTTCCAGGCTGGTGCTTCCGGCATGGTTTCCTCCTCAGATCCCCAACTCTGCCAGCGCCCGGGCGCCTCCGTCGAGGTTGGTGAGCTTCATGCTGGCGTAGTTGGGCGAATAGATGACGCCGGCGGCGCCGGCGCCGTACGCCGCGTGCACGCTCTCGTAGACGATCTCCGGCGTGCAGGCCGCCTGATCCGGGCTCGATCGGGGCGCGTCCACGCCGACGCCCATCAGCACCGGCAACGCTCCGTCGAGCGCCTCGACCGTGTCCCGGCATTGCCCGCCAACATAGCTCGCGGGCGACATGCCCACACCGAGGAGCTCATCCCACGGAGCCTCGTCGAGTCCCAGAATCCGGTACATGATCGGCGTCAGCTCCGCGGGCGCCAGGTCGCGCAAAAGGGACGCGTGCAGCGCCTTCATCTCGTTGACGTAGATGCCGCCCGACTGATGCTGGTAGGTGATCGGCTTCACCCAGTCAGCGTAGTCCTTCGTCTCGGCCCACGGCCACTGCGCCTTGCGGAACGGGTTGAAGTGGTTGCGGTTCCACACGTTGAGCCCGAACTCGAGCGCCGGATCGCACCACTTGACGAGCCCGTAGAGCTCGCGGTCCAGGTCCTTGTTACGCTCCACCCAGTGCCGCTCCAGGAGCAGGAACTCGGGGTTGTCGAGCAGGACCCGCAGCCCGGTGATGAGCGCGCCGTCCGTGAAATGCTCCCCCGCACGGGCCTTCCTGAAATAGTCGTGAAGCGCCGCGCACGCCCGCCGCGCGCCCTCGGGATCGATCCCGGCCCGGTCCAGCCTCCCGAGGCAGTGCGGGCAGAAGCATCCCGGCGCCATCCCGGTTACGAGCTGATCCAGCGGGCTCCGGCGCTCGTTGCACCACATGATGCCGTCGATGTCGTAGCTCCGGCAGTGATCCTCGATGAGCGCGTGCCACCACCCCCGGTAGTCGGGATGCTCGAGACACGGCGCGCCGCTGATCCGGCCCAGGTAGTCCACCTCCATGAGCTGCACCAGGTTGGGGATCTGCACGGTGTTGGCCGACCCGTGTCCGGCGTACTTGAAGAGCGGCTCCATCAGCTCCGGGATGACCTTCATCCCCCGCTCCCGGGCACCGGGAATGACCATCTCCAGAATGTCCCGCCCCTGCATCCCCTCGTCCGGCGCGCGGAAGTCGGTGACGCTGGTGTTCTCGTAGAACTCAGGGTGATGCGCGAGATAGGATCCGCCCTGGACTTCGAGGGGCTCGGGGACGCCGTGATCGGGCCATCCGTCGATCTTCCACGAGATGCTGCGCCCGATCTTGAGCCCGAGCCAGCTCACCGTTCCCAGAAAGACCACGTTCACGCCCACGCGCTGTTGCAACGTGTCCAGCACGGCGTCCACGCCTTCGTCCACGAAGCTCGCGGGCCCGATCTGGACCCCTACGCACCTGTCGCTCACGGTCGATGATCCTCCTCTTCCTTCGTACTGTTGTCTACTGACGACTTACTGGTGTCTACTGGAAACATGTCGGGCGCTCACCGGCCCTTCAGCCTCGGGTCCAGCATCTCCTGCAGGCTGTCGCCCAGGAGGTTCGTGGCCATGACCACGGTGAATATGGCGAGCCCGGGGAAGGTCGAAATCCACCACGCCCGCCCCAGCACGTCCCGTCCCACGGCGACCATCAGACCCCACTCCGGGGTCGGGGGCTGCGCACCCAGTCCCAGAAAGCTCAATCCCGCGCCCACCGATATCGCGTGTCCGAACTCGAGCGTCGAGAGCACGAGCAGCGGGATCGCCGTGTTCGGGAGCACGTGCCGCAGGATGATCCGGAGATCCCGCACCCCCAGGAGCCGGGCCGCGTCGATGTATTCCTGCTCGCGCACGGTCAGCACGGTTCCCCGCACCAGGCGCGCGTAGCGCGGGATCGTGGACACGCCGACCGCGACCATGACGTTGGTGATGCTCGGGCCGAGGGCCGCGATGACGACAAGGGCCAGGAGGATGCCGGGAAAGGCCAGCATCGCATCCACTACGCGCATCAGCACCGTGTCCACCGCGCCGCGGTAGTAGCCGGACACGAGCCCCAGCGCGGAGCCCAGCACCGAACCGATGGCGACGCTGATGAACCCGAGGATGAGCGACACGCGCGCGCCGTACACGACGCGGCTGAACACGTCCCTCCCGAGCCGGTCCGTCCCGAACCAGAACTCCGGCGACGGGGCCTCGCGTGCCCCGGAGACCGTGGCCAGCGGATCGTGGGGCGAGCCGAGGGCGGCGAAGATCGCCAGCAGCACCCAACCGGCGAGGATGGTGACGCCGGCGATGAAGCCGGGGCTGAGTCTGCGGCCCGCGATCGTCATGCCGGCGCCCCGTCGCGGATGCGCGGATCGAGCCACGCCGCCAGCACATCCACGAGCAGGTTCACGAGGACATATGCCGTGGCCATGAACAGCACGATGCCCTGCACCAGCGGATAGTCCTTCCAGAGGATCGCGCTCACTACCAGGCGGCCCAGCCCGGGGCGGCTGAAGACCGTTTCCGTCACGACCGCGCCCGCGAGCATGGCCCCAAACTGGAGCCCGAGGATGGTCAGGACCGGCAGGAAGGCGTTCCGGAGCGCGTGCCGCAGGTAGACGATGCGCTTGGGCAGGCCCTTCGCCCACGCAGCGCGCACGTAGTCTTCGACGAGCACCTCAAGCAGCGACGCCCGCGTCAGGCGCGCGATCACCCCAGCGGACAGGAGCCCCAGCGACAGGCTGGGGAGCACGAGGGAGCGGAGGCCCGCCGAGCCCGCCGGCGGGAACCACGGCAGCCAGAACGAGAACACGAGGATCAGCAGGAGACCGAGCCAGAAGAGGGGCAGCGACACCCCCGCGTAGGCCAGCACCCGGCTGAACCCGTCCATCCACGAGCCCTGTTTGAGCGCCGCCATCACCCCGGTGGTCACCCCGATGATCACCGCGAAGAGGATGCCGCCCAGACTGAGGGCAAGCGTTGAACCCAAGCGGTCGAGGATCAGGTCCAGGACGGGCTGGCGCAGTCGGACCGATGTTCCCAGATCGGCCGTAACCGCGCCCTGCAGGAACCGCCCGTACTGCACATGAAGCGGGTCGTTCAGCCCCATCTCCTCGCGCAGCTGCTCCTGCCGCTCCGGCGTCACCGATCCGCTCTCGGCCCCGGAAAGCATCAGCTGCACGGGGTCCCCGGGGAGGGCGTGCAGGATGGAGAAGACGGCGACCGACACCAGGAGCAGCACGATCCCGAGCTGGGCTACGCGTCCGGCGAGATAGTTGGCGAACATGCGGGGCTAGCGGCAGTCCGGTGTGTGGCGGTGGTGGTTTTTCCGGCGAGAAACTACCGTGCGGCATGGGCACGTGCGAGAATCGCCGCGTCCCAACGACTCCTGGCGTCGCCGGCGGCTCCAGGCTGGTAACCCTTGCCACGGTTCCATGAGCCAGGACGAAACCCGCATTTCCGAAGAGGAGGCACGCGCACTCTGGCACCGTGCGGCCGAGTTGCAGGCCGAGGCCGCTCGCCGCCTCGAAGAGCGTTCGCGGCAGTCGGCTACGCGAGGGCGTGCCTCTGACACGGCGGAGGTCGAAGGGTACCGCCTTGCGGATGTCCGGGCCGCTGCCGAAGAAGCCGGAATCTCGCCGGCGTTCGTCGATCATGCGCTCGCGGAGGCTCGCAATCGGGCCCTCGCCGAAGGAGCCCGGGCCGGGCCATCAAGGATGGCAGCCCGTTTCCTGGGCCAACCGCCGCGTGCGCTGGAGGTCTCCCGGGTGATCCACGCACCCGCGGAGGAAGTCTACCACGCCATGCAGCGAATCCTCCCGGAGAGCCCGTTCCGCCTCAGCCTTGTCGATCAACACGGAGGCGACCTGCTCGACGGAGGCGTGCTGGTCTTCAACGTGCCTGCATACTCCTACTCGGCAACCCAAGGAGATCAGTCGTTCGCGTACGAGATGGCGTGGGTCGACCTCAAGCAGCTGCTTTTCAGCCTCCGGCGCGTGGACACCGATCCGCCTGAGACCGAGTTGACCGTTCGCGGGAGCTTTATCTACAGCCACAAGCTCAATATGTGGGTCGGGGGCGGCTTCGCCGCGGTGGTCGCGTCGTTGAGCGGTGTCGGTGGCGCGTTTGCCGCGGCGGGCGCGGCCGCCGCCCTCGGGATCGGGGGTATCGCGGCCGGTGCGGCGGTACTGGGCTTCCTTGCCAGTGGAGCGGCAGGCGGTGGGCTGGCGACGCTGGGCTGGCGCGCGTTGTATCGTTACGCGTTGCGTCGCGGGGAGAGGGCGATTGGCAACCTGATCGGCTCGATCGTCGCGGACATCGAGACCGGCGGAGGCTTCTCAAGCCCGAAACAGAGCCGCCTCACCTCGTGACTCCGGCCGGACCGCCCGCGGAGGCTTCCGCAGCGTCGACCGCAAGCGCCCCCACCAGCTCCCCGATGTGCCCCAGCTCATCCACCCGCTCGAGCTTCCCCAGCGCCGCATCGATACCCGCGTCGTCCATCACGAGGCTCGCGCAGTCCCGGAACTTGGCGTGCAGTTCGTCCCGGGTCAGGGGCCGCTCCGGGCCGCCGGGATAGGTGTCCGCCTGGGTGTGGAGTTCGGTGCCGTCGCGGAGGCGGACGTCGATCGCGCTGCGCATGCGGTCGTAGCCGCGCGCGTCGATCTCTTCGTCGAACTGGACCGTGACCCGACGCATCATGTCCGCGACCTCCCCGGAGAGGACGAAGTCATCGTGGAATTCGCGGATTCCGGCCCGGCGGCGGAGGACGATGCTCGAGAGGACGAAGGGGATGCAGAACTTGGCCTCGAGCTCGTTGGTGGGGACGGGATAGCGCAGGGGCTTCAGGATGTTGTGGCCGGCGCGGAAGGTGATCCCGGCGACGTCGTCCGGCGCGAGGTCGTGGTCGGTCACGAGTTCGAGCATGGCGGCCATGCTCGGGTGGCCGAGGCTTCCCGAGGGGAAGGGCTTCACGGACACGCCGGGGTTGAGCAGGGTATAGGGCGCGCCGAGGGCGCCGACCAGCCGCTCGGGCTCGAAGCCGCCCCCGAACACGCGGAAGAAGCCCCACGGGGCCTCCAGCGCGTCGTTCCCGGCCGTGAAGCCGCGCGCCGCGAGGTCGACCGCCACGATGCCGTTCTCGGCGGCGCGTCCGGCGTGGAGCGGCTTGGTCATGGTGCCGAACCCGAGCCGGATCCCGGACGAGAGGCTCGCCGCGATGCCGAGCGCCATGGCGAGGTCGTCCGCCTCCAGCCCGGCCAGCCGGGCGGCCGTCGCGCAGGCCCCGAGCGTGCCGATGGTCGCGGTCGAGTGGAACCCCTCCCTGTAGTGCCGGGGATCGATCGCCTCGGCGATCTTGCACTCCACCTCGAAGCCGATGAGGAACGCCTCCAGGAACTCGGCGCCCGTGGCTCCCACCCGCTCCGCCATCGCGTACCCCGCCGACAGCGGCGCCACCGTGGGGTGCGTGAGGAGCCCGAAGATGCGGTCGGGGGCGTTCGAGAGCTGCGTGTCGTCGAAGTCCATCGCATGGCCCGCCGTGCCGTTGGCGCGCGCCGCGAGCGAGGCCGGGGCACCGGTGTGGGGCAGCCCGAAGATGGTCGCCTCCGCGTGCCCCCCCTGCGTCGCGATCTGGTCCTGCACGATTCGGGAGCAGTGGTCCGTGGACCCGGCGAGGATCACGCCCGTGCCGTCCAGCACGCAGCGCCGCCCCTCGCTCAGAAGCCGCTCCGGGAAGTCTCCGATGTTCGTTTCGAGGATGAAGTCGATGACCGCGCGTGTCGCGCTCACTCTTGCTCCTTTGCTTGTCGTTTTCCGGAAATGATGCGGTTCCTGACTGCCGGGGCCGCGAAGCTGACCACCGCCAGCGCGAGCAGCACCAGGCTGATCGGACTCTCGAGGAAGATCGTGTGCGAGCCCGATGACAGCGTGAGGGCCCGCCGATAGTTGGTCTCGATCATGGGACCGAGGATGAGGCCGAGGACCGCCGGCGCCAGCGGATACCCGGCCCGCAACATGGCGAAGCCGACGACCCCGAAGAAGAGGGCCACCCAAGCGTCGGCCGCGTTCCCGCGCAGCGCGAAGACACCCACGAGCGAGATGGCGACGACCAGCGGCATCAGGATCGACGGGCGCAGCCGCACGACGCGCGTCCACAGGGGAATCCCGAGGCGTCCCACGGCCAGCATGAGCAGCACCGCCACCAGGAACCCGGCGTACAGCGCGTAGACGAGCTCGGCGCGCTCGGCCATCAGCAGCGGGCCCGGCGCGACGCCCTGCACGGTGAGGCCGCCGAGCAGCACGGCGGCGCTGGCCGACCCCGGAATCCCGAGCGCGAGAAGGGGGATCATGGCGGCGCCCACGCAGGAGTTGTTCGCCGCCTCGGGCGCCGCGATGCCGGCCGGCACCCCCGTCCCGAACCGCTCCCGGTCCTTCGAGACGCGCCGCTCCTCGTTCCACGCCACGATCGAGGCGATCGTCGCCCCGGCGCCGGGGATGGCTCCGATCAGCCCGCCGATCGCCGAGCCGCGCAGAATCGTGCGCCAGAGCCCGAACAGCTCACGAGCCCTGGGCAGCGCCCCCGTGATTCCGGCCCCGGGCGCCGTCGCCTTGCGCCCGCCGGCCGCCGCCTTCAGCGCCTCGGCGATGGCGAAGAAGCCGATCAGCATCGGCACCAGCCCGAGCCCGTCCATGAGCATGTTCGTGCCGAGCGTGAGCCGCGGCGCCCCCGTGAGCACGTCCAGCCCGACGATGAAGAAAAGGAGTCCCAGCAGCGCGCTGATGATCCCCTTCAGGGGGTCCCTTCCCACAAGGTTCGCGACGATCGAGAGGCCGAAGACGCCGAGCCCGAAGTACTCCGCCGGCCCGAAGGCGATCGCCGCCCGCGAGAGCGGCCCGAGCGCCAGCACGAGGAGAATCGTCCCCAGGATCCCCCCGCTCATGGAGGAGAAGAGGGAAATCCCCAGCGCGCGCCCCGCCTCGCCCCGGCGCGTCATGGCGTAGCCGTCGAAGGTCGTCGCGAGCGCGGGCGAGCTGCCCGGAACGCCGATCGCGATCGCCGTGATCGATCCTCCGTACTCGGCCGCCATGTAGATCGAGACCATCATCAGGAGCGCGGGCGTCGGGTCGAGCGCGAAGGTCACCGGGAGGACGAGCGCGAGCCCCACCGTCGAACTCAGCCCCGGCATCGCCCCGGCGAACACCCCGAGCAGACTGCCCGCCAGCAGCGCGGCGAGGTTCCCCGGCTGAAGCGCCGTCAGGAGACCGTCGAGGAAGACAGACACGCGCCGCGTGGCCCGGTCAGAAGCCGGCCGGCAGCGGCACGCCGAGCAGGACCATGAACACCAGGTAGATGAACCCGGCGAAGGCGATCGGTACCGAGACCAGCGTCCGCCACGAACGCTCGCCCGTCAGCCACATGAGGCCCACAACGAGGAGCGGCACCGAGAGGACGGTGCCGAGCAGGGGCCATGCGAGGAGGAAGGCGGCGATCCAGGTCACCGCGATCCATACGCCGAGGCGGCGGGTTCTGGTGCCGGCCGTTGCCCTCGCGTCCGGGGCAGAGTCCGAGGAGACGTTTCCGCGGGAACGTTCCGTGTCCGATCCGCCAGCCGATTCGCCGCGCGAGCCTTTCTCCCTCGCGCCGCGCCAGGCTCGGATGGCGAGCCAGGCCGCGCAGGCGATGAGGAGCGCGGCGAGCAGTCGCGGGAAGAAGGCAGGGCCCGGGGCGCCCTCGGCCAGCGAAGGGGGATAGCCGCGCGAGTCGAGCAGGACCGCGGCTCCGGCGGCGGCGAGCAGCCCGGCCTCCGCCAGGAGGCGCAGCGGAGGGCTTGCGCGCTCGGAGCGGCTACCCATCCAGGATTCCCAGTTGTTCCATGCCGGAGAATATGATGCGCCCGTGGGCAGTCGGCCACCGGAGGCCGGACGGTGAGATCCGTTTCGGTTCGTCTGGCGTCCGCCTAATTTCAAGATTATCTTGATTGCTACCTACAAGAGAGGAGAAATGACGAGAAATATGCAGGAAATTATTGCGGAGTCCGTTCGCGTCCGCCGGAAGACCCTGGGCATGAGCCAGCGAGAACTGGCGGAAGCTGTCGGGTTTGGTTCGCACCAGATCGTCTCCGAATTGGAACGAGGTCAGCGAGACGTCAAGGCATGGGAACTGGCCAGAATCGCCAATGCCCTTCACACCAGCCTGCCCAAGCTACTCGAGCTCGAAGACACCAGCCAAGCCGAAACGCACGTTTTCTGGCGTTCAGATGGGCCCGACGCGGACCGGTGCCAACACGAAGCAAGACTGCTTGAGCGCTACGAGCGATACAGGCGTGTCGAGAAACTGACCGGCGCCCGCTGCGACACGCAGCCAATGCCTCGGTTTTCCGTGGACAAATCGACATCGTTCGGCCATGCGGAACAGCTGGCGTCCAGTGCGAGACGCAGCATGGACCTTGGGGGACGCCCTGCCATGTCGCTGGCTGAAGTCCTGCAAGAGCGTTTTGGCGTCAAGTTGTTTCTCGATGACCTGGGAAGCGGAGGGTCAGCTGCGTGTGTGCGGACAGACTCGGACGCGGCGGTGCTTCTAAACCGCCATGAAGCGCCCTGGCGGCAGCGCTACAGCCTGGCCCACGAGCTCTTCCACCTGGTAACCTGGGACGCCGTAATGGACGCGTGGCCGCATGGGAACCAACGCACGACATGGCCGGAGCGCGTCGAGAAGCTTGCGAACGTCTTCGCATCCGCACTGCTCCTCCCCAGTGACGACCTGCGTGCCGAGTTCCGGTCTCGCTTCGAGGGAAGAGAGGCCTCGCATCTAGAAGTCGTGAACATGGCTCGGGCTTACGGCGTCTCAACCGAAGCGTTGTTGTGGCGTCTCCGAAGTCTCGACTTGATATCGGAGGACGCAGTCCGGAAGCGGCTCGATGACCCATCGTTTCGCAGGATGGACCGAGCAAGCATGCCGAAGCACTGGACCAGCCCGCCCCCCAATCTTCCAGATCGATTCGTACGGTTGGTAGCCTTGGCGTACAGGACGGGTGATCTCTCTCGAAGTGTCGCCGCCAAGTACCTGGAGAAGAATCCAGGAGAACTCTACTACCTCGACTGGGACGACGACGATGGCGGGGCGGACGAGCGGAGGATGGGGAGATAGGTTGGGAGACTTCGCTTAGCTACCCATCCAGGATTCCCAGCCGTTGCAGCAGGTCCCGGCTGGTCGTTACCTCCTCCGTCATCCAGGCCCCGAACGCCTCCGCATCCTCCATCGTCGCGTATTCGAGCGCGGCGCGCTCCATGTACTCCCGGAACCCCGGATCGTCGATCGCGGCCAGGAGGCGGGCGCGGATGTCGGCCCGCGTCTCGGCGTCGAGCCCCGGTGGGCCCACCACCCCCCGCCAGTGGACGGGCTGGAGGTCGTATCCCTGGTCCGCGTAGCTCGGGGTGTCCGGGAGTGCCTCGACGGGCATCGCGGTCCCCAGCACGCGCATCGTCCCCGCGCGCAGGTGCTCGCGCACGATGTTGTAATTCGTGTGCGCCGCGTCGGTGTGGCCGCCGAGCGCCGCGACCACCGCGTCCGCCGACCCCTCGTAGGCGATCCAGCGGATATCCGGATCTCCCGCCGCCGCCCGCAGCCGGACGAAGCCGAGGAAATGGGCCGACGCCGCGCCGAACCCGGACACCGACACCTCGCCGGGCCGGGCGTGGGCGGCCTCGAACAGGTCTCCCAGCGTGCGGAAGGGGCTGTCGTCCCGCACCGCGACGAGGAAGGGATCGATCTGGATGCGGAGGATGGGCGTGAAGTCTTCCGGGGCGAAGGGGATCCGTCCCGTCGCCATGTTCACCGTCCCGCTCGCCGTGAACACGCCGAGCACGTGGGGGTCCCCCGCCCGGCCCTGCATGTACTGCATGCCTGCGGCCCCCGCCCCGCCCTGGCGGGTCATCACGTTCACGCGCTGTCCGTCGAAGTGCGCCGGCGCGACATCGGCCAGCGCCCGTGAGAGGAGGTCCGATGGCCCGCCGGGGGTCGCCCAGGATACGATCTCGATTGGGCGGTTGGGGAAGGCGGCGTCCTCGCCGCGTGGCGAGCACATGGCTGAGGCCAGGAGAGCGAACGCGACGGCGATGAGGCGGGGGAGCCTGCTTTGGGACAGGGGCTTGTCGTTGCGGGGGAGGGCTGCGGTTCGTGGCCGAAGTGACGATGCGACTGGTGCTTGGCTTTCCATGCGGGAGGGCTGTGCTAAGCACGCACGCGGGCAAACAACTCCGCTCCGCTGTCACAATCGATGATCGCATCTACGACCTCGTCGAGCCGATCCGCATCCGCCCTGTCTTCCAGGATTCGCGTCAGCCGCTCGGCCGTCTCCGCCCCGAATTTCCTGGTCGCGAAACGCCGCACCAGGAGCGCCCGCTCCCTGATGCGGCCCTGCTCCAAGCCCTGCTCCAGGCCCTGCCGGACCCCGTCGCGGTGGACCTGGTCCCTCAACTCCTTTGCTCTCTCGTACATCTCCTCGTCCTCTCGTGATCGACATCATCCCCGCCAGGTCCGCCTCGGAAATCTGCCACGCCTTCGCAGCCCCCGCTACCCACGAACGCAGCGCCTGGCGAAACTCGGCGAACTCCGGTCCGCGGAACCTACGTGCCAAACCCCGCAGGATCCGCTGCAGGTTCTCAGGCGTAGGGTGGCGCTCCAATATCCCGAGCGAAGTCACCAGATCCCGCGACCCGGGGTCCTGCTCGCCAATCCGCTGCAAGTCCAGCAGGAGATACCTGAAGCTCGGCAGATACTGCGCCAGCGGTTCCGTCACGGGGGCGACGAGTTCGTTGACATCCGTGGCGGCCCGCCAGCGCGGCCGACCGTTGTAGACGGTGACCGGCAGCAGGGGCGGCAGCTTGTTACCCGGTCTGACCTCTCCCCGGCGGATCAGCTCCTCATAGGTGAGACAGGTGTACGTGAGGATGCGGAGCGCCATGAACGGATCGTTCTCCGACTGAAACTCCAGGAGGATCAGCAGGTACAGCCAGCCGCTCCGAAAGCGTACCTTGCAGAGCAAATCCGATCGGCGTTGGACCAAGCCGCCGCTGATGCGATTGGTCGGGAGGGGTTCCAGTGTGTCGAAGTCGAGTTCGTCGGCCAGCCCCTCGCCCACGAAGTTGCGGATAAGTTCCTCAACCGCCGCTCGGTGGGAAAAGACGAGTTTGTAGGTCTCGTCGTGCTTTCGAGCCAATCCAGACTCCCGCGCGGCGGGGTTCGCTTGGCGGCCAGAGGGGCACTTGCGAGCCTTTGAGCCCCGCGCCGCCGGTAAGTATCGGATCGTCGGCTGGGCGAATACATGGCTGAATGGGACTACCCCCTCCCCGTCCTCATCCTCCCGGCACCAGCGGCCATACGAGCGGAAGCACGGTCAGGACCACCGCCATTACCAGGAGAAACAACGGGAATCCCGCCTTTATGAAATCAACGAACCGGTATCCTCCGAAACCCATCACCAACAGGTTGACCGGATGTCCCACCGGACTCATGAAGGCGCAGGAACTTCCTATCGCCACCGTCATCATCAGAGCTTGGGGCGAGAGCCCCTCACTGGTGGCCGTGCTGAGTGCGATGGGCGACATGAGTACCGCCACTGCCGCCGTCGGCATTACCTGAGCTGAGAGAGCGGTGATCAGGAAAAGTCCCGCTACCACAGCCAGAGGACCAAAGTCCGCAATGGACCCCAACACCGTCTCGGCCACCAGCGCGGCAGTTCCGGATTCCTGCATCGCCAGTCCCAGGCTGAGCATCCCCGCGATCAGGACCACCGCTTTCAACTCTATGCACCGATAGGCCTCTTCCATGTTGAGGCAACCCGTCAGCACCATCAGGACCGCTCCAATCGGCGCCGCGACGTAGATCGGCAGGAGGCCCGAGACCACCGAAGTCAGGACGCCTGCCATGATCAGGGCGCTGACTGGAGCCTTCCGGCTTCGCACCACCTCTGCCGCTTCTTCGGTCATGACGAGGAAGTCCGGGTTTTCCACCAGGCGCGCGAGCTTGTTTCTGTCGCCATAAAGCAGAAACGCATCACCTGGAAGCAGTTTCATTTGCCGGAGCCCACTCCGGTAGATCTCTCCATTCCGCCATATCGCAAGGATGGAAACACCGTAGTCTTCACGGAAATTGAGTTCCTCGATTGTCCTTCCCGCGAATGTCGTGCGTGGAGACAACGAAGCCTCCGCCAGCCCGACGGTGTCGGACTCCAGTCGGCTCACGTCCAGGGGGCGATTGTCGCCCACCGTCAATTCCTGGAGCGCCTGCAGGATCCTGAGATCCTCGAGTCGTCCCCGGAGCAGGAGAACATCCCCTCCCTCAAGCTTTGTATCCGGATCCGGCATGAGAAGCTCTTCATCGGCCCGCAGGATGCCCACGACCGTCAGGCCGAACGCATCGGCCAGCCGGGTCTCCGCGAGCAGCTGACCGGCCAGCAGCGATTCTCCCGAGATTCTGACGCTTTGAATCCTGCGTTCCATCTGGTAGTGGGAAATCAGTTCTCCTGCCGACACCGAATGGATCGCTCCAAAGGTCCTGTCCTCCTCCAGTGCGGCAAATCGCCCGCTTTTCATCGCGACCACCAGGCGATCCCCCGCAGCAAGAGTCATCAGGCGCAATCCCGTGCGATGTACCCGATCACCCCGCAGAATTGCGAGAACGTGCAGGCCAAGAGTCTGGCGCAGATTCGCCCTTCGAACCGTCTGCCCGATCAGCGGTGAATCTTCCGCCAACTCCAGTTCCGCTACCTCGATGGAGGCATCTGCAATGCGCTCAAGAGCCCGATCTCTCGACTCGATCTCCAGATGCTTCCATGCGCGCAAGCCTTCGAACCTCTCCAGGGTTCCTTCAACAACCATCTCGTCTCCCCCGCTCAGAACGAAGTCCGGTCCGGGAGCGAGGATCATCTGCCCGCTTCGTTGCACGGCGACCACGTTCAGACCGAGGGCCTGGCCCAACCGGCTTTGTTGCAGTGTCTTGCCTGCCAGAGTCGAATGCCTGGGCGCTCTCAGCATTCCGACCAGGCCGCCCAGGCCGTAGAGTCCCCCCAGATCCGCCGGCGCCGATTCCTTTTTCGGATCCCGGTTCGGAAACAGCCGCCGCCCCAGGAAGGTCATGTAGACGATTCCCGCAGCAAGCGCCGTCAACCCGACCGGTGTGAACGAGAACATCCCGAACGGCTCGAACCCCGCATCCCGCAACGCCCCGTTCACCAGGATGTTCGGCGCCGTTCCGATCAAGGTCGTCATCCCGCCAAGCAGGGATCCGAAGGCCAGGGGCATGAGCAGTTTGGATGGCGGCGTCCCTATGCGGCGGGCCATATCCAGTACCACCGGCAGCATGAGGGCGGTGATCCCGATGTCGTTCATGATTCCCGACAAGAGCCCCACCGTGGCCATCATCACCGCGGTGAGACGACCGACTCCATCCCCCGATGCCGCCAGAACCCGCTGGCCGATGAAACGAGCGACCCCGGTGCGCGCGAGGGCTCCGCTCAGGACCAGGACTGAAGCGATTGTGATGACCGCTTCGTTGGCGAAGCCCATGATCGCCTCCTCACCATCGAGGATGCCTGCCACCACGAGCCCCAGCATCACCATCAACGCCACCAGATCCACCCGGACCTTTTCGGTCACGAACAGGACCACTGCGGCTGCAAGAATCCCCCCGACTAGAAAAACCTCCACGTTCATTGGTACCGGTCCCGGTTGTGTGGAAGAGTGGACGGCCTGAACCCCGACACCTCGTCGGGCTGGGCGTGGGCGGCCTCGAACGGGTCTCCCGGCGTGCGGGAGGGGCTGTCGTCCCGCACCGCTACGAGGAAGGGATCGATCCGGTTCCGGAGGATGGGCGTGACGTCCTCCCGGGCGAACGGGATCCTCCCCGTCGCCATCTTTACCGTCCCGCTAGCCGTGAACACGCGGAGCACGTGAGGGGTCCGCCGCGCGGCGCTGCATGAACCGCATGCCGGCGGCTCCCGCTCCGCCCTGCCGGGTCATCACGGTCACGCGCTGCCCGTCGAAGTGTGGCGGCGCGACATCGGCCAGCGGCCGCGAGAGGAGGTCCGACGGGCTGCGGGGTGTTGCCCAGGATGCGAACTCGATAGGGTGGTTGGGGAATGCGGCCTCGGTTCCGCCGGGTGAACAGGCGGCTGGGGCCAACAGAACGAGCGCAGCGGCGCTGACGCGGGGGAGGCTGGATCCGGACCAGGGCTTATCGCTGCCGGGACGGGCTGCGGTTCGCGTCTGGAGTGACGTGGCGATTGGTCCTCGATGTTTCATGCGGGAGAATATGACGCTCGCGGCTGGAGTCGGCCACCGGGAAGGGTTGGATCCTAGGTTTGCTGGCCTGCCCTGAGAAGTGGTGGTTCGCGCCTGCTCCTTCCGAGTCGACCGCAGACTTGCAGGATCCGGGGATCGGGAGCCGGTCGACTAGGTACTTGGTCGACACGAACGTTTCCCGGAAACCAACAGGCGGTGCCGGAGCCGACGGTTCGGCTTGGCTACCCGTACGTGGCAGCCCTTGACCCGGAAGCCAGATGCAGAGAAACTCTCTTTGAAGTGTCGCACGATCCGAGATCCGAGCAATGGGATGCTTCCAGACTACCCAAGTGTCAAGCGGAAGATCAACAGCCTGTTGAGGCGTTACCTCAAGGAGGAGGTTTTTCGGCACTCACCCATCCTCAAGGAGATCCGCCAGACGGTGCAGCACGAAGGCCGCGAGGGTACCTTCGGAGACGTAGACGGGAGAGAGCGCCCAATCGAATACAAAAAAGTCGCAGCGGGCTACTCGCTGACCCGAGACGAAATGCGACGGCCGGACTTCCAATTGATTTTATCGAAGTTCGCTGCGATGGCGGAGACGTTCGCTGAAGGACAATCGAGAATGCTCTTCGACACCGTCTCCGAGGCAGCGGAGTCTGTCGGTAACGTTGTCGATGCAAAAGGCAAGCTGACCAAAGAGGCTTTCCTCGAATTGATGCGGAAGATGCAATTGGACTTCAATCCCAAGACCGGTGAACCTCAGCGTCCGACGATGGTCCTGCACCCGGACACGCTGGCGAAGATTAAGGACGACCTGAAGAGCTGGGAGAAAGATCCAGAGTTCGTGGCTGCGCTGTCGGCCGTCGAACAGCAAAAGCGACTCGATTGGCGTGATAGAGAATCTAGTAGACGTCTGGCTGACTGAGGCATCCGAGCGCTCCTACGAAGCGGCCTTCGGTCAGCTTCTTGTGATCGAAGGCCATCGTGTCATCCAAGGCCCGATGCATCACGCCCACGAGCATGGAAAGGACATTATCGCATGGGATTCTGAGGGTAATCTGTGCGTTTACCAACTTAAGGGCGGGACAGGAACCCTTGGTGTCACAGGCGTAAGGAAGGTTCGCGATCAGTTGTCTGAGGCTGCGGAATCCGCAGTGATGCACCCTAGCCTTGCCAGCTTACGTGTCCCTGACCGCGTCTATCTTGTCACCAATCAAGCCGCCACTGGTCCAGCCCAGGGGCAGATCCGTGCCATGAGCGAGGGCAACCGCAGCCGTGGATTGGCACCGCTGCAACTGATCGAGCGCGCCGAACTCGCCTCCCGATTCGTAACCGCCGAACACCGGTTCTTTCCCAGCTCTCCGCAGGCTCTCAATACCTTCCTCTCGCTGTTTCTGGCCGATGGAAGGGGAGAGTTGCCGAGGAACGACTTCTTTAAGCTGCTCCAAGAAATCCTTCCGGTGAGTGGTAGCAGACCTAAGGCCGCTGACGCTGGCCGAGCTATCTCGGCCGCAGCGCTCACGACGGCGTTTGCTCTACGGAGATGGGCAGATCTAGACAACCACGCGGAGATTGCGATGGGCTGGATTTGTTACGCAACTCAGGTCCTCAGGGCAGCGGAACGATATCGGCTTGGTCGGTCACGCTTGGGAGAGACCCTATCGATTAGCTCTGGAAGAAGCTCGACGTCACGCAAGACATCTACTCGATGAAGCGACCGCAGCCGACGACCTTACCATACCTGATGCTGCCGAACCGCTTGTCTACGCGCCACGCGTGGTCAAAGTGTGTGGTTTGGTATCAGCTTGGACTGTTTCGGAGCGGATCGAGTTCGGTGTCCATCGTGCTGACCGGGGAGTTGCGGGCCGGCTTGTGTTGCGAGAGCTTGACTGCCTTCGGGTCTTAGGAGAGGTGCAAGCGCCGGACTACTTTCTTTCCATCTTAGCAGTAAGTGAAGCAGGGAACTACCGTGTTGCGACCTCCCTGCTCTTTCGTTGGCTCAACAGCGTGGCAGGCGCGAATCAGAGCGGTTCGACCGCGGCTTTTCCGGATCCTTACCACTCCGTTGAAGATATCCTTCACGATCACCTCCCTCCAGCGGGTGCCGTCCTTGCCGATGAGGACTTCGATGGGAGCGCCTACACGGTCCACATTGGTGTACGCTGGGCTGTGAGACGCTTGTGGCGCCAAACCCTTAACGCAAGTTGGGGGAATGTAAGTAGGATTAATCACTATAGCTTTGAGCCCGGTGGCCCGAGCGACTACCTTGCGCCTAGGAGTAGCCGCGGCGAGTTGAAGAGTTGGTTCTATCCGACGCCGACGAGTTGGTCCGCCCTTCGCGCGGACGCTGAGGAATGTGATTTCTCCCGGCTGCCGCGAGCATTGCTAGGGTGTCCGGAATTCGTGCCGTTCTATTGCCTTGCCATGCCTCACCGGTTTAACAGCACCGTCGCGGACCTCTTGGACCAGTTGGCCTACACCGGCCGGGTGTCGTGACGGCAGGTTTGCGACCGGACTGGAGACGACGACCCGAGGGCATGGACTTGGCTGCGAGTCAATTGAAGGGGGTCCCTTGATCTCGGGCCGTGGCGATCCTGCGAATGGTCGCCACTCCCACCATCTTGAGCGTTCCTTGGTCGCACTCCATCCGGTGGCGGGGCTGGTTTTCCCAGCGCTGGTCGCCGTGCATCCGCTCGATAAGCATCCGGTTGTACTTCTCGGCGGACATGGTCCCATCCTGTTGTCGACGCGGCTGCGTGCAGTAGCCGTCGCCTCACGACGCGTTCCCCTCGTACGCCTGAACTCCGGCGTCTCGGATTCGGCGCCGGTGGGCCAATGCCAAGGTCCCCTCAAGCACCATAGGAGAATCCTCAACGCGGGCTTCGCTCCGTGTGACGCCCCGACGACCCGCTCCCACCTACAACAGTCGGTTGAGTGTCTTGAAGGCTCGTTCGAACCGATCCAAGACTTGGTCAGTCAGATCGTCCGACAGTATCCCGATGTTGCCGCTGAAGTAGCGAGCTGGCCCGTAGTGATTGAAACTCGCACCATTAGGGAGTGAATTGCTCTCCAGGTGTTCCTTGAGTCGGCGAAGAATTCGAGGATGCCGGCTAGTCAAATCAGTCAGACTAACAGACGACCCAAATGCACCGTTCACCAGTTTCAGATAGAAATCGGGATCGAACATGTCCTCAACATCAGCCTCGCTGCTTCCAACATAATCCGCATAGGTCAGCACTTGGCGTTTCTTGAGTAGCTTCCGCTTGTAGAGATTCTCGATGCTCTGTCGGTCTTTTTTCTGGTAGTCGACGAGAACTGCAATGTTCAGATTCGACTGTGCACCGATTAGGGCAACAAAAGTAGCAACCTTGTCAGCGCCACCAACCGGCGTGATCGTCCAGTCCGCGCTCAGACCCACCCTACCCATCTCTTGAAGAAGCGCCGAGATGATCTGGATGTAAAGAAGGTCTGACACGCCCTCTACGACAAGGTTATTCGGGCCGATGAAGAGAGTTTGATGAATCTCGTAACCGAGCGCGCCTTGGAGCGGGAACAGGCTGTCGGGAGTGGCATCGAGAACCTCTGTGATGACCTTCGTTCCCTGCATCTCCTCCCGATGCTCATCGGCTCTTGGCTCGATGCTTAGATCCTGGACGATGCGCACCCGCTCGAAGTGCGTGGGATCAACCATGAACGGCGAGTGGGTTGTGTAAATCAGCTGGTGATTGGGCGTAAGCTCTTTCTCGAAGTAACGAAGAAGGTCTTCCTGAGCTTTCGCATGAAGGGACAGCCCCGGTTCATCCAGAAGAAGGATCAGTTTCTTTCCGTCCCTCCGAAGGTGAGAGTACCAAGCGAGGAAAGAAAAGAACCAGACAAACCCGCGAGATCTCGTCCCAAGCGCCGTGCTGACCATGTGCTTGGTGTCGTGTATGCGTCCCCAGATGTTCATACCCGAGGTCATACCCGGCGGGTCTCCGGGTCGGGCTGGACGGATGTCGAACATCATCCGGAGATGTCGGTTCTGAGACCAATAAGTAAGCGCCGCCTGTGTGAGTTGGTTCTCGGCGGCCTCGAGACTCGCCAGCAGGGCCTCTGTGCGCTCCGGCTCTACGACTTCGCTTAGGTCCAAGCCTGCAAGGTCAAGCAGGCCCAGTAGAGGATAATCTGCGTTCTTTAGGGACTTCTCTCGCACTCGTTGCCGAAGCGCGTCGAGGCTATCCTGCCCTCTCATCTGATAGAATTCGTCGAAGTAAAGAAACTGGGGAATGCGTTCCTGGAGTACGTGTTGGCAGAGAAAGGCCGAAACACTTCCGTCACCAATCTGCTCAAGGACGGGCAGAAGTTCTCTCGACGCTTCCGTCTGTTCAGCGCTAGCAAGAGCTGACACCATTTCTTCGGCGGTTCCATGCTCAAGCACCTGGTCTGTGAGCGGTTGAGGAAGGCCTGCGGACTTCACAAGATGTCTTAGAGCCGCGTCCTCATCGACATTCAGGTTGCTGTAAGTGATTTCGTTCGAGTATCCCTTGTGGAGCGAAATCACCGGGTTTTCGTCTATGAGGCACGCAGGTCCAAAAATCTCCGTAATTGCCTTGGTATCGTCAGATTCGAGTGCGTAGGTGGCCCGAACCACCTCCGCAGGCTCTCGTCGGCTCAGACTTGACGGCCTTCTTGTAGGTGACCACCTCTCTACGGGGGTAATCGTCGGTGGCGTCAAAAGTGCCGTCCGCCTCGATGATCGGATTCAGGCGGTATAGGGCTTGAAGAACGGCAGTCTTCCCCGATTCGTTTTTCCCAACCAGGCAAGTGACATCGCCGATCTTGAATTCGGTCGAGTCCTGAACACTCTGAAAATCCGTAATGTTTACTTTGGTGAGTTTCATCTCCTGGGCATCCTCGGTAATTGCCTTTCGGCAGTGTACTGTTTCACCCGTCGTCCGCCTCGATCAGCTCGAGTTCCCGGAGCGGCTCCAAGACGCCATTCTCGAGCTTGGCTCTGTCGTAGCCGCTCGCGGCGGTCGCGCTCGCGCTGATCGAAACCTCCCCGGCCACATCCGCGAGATTGGCCAGAGCATGCCAGGCCGCGTACAGCTTGCTCGCGTCGGCGGTGAATGAGACTGCGATCTCGCGACCGCTCTGCGCGCCGAACGGCTTTGAGCCATGACCCGCGACATCGCCGTCACCATTGTCCTCCTCGTCACCCGCCTTCGCCGACGCATCTTCACCCGTCTCACCGTCCCCGGCCGAATCACTGGGTAAGGTCGGCTTCGCAGGCAACGCGGCCGGCGTAATGAGAAAGCCGGAGTCCAAGTCGATTTCGTCGTCAGCAACGCTACGCTCGAATGACACGCGGTGGCGGTCAATCTGGTAGCGTCCGTCGTCGCCGAGCCTCGGCCGACCAATGGTATAACCGAACAGGCCCGTTTCCACGCCGCGAGCGATGGCCTTGCGCACGGCTTGGGAAGAAAGCAAGCGCGGGAATCCCAAGAATTCATAGAACCCAGCCCGTACTCTGTCGGTCGCGATGCCGTTCTGGCTTGCTCCTTCGTCGCCGAGCTTGAACAACTCGACAATCTTCCCGGGTGCAACGGTGCCGAACACGCGGCGGTGGACAATCGTCAGCAATTCCTCCAAGCGCTGATGGATCAGCGCGCGCTTCTTCTCGTCAAGCGTCGTCTGGAGCGGCCGTCCGCCCAGACTGATCGTTTCAAGCGTCAGCGTGCCGTCGCCGGACTCCGGCAGCCAAACCCCGCCGTATAGCTTGAGCAGGGCGGATTCGACCGCCGCCCGTTCCGTAGCCTTGCGCTCCCTAAGTTGCCCCTTCTGGCCGCTTGTGAGATTGTGCTCGCGCCATTTCTGCTGAACGCGCTCAACTGCGAGCAGATAGCGCACTCCCCGCCGCAGTGTCTCCACCTGGCCGGTGGCTGGAACGGCAAGTCCCAATCCGTTGCGGTATACCCGCGGCCGGTTGCCCGATTGCTCGCAAAGGGCGATCGCGTCGCGTCGCCGCTCAGCTGCCGGTTTAGCTGCGAACTCGAGCGGCAGATAGGCGATGAGGAATTGCGGCTCGCCGTCCGGTACGTCGCCCGGTTTCCGGGGCCATACGATGGCCTGCTGTCCGGCAAGCCGCTTTTCGATCATCTGCCGGATGCGGGCTTCAATGCGGCTCTCATGACGAGCGATGACCTCGGCCTCCTGTTCGACCAGCAGCGTGACGTTGGGGTCCTTCTTGAAGCAGTAGCGCACACCGTCGAAGTGCAGGTACAGACACTGCTCCCTGAGTTCCTTCAGGCACGCCTGGATGGTGGTGGTGTCGAGATCCGGCCCGAGGGTCGCGGCTAACAGGTCCGGCTCGCCGATGCCGGGTGGAAGCAGGTCGCTATGGTCACCTCTTCCACGCGCCAACCCGCCGAAAGAGTACAGCAGCATTGTGGTGGCGAGGCGGCTGGCTGGTTGCTTGCCGGACTCGGCAGTCACTTCGCGCGCCCGCCGGTTGTCGATGCGTCGCGTTCGCGCGTTCGCGCCGACAAAGTCATGCTCCAAGCAGGCTTGGAAGTCCTCGCGCTGACCTACTTCCTTGAAGAAGGCGAGGCGGACGCCGTTGTCTTGGATCGGGACATCTCCGGGACCGAGCAAGGGCCGCGAGGCCCCAGCGCGGTGGGCAGCGCGGAGGCATGAGGCGAGGAACCGCAGGGCACCGCGGGTGCGCTGAAAATCCGGGATGGCGGCCCAGCGCTCACGCATCAGGTCGATCAGAGCGGGGTGAAAGGGGTAAGACGCCTTGATCCGCTCGCGCAGCGCCAGGCCCTCTTCCTCGGCCTGTTGGCGACCCGGCTCGCCGTGCGCATAGGCGCGCCGCATCTGTGTGAACACTTGGCCGTAGGCGTCCGCCGATGCGGCCACCGCACCCGCGTCTGGTGTCCCGCCGAGCAGCCGCCGCTGGATGACGTTGAGAATCTCGTTGCCTTCCACGGGCTCGCGGCGCTGGTCCTTGCGGGCGGCCAAGTGCTCTACAGTCTGGAGCAGGCCGGTGTATTCAAGAGATTCGCGTTTGCTGGACTGAAGGGAGTAAACGAGCGCCGCGTCATCCACGCTCCCGACCGCCGCCGTCAACCGCTGAAGGAACGACAGCGTCTCGTCGCGCAGCGTGGTCTTTTCGACGCGAATCCCGCCGGCACTGATGAGGTATTGCAACAGTTCGTCGATAAGGATCAGGCTCGGACCGCCCCTGAGCAATTCAACGAGCGCATCGCCACCCGGAGCGACTCGGGCCTGGTCTTGGCCACGTACTAGGTCGTACCCTTCCCGCCCTCCGAGTCCCCACGCGATCCAGCCCCACACGGTCCTCGCGGTGATGTCGCTGCGGGGAGCCGGCTTGCCGTTCGTCGGGTCGAAGAACTGCCCGTC
>JAJDVR010000175.1 GCA_022826025.1 Gemmatimonadota bacterium | reverse complement strand
GCCCCCATGGGCCGGGCGGGCGCTGTCACCACCCATCGAGACCGCCCACTAAGCCGCAAACACCTCGAAAACCCACCCGGATCCCAGGCTAAAGGCTTGAAAACGTTGCGCTTACGAGCATAAAATGGACGGGATCTAGCTTGGAGTGCTTGCCGAACACCACTCGACCGAACACCCGGAAACCCATGCTCATCCCCTCCGCCGCGCGCCCCCTCCGCACCCTCGCCGTCCTCCCCCTCGCCCTGACCCTCGCGGCCTGCGGCGACGATGCGAGCGGCCCCGCGGAGGTCGTCCTCCAGGACCCGGCCAGCATCAGCTACGCCTCGTCCCTGGGCGTCGACCTCTCCGCGATGGAACTGCAGGCGTCCGGGCTCTACATCAGGGACCTGCAGGAAGGCGAAGGCGAACCCACTGTCGCCGGCGATGTCATGGTCGTTCACTACAGCGGCTGGCTCAACGACGGAACTCTCTTCGACTCCTCCCACAGTCGCAACACACCGTTCCCCGTCCTGATCGGCGCGGGCCAGGTCATCGCCGGGTGGGAGGAAGGCCTCCCGGGCATGAGGGTCGGAGGCGTGCGCCAGCTCGTCATCCCCCCGCAACTGGCCTACGGCGCCCAGTCCCCGAGCCCCGCCATCCCCGCGGGCTCCGTGCTGATCTTCGAGGTCGAGCTGCTGGAGGTGAACCCCGGCTCGTAGGGATTACAGCTTCGGCAGCGTAACCCCTTTCTGGTCCTGGTATTTGCCCTTCCGGTCCGCGTACGCGATGCGCGGCTCCCGGTCTCCCTGCAGGAAGAGCAGCTGGGCGATGCCCTCGTTGGCGTAGATCTTCGCGGGCAACGGCGTCGTGTTCGAGATCTCGAGCGTCAGGTGGCCGCACCAGGTGGGCTCGAGCGGCGTCACGTTGACGATGATCCCGCAGCGCGCGTACGTCGACTTGCCCACGCACACCACCAGCGTGTCCCGCGGGATGCGGAAGTACTCGACGGTGCGCCCCAGAGCGAAGGAGTTGGGCGGGATGATGCACGCATCCTCGGGGATGTCCACGAACGAGCGGTCGTCGAACTTCTTGGGATCGACGATAACGTTGTGGACGTTCGTGAACACCTTGAAGTCGGGGGCGACGCGGATGTCGTAGCCGTAGGACGAGAGGCCGTACGAGATGCATCCATCGCGCACCTGTCCGGCCTCGAACGGCTCGATCATCCCGTGCTCCTCCGACATCTTCTGAATCCAGTGGTCGCTTCGGATGGGCATGCGGGGTCGAGGGGGGATGAGATTCGAGAGGATGCCCGCCGGGCGCCGGCGCGCGGCCCGCGGCGGACGATGGCGGACGCAACATAGGAAGACGGCTCGCGGGATTCAAACCGGTTGCGCCGCGGTCGACGGGCCGCATTGGATCGCCCGCCCGTCGTGCATTATTTTGGCGCCGATGTCGTTTGCCGAATCGTGAACAACCGTTGAGTGATTTCGAGGGAGGCCCGGGATGCGCGTGACTTCAAACCTGCTGATGCTGCTCTTGGCGCTGGCCCTCGCCGGCGGCGCCGAACTCTCCGCCCAGGCCGGC
The DNA here is from genome assembly GCA_022826025.1 of Gemmatimonadota bacterium. Lineage (GTDB taxonomy): Bacteria > Gemmatimonadota > Gemmatimonadetes > Longimicrobiales > Gaopeijiaceae > BD2-11. The sequence goes on along the minus strand of JAJDVR010000175.1, from coordinate 13,472 downwards.
TCCGGCCCGGACTCGGCCGATCCGGAGGCGATGGCCCTGGTCGACGCCTGGATCGAGTCGGTCGGCGGCATGGAGGCCTACGCCGGCTTCCACAGCGCCCGCTATACCTTCACCACCGAGCTCTACGACCCCGAGACCGGTCGCATGCGCCGTGCCCGCCCGCGCTACGTCACCATCGCGCGCACCGACATGGGCGAACTGGCGCGCATCGACCGCTGGGAGGGTAACGACTACATCCAGCAGGGCTGGGACGGGATGGCTGACTGGGCCGTCCGCAACGGCGAGCCGCTCGAACCCGGCGACCGCGACCGCGACGAGGTGCGCTACGTCTCCGGCGACGTCAACTACTGGATGGCGCTCCCCTTCAAGCTGCGCGACCCGGGCGTGCACCTCGCCTACCAGGGCCGCAACGCCGAGGACCGCCACGACGTCATGGTCACCTTCGGCCAGGGGGTCGGCAGCGACGTCTGGCACTACTACTTCGAGGACGGGCGCACCTGGCCGGTCGAGGTGACCTACCAGACCGGCGGCACCGGCGGCGTCGACCACAACCGGTGGACGGACCTGCGCACGGACGAGGGTTACCCCTACGTCGGCGCCCGCGTCCATGTCAGGCAGGGCCGGGTGTGGAAGATCCTCCGCATGAGCGACGTCGAGATCAATCCCGCGGACCTCGATATGGCGGTGTTCTCGCGCCCGTAGACGCGCACGCCCGCGAGCGTCCCGGAATCACATCCTGGGGCCCGCACCCCGAGACGTCCCAGCGCCGTTTCTAGCTGAGCGCCGCCATCGTCGAGCGCACGTGCTCGGCGCTGCCGTCGAGCATCGCCTGCTCCTCGTCGGATAGCGTCAACTCGACCACCTCCACGAGCCCGCCCGCGCCCAGCTTGCACGGCACCCCGAGGAAGATACCCTCGTGGCCGTACTCGCCCTCCAGGTACGCCGCGCACGGCAGGATGCGCCGCTTGTTCTTCACGATCGCCTCGGCCATCTGCACGGCCGCCGCCGACGGCGCGTAGTAGGCGCTCCCGGTCTTCAGGTACCCGACGATCTCGGCGCCGCCGTTGCGCGTCCGCTCGATGAGGGCGTCGATGCGCTCGCGCGGCAGCAGCTCCGTCAGCGGGATCCCGCTCACCGAGGTGTAGTTCACCAGCGGCACCATGGTGTCGCCGTGCCCGCCCAGCACCAGCGCCTGGATGTCCTCCACGCTCACGTCCAGCTCCAGCGCCACGAAGGAGCGGTAGCGCGCCGTGTCCAGGACCCCGGCCATCCCGATCACGCGCTCGCGCGGGAATCCCGTGGTGTCGAGCGCCACGTACGCCATCACATCCAGCGGGTTCGACACCATCATGATGATCGAGTCGGGCGCGACCCGGGCGATCTCCGACGACACCGAGCCCACGATGCGGGCGTTGGTGTTCAGCAGGTCGTCGCGCGACATCCCCGGCTTGCGCGCGATGCCGGCGGTGACGATGAAGATGTCCGACCCGGCGGCGGGCTCGTAGTCGTTCGTCCCCACCACCCGGGTGTCGAACCCCTCGATGGGCGCGCTCTCCCACTGGTCCAGCGCCTTCCCCTGGGGGATGCCGTCGATGATGTCGATGAGGACGACTTCCTCCGCCAGCTCCTTCTCCGCCAGCCGCTGGGCGCAGCTCTCGCCCACATGGCCCGCGCCAACCACGGTGATCTTTCGTGCGCTCATGGGATTCTCGGATTCCTCCTACGGGACAGGGGTCGGGGTAAGCAATCGAGCAGAGATGCTCAGCGAGTTACAGTGGTGGGACGAGCCGGTGCCGCCGGTCACTACCCGCCGGTCTGGCTCAGCGCGATCAGCCCGCCGGAGCCTTCGGTGCTCCCCTGCACCAGCCAGTGGCGCTCGGGCTTGATGCGCAGCGTCTCCTCGACGAGCGGACGGATGTCGTCGCCGCGGCGCAGCGCGCTCCGCAGATCCGTCTGGATCGAGCCGAACAGGCACGGCCTGAGCTGTCCGTCCGCGGTGAGCCGCATGCGGTTGCAGCGGTCGCAGAAGTTGTGGCTCATCGGGGTGATGACGCCGATGGTGCCGGGCGCGTCGTCGAAGCGGTAGTAGGTCGCCGGACCGTTGCCCAGCGGGCCCTCCACGGGCTTCAGGTCGCCCAGCTGCCGCACCCGCGCGAGCGCTTCGTTGCACGAGATGAAGCTGTCCGCGGACAAGTCGGTGTTCGAGCCGGTGGGCATGATCTCGATGAAGCGGATGTGCCAGGGACGCTCGCGCGTGATGGCCGCGAAGTCCGCGATCTCGTCGTCGTTGGAGTCGCGCATCAGCACGACGTTGAGCTTGATGGGGTGGAAGCCGACCGCCTCCGCCGCGTCCAGCCCGCGCAGCACCTTGTCGAGGGTGCCCGGCCGCCTGGCGATGGTGTCCGCCCGGTCCGCGCGCAGCGAATCGAGCGAGATGTTGACCCGGTCGATCCCCGCCGCCTTCAGGTCCTCCGCCTGGTCCTCGAGCAGCACCGCGTTCGTGGAGAGGGCGATGTTCTCGATGCCGTCGATGGCCGAGAGCATGCGGATCAGGGAAGAGAGGTCGCGCCGCACCAGCGGCTCGCCCCCGGTGATGCGCAGCCGCCTGAGCCCCATCTTCGCCATCACGCGCACCACGCGCGCGATCTCCTCGTAGTCCAGGATCTCGTCGCGCTTGAGCCAGGGCAGCCCCTCCACGGGCATGCAGTACACGCAGCGCAGGTTGCACTTGTCGGTGACCGAGATGCGCAGGTACTCGATGCGCCGCCCGAAGGAATCGACCATGGAGCGCGAGGCGGCGGCGGCCGGGAGGCTCCGAACACTCGAAGAGGCCGGCTTGGTCTCTGGCATCATCGGACGCTCCCTGGTCCGCAGCGGACGGTCACGGGTCGCCGGCGCCGGCATGCGGGGCCGGACTTCCATCGGCAGGGGGAACCGTACCCCTCACCCACTCGGCGGCTCCCTCAACGTAAAACTCCTTTTTCCACACCGGAAGCCGCCGCTTGATCTCTTCCATGACGTAGCGCGATGCGCCGTAGGCCTCCGCCCGGTGCGGGCTCGAGACCGCGACCACCACGCTCACCTCGCCGATCTCGAGCGCTCCCAGGCGATGCGCGACCGCCAGGTTGGGGGTGGAGAAGCGCTCGCTCGCCTCCTCGGCGATGCGGCGCAGCACCTCGAGCGCCATCTCCTCATAGCCCTCGTACTGCATCCCGGAGACCGAGCGCCCGTCGGCGTGGTTGCGCACCGTCCCCAGGAACAGGAGCACGGCGCCGTCCTCGGGGGAGCCCACCCGCGCCAGCAGCGGCGTCGGGTCGAGCGGGTCGGCGGTGATCTCCGCGTAGGGCACGGGCGCCTAGCCGCCGGCCACCGGCGGGATGAAGGCCACCTCGTCCCCGTCGCGGAGCGCCGTGTCGGCGGGCGCGTACTCGAGGTTGACCGCGACCGCCGGCTTTGACGGCAGCGCGCTGAACGACGGTCCCCGGCCGCGCAGGGTGTCGATGAGATCGGCGACGGTGGCCCCTTCGGGGAGGTCGACCTCGGCCCGCGAGGCGCCGGTCAGCTCCCGATACGCGGCGAAGAAGCGCGCCCGGACTCGCACGGGAAGTTCCCCGTGCTCAACCGCCCGAATCGTCGTCCAGACGAACGACCTGGGAGCGGAGCAGTCTGGACGGCTTGAAGACCGGAACCGCGCGGGCGGGCACGCGCACGGGGTCTCCGGTCCGGGGATTGCGGGCCATCCGTGCCTTGCGCCGGCGCACCTTGAAGGTGCCAAAGCCCCTGATCTCGATGTTTTCGCCGCCGGCCACGGCCTGCTTGATGGCGTTCAGGAAGCCATCCACCACCAGAGCGCAGTCCTTCCTCGTAACCCCGGGTCCAATTGCGTCCGCCACCTGCTGAACGAGATCCGCTTTGGTCATGCGAAACCTGTGGGAAACAGGAACCTCTGCGCGAGCACGGGGCTTAGGGTACGGGCAATCCGGGGGAGCGTCAAGGCAAGGCAGCGCGCACCCCGACTGTCTGGCCGGCCGCCTCCATCAGCGAGACGAAGTCGTCGAACAGGTAACGGCTGTCGTGCGGGCCGGGCGCAGCCTCGGGATGGTACTGGACGCAGAAGACCGGGAGGGAGCGGTGGGCCATCCCCTCCACGGTGCCATCGTAGAGGTTGAGGTGGGTGAGGCGCAGTTCCGGCGCTCCCGGGATCGCGTCTCCGTCTCCGCCCCTGACCGCGAAGCCGTGGTTCTGCGAGGTGATCTCCACCGTGCCCAGGTCCAGGTTGCGCACCGGATGGTTGGCGCCGTGATGCCCGAACGGCAGCTTGAAGGTCTCTGCTCCGAAGGCGCGCGCGATGAGCTGGTGCCCGAGGCAGATGCCGAACACCGGCACGCCGTCGTGCGCGCAGCGACGGATGGTGCCGATGGCCATCTCAACCGCGGCGGGATCGCCCGGGCCGTTCGACACGAAGAGCCCGTCCGGCCGTTCGCGCGCGATCCCCTCCGCCGGCGTGTGCGCCGGGACGACGGTCACCTCGCACCCGCGCTCGGACAGGAGCCGCGGCGAGTTGGCCTTCACCCCCAGGTCGTAGGCGAAGACCCGGAAGCGGGCCGGGCCCGCCGGCTCCACCACGTAGCGTTCCGGCGTCGAGACCCCGCCCGCCAGGTCGAGCCCTTCCATGCGCGGATGGGCGCGGATGCGCTCGAGCAGCGCCTTCTCGTCGGTGCGGGCGTCGGCGATGGCCGCCCGCATGGCCCCCGCTGCGCGGATGTGGCGGGTCACCGCGCGCGTGTCCACCGACTGGATGCCGACCACGCCGTGCCGGATCAGGTAGTCCTCCAGCCCGGCGCTCGCCCGCCACGAACTGTGTGCGCGCGCGACCTCGCGCACCACGAAGCCGGCAGCGGCCGGCCGCTCCGATTCCTGGTCGGCGTCGTTGACCCCGTAGTTGCCGATGAGGGGGTAGGTCATCGTCACCAGCTGGCCCGTGTAGGACGGGTCGGTGAGGATTTCCTGGTAGCCGGTCATCGCCGTGTTGAACACGACCTCGCCGAGGGTCTCGCCGCGCTTCCCCAGGAAGAACCCGTCGAAGCGCCGGCCATCTTCCAGGAGCAGGCAGGCTTCGGCGCGCTTCGTGGTCCGGATCAAGGGCGGCGGATGGGTGGAGGGGCGACGGTGCGGCGTGCGCGGAGGAGCGTCGGCAGGAATCTAGGAGGGACGGGACGGGCATCCAAGAGGAACGGCCGTTCCGTTAGATTGCGGGCATGGTCTACATCCACGCCGACGAATCCTGCCTCGGGAACCAGTTCAAGGACCGGCAGCGGCCCGGGGGAGCCGCCGGTCTGCTCGAGTTCTGGCGAGGCGACGCATGGGTTCGCAAGGATTTCTGGCTCTGCGAGGCCGACACGACCAACAACCGCATGGCGCTGATGAGCGCCATCGCGGGGCTCGGCGCGATCCGGCGGCCCAGCAGAATCCGCTTCGTCTCCGACAGCCAGTACCTGGTGCGCGGCATGAACGAGTGGGTGCGCGGCTGGCGCGCCCGCGGATGGAAGCGCAAGCGGGGCGCCGTCGAGAACGTCGAGCTATGGCGACGGACGCTCGGCCTGGCCGAATCCCACAAGGTGACCTGGGAGTGGGTCCGCGGGCACTCGGGGAATCCCAGAAACGAGTACGTGCACGCCCTCGCGGTGCGCGCCGCGACCGAACAACTGGCCTCGGGCGGCGCGGTGCCGTCGGGCTTCGAGGATTGGCTGGAGGAGCAGCGCGAGACGAAGGAGCGCTACTTCGATTTCTTCGAGGGAGCGCCGCCCGCGGACTGAAGGGTTCGCCCTGGAGCGTTACGCGGGCAGGAGCGTTAAACGAAGCGGCCCCCGGTTCGGCACGCCGAACTCGGGGGCCCTCTTCTCGCTGCCGGTACCAGTTCCTTCGCTTGAATCCCGGCCGCGTGCGGCCGACCGGCCCTGGTCCCTTTTCCCCTCGCCGCGCAGCGTGCGGCTCAGGTGCCCCTTCGCTTTCGGGGCTACTTGCGGAGGACAGCGACCCCTCCGCCGGCTCACCGGGGCTCAAGTCCCGGCTCGCGCCCGCTGTCGCGGCGTCCCGCCCAGCGAGCATCCGCTCCGAACTGCTCTCCAGGGATGACCATCGCCATCGACTGTGAGCCTGCTGCGCTCGAAGCGGACTACCATGGTAAGGGTCCGTTTCGGCTGTGTCAAGGGGTGGATGCGACGAATTTCGGATGTTCCCGGCCCGCCGGGTGAGGCCTGAGCCGGGGCCTCACAGGATCCCTTCCATCTCCCTCAGGAAGAGGCGCGCGTCGAGCCAGTAGTTGGGGTAGGCGCGCCGGACATCCTCGAGCGAGTCCGTGGAAACGAGCACCACGTCGCGGCCCTCCTCCTCGAATGCGAGGTAATCCGCGGAGGCCTCCTCGAGCTCGTCCCTCTCGTAGGGGATGATGAGGGTCATCCCTTCGGCCGGCCTGCGCTCCAGCAGGAAGTAATAGGCCCCGATGCGCTTGAACGTCGACATGTTGCGGATGAGCTGTCCGTACTCGCGCATGCGCGCCACCACGTTCAGGCGCGTGGCGTACTCCCGCACCTCCCGGTGAAGGGTCGACTCGGTGGAGGGGGTGTCCGGGACCGTCGGGTATCCCTCCTTCAGGGCGAGCGCCGAACTGGCGAGAGCGAAGAAGCGGAGCCACTCCTGCTCGCCCTCGCTGAACTTGAGGGCGTGGTGCAGGAAGGCTCCGGCGGTTTCCACGGCGGTCGCCCAGGCATGCTGCAGCCGCGAGCGCATCTGGACCTCGATCACAAGCCCATTGAAGGCGTCGTCGCTCCGGTAACGGTAGACGAGGTGCACTCCGCGGTATCCGGAGGGCTTGGGCCGTTCGATGTAGTCGATATTGCGGATGAGCTTGTGTCCCGAGTCCAGCGCCAGGTAGGCGTCGCGCAGTTCCCGCACCTGCTCGATGGTGTGGAGCGCGGCCCGGCATCCCCCCAGATCCTGCATGCGGGCGAGCTGCATGCGGGGGAAGCGGCGCAGCTTCGACAGGGTCGACGGCGTGGTCTTGAGCCTCTGGGAGACGACGGCGTCGCCCGCGATGTTCGTGGCCAGGGCGCGGAGCCGGTCGTGCAGCACGCTCAGCGGGAAGCCGTGCGCGGCTCTCCAGTTGTTGAGCACGCGCATGTCTTCGCGGAACTCGGGGGACGAGCGGTCCCGGTCGGCGGTGGCGAGCGCCTTGCCGGCGCGGTTGATGCGCCCGCGCGAGTATCGGGGAGGGGTTCGGTCCACGGCGTCAGCGGGAGGCGACCGGGCCTGATGCGGGCACTCCTTCGAGGGAAAACACCTCGGCGAAGGCCGACACCACGGCGTCCTCGACGGTCGCCATCGGCACGGGACCGCCGACGCATTCGGCGAGCGAGGTGACCTCGCGGCCGTGGATGCCGCAGGGGATGATGTTGGCGAAATAATCGAGGTCGGGATCGACGTTCAGGGCGAACCCGTGCGAGGTGACCCAGCCGGAGGAGACGCGGATGCCGATCGCGGCGACCTTCCGTCCCCCGGTCCAGACGCCGGTGAGGCCCTCCGCCCGTGCAGCGGCCACTCCGAACGCCGCCAGCGCGCGGATGAGCACCTCTTCCAGGTCCCTCAGGTAGCGGTGCAGGTCGCGGCGCCCGGGGCCGAGCCGGAGAATCGGGTAGCCGACCAGTTGCCCCGGCCCGTGATAGGTGACGTCCCCTCCCCTGCCCGCCTCGAAGAGTTCGATGCCGCGCTCGCGCAGCTGGGCGTCGCTGGCCAGGACGTGGTCGCGGTGGGCGCTCGACCCCAGCGTGACCACGTGCGGGTGCTCGAGCAGGATGAGCTGGTCGGGGATCTCGCCGGCCGCACGGCGGCGCACCAGGCCGGCCTGCAGGTCGAGGGCGCGCGCGTACTCGACCAGCCCCAGGCGGGCGACTTCGAGGGTCGCCGGTTCCGGTTCGGCTTCAGCCAGGTCGGTTGCCCCGGGCGGCTCGGCCTTGAAAGGGGGCTGCGCGTAGTGGTCTCTGGCCAGGCGCATCGCAGGAGTCGTCCCGTTGGTTGATGGAGCCCAGCGACCGAGGGGCCCGCGAGAAGCGTGTTCCCCCGGATCGCTCACGAATCTAACGGATCATGACCCGCCGAGCCCCCGGCTTCCCGGCCGGTGTCGCGGCATGGGACGGACGGGATCACGTTTCGGGCTCTGTCTTCGTTGGCCAATCCCATCATCAGCCGTACGTTGGTTCCCGGACTCATACGAGCGCCCGGCCAGGTGACGTGCTGCTCCCCCCCTCCACGCTCGTCGCACGCCCGAGGAGGCCGGATCATGACCTCGCTTCCATCGAGAAGTCTTCTCCTCACCGCCGCCACCTGTGGCCGCGCCGCTCTGTTGTTGGCGCTGAGCGCGGCGGCGGCGACTGCCCAGCAGACAGGAACCATCAGGGGCACGGTTGTCGACGTGTCCGGCGACGCGTTGCCGGGCGTCTCGGTGACGGTGACCGGTTCCGGCGTGAGCGAGCAGGCAGCCACGGACAGCGCCGGCGCCTACGTATTCACGGATCTGGCCGCCGGCGACCATGTCGTGACCGCCACCCTGTTCGGCTATCAGTCCCGGGAGTTCCAGGTCTCGCTCGGCGCGGGTGCCATCGAGACCGTCGCGGTCGTTCTGCAGCCCGTCTTCCGGCTCAATCCGCTCAGTGTCGTTGCGGAGGAGCCCACGGTCTTTGCGCGCAATTTCGTCGCGGAGCCGATGATGAGGCAGCAGTCGAGCATCACCGCCGTGACCTCGGTGATCGACAACCTGCCCGGCGTATCCGTGCAGGAGGGGGACGCGTACGCCTTTGACGACTGGTCGAGCAACGTGGCCATGCGCGGGTTCCAGGCGACCATCAACGATGTACAGATCGGCACCACCATCGACGGATTCCCCAACGGCACGTCGGACTACTGGAGCGGCTCGAAGGCGAACCGGTTCGTGGACCCGATGAACCTCGGCGGCGTCGAGGTGTCGCAGGGGACGGCCGATATCGCCTCCCGGTCGGTCGAGGCGCTGGGCGGCACACTCGATTTCCAGACGCTCGACCCGGCCGTGGAGCGAAGCCACACGGCGTCCGTCACGATCGGCGAGAACGAGGGCCAGCGGTTCGCCGCGCGCGTCGAGACCGGATCGCTGTTCGGGGGCACGACGCGGGCGTGGGTCGCCGCGATCCGGCAGGAAGCGACCGACAGGATGGAGGGCTCCGCGAGGAACGAGCGGGAGCACATCGCCGCGAAGCTCGTGTCGTCGCACGGCCGCCTCGATCTCACCAGCTACGTCTCGGTCGACGACATCCGGGAGAACAACTACCAGCGGCTCTACAGCGAGGCCGACTTCCGGGCCGATCCGCGCTGGGACAGGCTGATCGGCCACTGGCCCGGCGTACCGTACCTGAACCAGTTCTACCGGCCGGGCTGGCAGACCGGGCGCACCAACACGTTCGCCTACCTCAAGGCCGACTGGTCGCCGAGCGATCTGACCTCCCTGAGCGCGGGCGCATACTACCATCGCAACCGGGGACGGGGCGACTGGCTGCCCCCCTACGTCGTCGACGTGGTCGACGACCGCGACGGACCGGAGTCGGAGCTGGCGGGCCGCCCGCCGGTTCGGGGCGGCTCCCAGCTGGGCGTCGTTCGCTTCGTGGACGGCGACGGTGCCGCGGTCGGACCGGCGCCCGGCTGCACGTCGTCCTACATCTTCAACTACTACGGCTCCGGCGGCCCGGAGGTCGACCCGGCGTGCCATCCGCATGCGACCGCGGTGCAGTCGTTCCGCCACAGCCACTACGGAAAAGACCGCCTCGGCCTGACCGTCGACGGAGACTGGTCCGTTGTCCTCGGCAGGGGAGGCAGCGCGCTGCGCGCCGGCATCTGGTACGAGGACTCGCGGCGCCATCTCGGCCGGGACTGGCACCGGATGCTGGATCCGACGCTCAACTTCAGGTCGGATGAGCAGGCCTATTGGTACCAGTACGAGTGGGACTTTCCGCAGGACGTCTTCAAGTGGTACGTCGAAGAGATGCTCTACTTCGGTTCGTTCGAATTGACGGGTGGCGTGAAGCAATACCTGGTCGGCGTGTCGCGCGAGGATCAGTTCGGCCTGGATCGGGCACTCGAGGTCGGTTCCGATTCGGATCTGCTCTTCTCGGGCGGTATCACCTATGAGACGCCGGTCGAGGGCCTGGACCTGTTCGTCGGCTACGCCGAGAACTTCAGGGCGATCGGCAGCACGCTGCTTGAGGTGCCGGGCCGCAGTCTGGACCTCCTGGAGCCCGAGACGGCTTCGAACATCGATTTCGGGCTGCGGTACGCGGGCCCGCGCTTCGCATTGAGCGCCACCTCCTATTTCATCGATTTCGACAACCGGATCTTCTATCTCGGTCCGGCGACGCCGGCCGGTCCGAACTACCTCATCCCGGGCGGCGGCGGCTACTTCAACGCCGGCGGCATCGAGACACAAGGTCTCGAGTTGTCCGCCACGCTGGCGGTGTCGGATCAGACATCGCTTTACACCGCCTTCACGCTCAACGACTCGAAATACCTCGGGACCGACGATCCGCTCATTGACGCCGGCCAGGGCATCGTACCGGGCACGGACGTTACGGGCATTCCGCCTCGTCTCTGGGTCGTCTCCGTGGACCGCGCCGGACCCATCGGCGGAGGGCTGTCCGCGAAGTACACCGCATCGCGCCGCGTGAGTCTCACGGCGGACTGGCACACCGACGCCTACTGGCAGGTGGACGCCTACGTGGGCTTCAGGGGCGAAGCGCTGAGCGATCTGCTGCGGTCGATGGAGTTCGCGTTCGTGGCGAACAACCTGTTCGACACCCCCTATCTGTCCGCGATCACCGAGAACGCGGCCTGGCTGGGCGCGCCGCGAACGATATCGATGACCACGACCGTCTCTTTCTGACCGATCGGCGGGGCGCCCCTGTCCCGGACCGTCACCCGCCCGCTGACGGGTCGGATGCCGGGAGAAGTTCGTCCGGGGCCTGCTACGCGTCCCCGGGGAACTCGGCCAGGGTGGTGCGCAGGTCGGCGATGAAGCGCGCGGCGTCGGCCCCGTCGACGATGCGGTGGTCGTACCCGAGCGAGAAGAACGCGCGCTTGCGGATCGCCATGGCGTCGTGGCCGCTGACCGGATCGGTCACCACCACGACCCGCTTCTCGATGGCGCCCGTCCCCAGGATGGCCGCCGTCCCCTTGGGGATGATCGGCATGCCCACCGCGGTGCCCAGCACCCCCGGATTGGTGATCGAGAAGGTCGCGCCCTGGATGTCCCCGGGGTCGAGCTTGCGGGCCCGGGCGCGCGCGGCCAGATCGGCGATGCGGCGCGCCATGCCCACCAGGCTGAAGTCGTCCGCGTCGTGGATGACGGGCACGATCAGGCCGGGGTTCAGGTCGACCGCGATGCCCAGGTTGACGTTGCCGCGGTAGATGACGTTCCGGCCGGAGACGACGGAGTTGACCATCGGGTAGTCGCGCAGCAGCCGTGAGCAGGCCCACGCGATGAAGGCGGTGTAGCTGACCCGCGCGCCGCGGGCCTTCCACGCCTCGCGGTTCTTCCGCCTCAGCTCGTCGATGCGGGTGAAGTCCACCTCGATGAAGGAGTGCACGTGGGGCGCCACCCGCTTCGCTACCACCATGTGGTCGGCGGTGAGCCGGCGGATCTTGTCCATCGGTTCCACGCGGTCGGCGGAGCGGGCGCGGAACTCGGGGTTGCGCACTTCTCCGTAGAAGGCCGTCCACAGGTCGTCGGCGCCGAGCACGGGACCGGGAGCGGGGGCGGCCGCGGGGTCGGGAGCGGCGGCCGCAGCCTCAGCGTCCCGCTTGCGCGCCTCGATGAAGTTCAGGATGTCCTGCTTGGTCACCCGCCCGGCGTGGCCGGTGCCGGCGACCCGGGCGATGTCGACGCCGTGCTCGGCGGCGATGCGGCGCACCACCGGGGTCGAGCGGCGGCGGAGGCGCTCCTCCGCGGTCGCGGGGGTAGCGTCGGTCGCGGGGGAGGGCTGCCTGTCCGGCGCTCCGGCGGGCCCGGCGGCGGTTGCGGCGTCAGCCGCTTGCGCCTCGGCCGCCGCTCCGGCGGGCTCGCCGACCACTCCGGTCGCGGCGGCGGAGCCCGCGGCCCCGTCGCCTGCCGGGTCGATCACGCCGACGATGGTTCCGACCTCCACCGTCTCTCCCTCCGGGACCGTGATCTCCACCAGCACCCCGCCGCTGGGAGACGGAATCTCCGCGTCGACCTTGTCGGTCGAGATCTCGAGAATGGGCTCGTCGACCTCGACGCGGTCTCCCACCGCCTTCAACCAGCGCGAGACCGTCCCCTCGGCGATCGACTCGCCCATCTGGGGCATCGGCACTTCAATGCGGGACACGACAGACACTCCGTTGCTTGCGGCAGCACGTTCGGGCCCGGGCGCCCGGCATCGGCAATACCCTGGCCATCGTCAGTATCCTGTAAGATAGCGGCACGTGGTGACGATGTCCGATACCCGCGGCAGAAAGTAGTCCTCCAGCCCGCCCGCGTAGGGCACCGGCGAATCGATCGCGGTGACGCGCAGAATCGGCGCGTCCAGCCACTCGAAGGCCCGCTCGTTCACGCGCATGGCGATCTCGCCCGCGATCCCGCCGGTGCGGGTGTCCTCGTGGACGATCAGCAGCCGCCCGGTCTTCTTCACGCTCTCGGCGATCGTTTCGTCGTCCAGGGGAAGCAGGGTGCGCAGGTCCAGGACTTCGATGCCGACCCCGTCCTCCTTCTCCAGCACCGCGGCCGCCTCCAGGCTGGCGTGCACCATCGCGCCATAGGTTACGATGGTCGCGTGCCCGCCCTCGCGCGCCCGCCGCGCCCTGCCCAGCGGCACCACGTAGTCCTCCGCCGGCAGCACTTCCCGCAGATGGGGCGCCCGGTAGAGGCTCTTGTGTTCCTCGAAGATGACCGGGTCGTCGTCGCGGATGGCGGCCTTCATGAGGCCCTTGGCGTCGTAGGCGGTGCTCGGATAGACGATCTTGAGCCCGGGGGTGTGGAAGAAGGCCATCTCCACGTTCTGGGAGTGGAAGGGGCCGCCCCGGTTGCCGCCGCCGACAGGGCCGCGCACCACCACCGGCACGCTCCCGCTGCCCCGGTAGCGGGAGGTGGCGAGGTAGTTCGTGATGACGTCGTAGGCGGGAGAGATGAAGTCCATGAACTGCATCTCCACCACGGGACGAAGCCCCATGTGGGCCGCTCCCGCGGCGGCCCCGGTGAAGCCGGCCTCGGAGATCGGGGTGTCGATAACCCGTTCGGCGCCGAAATGGCCGAGGAAGCCGCGCGTCACCTTGAACGCGCCCCCGTAGACCCCGATGTCCTCGCCCATCAGAAAAACCGAGGAGTCCCGCTCCATCTCCTCGAAGAGGGCTTCGCTGATGGCTTCGAGCAGCGTCACCGGCTC
>JAJDVR010000090.1 GCA_022826025.1 Gemmatimonadota bacterium | reverse complement strand
TGGCGGCACGCCGCTGGAGCGTGTACGTCGTGGTGGCGGACGGGCTGTGGAAGTGGACGCGACTCAAGGACTTCTTCGGAAATCTACCGCGGATGCGCACCCGCGTCGAGTGCCGGGGACCCTTCGAGTCGCCGGCGGCGGATGCCGATCTGGATGGGTTCATCATGGAGATGCGGGGCGTCATGACCGGAATGCTCGACGAAATGCGGGGCGTCCCCACGGCGGCGGAGCCCGCATGACGGGAGTGGAAGCACCCATCGGGCACCTGGTCTCCAGGCTGCGGGAGACCGGCGGCGACGGCCTGCTTGCCGTGCTGGCGTACGGCTCGCGGCTTGTGTCGGCAAGCCCGGACCGGCACAGCGCCTACGACCTGGTCGTCGTGGTCGAAGACTACCGGGCGTTCTATCGCGCCCTCTCCGACGGAGGGTACACGGCGCGCAACGCGGGGTTGCTGGCGACCGTCAGCCGCGTGCTTGCTCCGACCGTCATCGCCTTCTGGCCCGCGCCGCCGGATGGGCCGCTGGCCAAGTGCCTCGTGCTTTCGCGCGCCGACTTCAAGCGGGAACTGGGGCCGCGCCGCCTCGACCATTTCTGCCTGGGCCGGATCGCGCATCACATCTCGGTCGTGCATGCGCGCGACCCGGAGACGGCCGCATGGGTCGAGGAACTGGTCGCCGGGGCGAGGCGGATGGTGCTCGACTGGACCCTTCCGTTCCTGGAGGGCTCGTTTTCCGTGGACGACTTCTGCCGGCGCATGCTCGAGATTTCGTACGCCGGCGAGATCCGGCCGGAACGCGGAGGCCGGGTGAGCGCCGTCTACGAGGCCCAGCGGGAGACGCTGCGAGGCATCTACACCCCCATCCTGGAGGCCGGGGTGGCGTCCGGCGTGCTCGAGCGGTCGAACGGTGAGTACCGCGCGGCTCATCCCGCGTCGACCGCGGCCCAGCTCAGGCTGAACGCGTACTTCGGCATCAGCAAGGCGCGCGCCACCACCCGCTGGGTCAAGCACATGCTGACCTTCGACCGCTGGTTCCCCTACATCGTGCGCAAGGTCGAACGGCGCACGGGGATGACGGTGGAGATCACGCCCCTGGAGCGGCGTTTCCCCTTCCCGCTTCTGCTTCCCAAGGCGTTTCGCGTGTTGCGGGCGAGCGGCCAGGGGGGAAGCGGAAGCACGACGAAGACGCGGGCGGCCGCCGGCAGGGGGCGCGGCGCGGGCGGGACACGCGCCCCGAATCACTCCGGGGGCGACGTCCGTTGAGACCCGAGCTGACGGTGCTGGTCGTCGTGGTGGGGTTCGCGCTCGCCACCATGCCGATCTTCGCGCTGAGTGCCGCCAACCGCGCGGTGGATGCGCTCGAGTCGACCACCCGGGGCAAGTTCGTTCTCGGGTCCTTTGCGCGCCGCTGGTTCTACTGGTTCGTGCGGCCCGTGGAGCGGGCATCGCTGCTTCTCGGGCTTTCGCCCCTCTTCTACAACCTGCTGGGGTTCGCTTTCGGCGCGCTGGCGGGGTGGTTCTTCGCCTCGGGGCGGTTCGCGATGGGGGGCTGGGCGGTCCTGCTCAGCGGAGTCGCGGATGCCCTGGATGGGCGGGTTGCGCGGGCGCGAGGCCTTGCGGGGCCCCGAGGGGCGTTCCTGGACTCGACGATCGACCGCTTCGCCGAAGTGGCCGCCTTCGTGGGGCTGGCGGTGGCGTTTCGGGACTCTGGCGCCGCCCTCGCGATGGTGGCCGCGGCGCTGGGAGGTTCGCTCCTCGTCAGCTATACGCGCGCACGCGGCGAGAGCCAGGGGGTGCTGTGCACGGCGGGCGTCATGCAGCGCGCGGAGCGGCTGCTGCTGATCGGGTTCGGCGCGATCCTGGACGGCACCGCCTCCGCGCTCCTGGGGCGCGACCCGGGCACGGTCCTGCTGGGGGCGCTGGTGGTGACCGCGGTGGGAACAGTGGCCACCGCCGTCTTCCGCACGGTGTGGATCGCGCGAAGGCTGACGTAACGTCAGGGTTACGCCCCGCTTCGCCGCATCGGCATCGTCACCGCCCCGCCCGGGTCGGGGCGGATCCCCTGCTCGTCAAGCTGGCGGTAGAGCGCCGGCATCTCGTCGGTCACGATCTCGTTCAGGCGTGCGATAAGCGGAGGCACCTTCTCCCAGGCCTGGTCGAGCTGCCAGAGCTGGTCGGCCGTGGGGCGGGTGCTGGACGACTCGATGGCGCCGGCGCCGCGCGCACCGGCCGCCGCCTGGTTGATGTCGCGCCCGAGCTCGCGCGCCTCCTCGAGCAGGCCGCTCACGTCTTCGCTCAGCTCCTCCGGCGCCTCTTCCTGTTCGCGCAGAAGCGCACTGACTTCCATGAGCTGAGTGGTGACGCGCTGGACGGCCTGCCCGGCCTCGTAAACGGGACCGGCGAGGTCGTAGGCGCTCATGAGCGCCGCCTGGCGGGCCTCCAGGTCGGCTCGGCTCATCTCGACCCGCGGATCCAGGCGCACTGCCAGCTGCTCTTCCTGCGTCACGCCCGCGACCTCCAGCCGCACCGTGTAGGTGCCGGGAAGCACCCGCGGACCGCGCGCCTGACCACCCCCGAAGCCGCCGCCGAACTGCTGGGGCGGACCCGACGGCGTGTAGGGCGGCTCGATGCGAAGATCCCACCTCACCTTCTGGATGCCGGCATCCCCCGGCCCGGTGAGTTCGCGCACCACCTCGCCGCCATCGTCAAGGATGGTGATCTTCGGCTGGCCGGATCCATCCGGGGACGCTCCCTGGCCATCGGCGTTGCCGTCACCGCCGTTTCCGTCCGGGGACGCGGCCACCACACCACCCCCCGCGCCGGCCTCGCCGACGTAGTACCGAATCAACGCCCCCGCGGCCGGGTTGGGCGACACGTACACCCCCGGCGTCCATCCCTGGGGCGTGTACGGGTTGTACGAAGTGGCGCGCCGCACCGGGAAGAGATGCGCGTCCGCCGCCAGCACTTCGGCGGTCAGACCCTCCAGCGGTGCGACGTCCTCCATGATGTAGATCCCGCGCCCGTGCGTCCCCAGCACCAGATCATTCTCGCGCGGGTGGATCTTGATGTCGTCGACCGGAACCGCCGGCAGGCCGTTGGCGAGGGCCACCCACTGCTCTCCTCCGTCGACCGAGAAGAACACCCCCAACTCGTTCCCCACGAAGAGGAGTCCGGCGGTGCGATGGTGTTCGGTGATCACGTTCACCGAGGTCGCCGGCAGCCCGTCGACGATGCGCCGCCAGTTCTCCCCGTAATCGGTGCTCACGTAGACGTGTGCGTCGAAATCGTCGTTGCGGTGGCCGTCGAAGGTGGCGTACACGGTGGCCTGGTCGTGCGCGGACGCCACCACCCGGCTCACGTAGGTGCGCTCGGGCAGCCCGGGAATGTTGCCGGTCACGTCCGTCCACGAGCCGCCCCCGTCGCGCGTCACGTGCACCTTGCCGTCGTCGCTGCCGACATACAGCAGCCCCGCGTCGAACGGTGACTCCGCGATCGTCTCCAGGTTGCCGTAGGACGCCTGCCCGTCGTTGGCGGACATCATCGGTTCGGAACCTGGCACGCCCATGATCTCCAGCTCGGTGCGGTCGATGACATGGGTGAGGTCGGGGCTGATCTCCTCCCAGGTCATCCCCAGATCGCGCGAGCGGAAGAGGACGTTGCTCCCGACGTAGACGGTGTTCTCATCGTGCTGCGACAGGAACACGGGCGTATCCCAGTTCCAGCGCAGCTCCCGGTCTTCCCCATCCTCCAGCGGACGCCCCACCGGGCGCATGCGGGTGCGTTCCATGGTCACCAGGTCCACGCGCATGAGGTTGCCGCCCTGCGACTCGGAGAACATCACGCGCGGGTTGGTCGGGTGCATGACCGTGTAGAAGCCGTCGCCGCCCCCGACGTTGTACCAGTCGCGGGTGCGGATGCCCTGGTTGGACCGGGTGTCGCTCGGGGCGCACCACGAGCCGTTGTCCTGCAGTCCGCCGCACACGTGGTAGGGATCGCGCATGTCCACGCCGATCTCGTAGAACTGGGCCAGCGGGATGTTGGTCAGCTGGCGCCATGTACGCGAGCGGTCCCAGCTGATCGCGACGCCGCCGTCCCCGCCCAGGACAATGTGATCGGAGTTGTCCGGGTTGATCCACATCGCGTGATGGTCGGGGTGCACTTCGCTGGCGGCGTCGGGGGTGAAGTTGTTGCCCCCGTCGAGCGACTTGTACAGGCTCGACCCGGCCGTGTAGATGCGGTCCGGGTCGCCGGGATCCACCCAGATCTGGCTGTAATACATGGGACGGTTGTTCGTGGTGCTGATCTGCTCCCAGGTCTCGCCGCGGTCGGTGGAGCGGTACACGCCGTTGCGGGACGAGCCTCCTCCTCCACCGAAGCCCTGCCCGGGCGTGCGCTTGTCGGCCTCCACGATGGCGAAAACCAGGTTGCCGTCGCCCCGGTAGATGTCCAGCCCGATGCGTCCCATGTCGCCATCCGGCAGCCCTTCGGTGAGTTCGACCCAGGAAGCCCCCCCGTCGGTGGTGCGGTGGATGCCGCTCCCGGGCCCGCCTCCGTTGAAGCCCCACGCAGTGCGCCGGCGCTGGTACATGGCGGCAAACAGCGTCTCGGGGGTCGCCCGGATCCATCGCCAGGTCGATGGCCCCGGTGTCCTCGTCCACGAAGAGCACCAGCTCCCAGCTCTCGCCACCGTCGGTGGTCTTGTAGACCCCCCGCTCGGGGTTTGCACCCCACAACCGCCCGACCGCCGCCACGTAGACGATGGAGGGATCGCGCGGATGGATGCGGATGCGGGAGATGTGGTGCGTCTCCTCGAGCCCCATGTGACTCCACGAGCGGCCGGCGTCGGTGGACTTGTAGACGCCGTCCCCCCACGGCGAACTCTGGCGGTTCTGCGGCTCGCCGCTCCCCACCCACACCACGTTGGGGTTGGAGGGCGCCACCGTGACGTCCCCGACCGAGATGGTCGGCTGGTCGTCGAAGACCGGCTCGAAGGTCGTGCCGTGGTTGACGGTCTTCCACACGCCACCGGTGGCGGTGCCCACGTAGAAGGTGGACGGATCCGACTCCACCACGGCCAGGTCGGATACCCGGCCGCCCATGATGGTCGGACCGATGTTTCGCCACTCCAGGTTGGCGACCGCGGCCTCGACGCGCGCCGCATCGGTCTGGGCGGAGGCATCCGCGGACCAGACCGGGATCAGTGCGGTGGCCACGGCCATCCAGGTCAACATCGCACGGCGCCACTGATGGGAGTTCATGGTCGTCTCCTCGTCGGGAACGGATCTCGCTCGAACCCACATTCTACGCCCCGGTCGGGCGCGGCGGGAGCCTGTCCGCGGGCCGCGGTTCCGTCTCCGCAGTCCTCGCCGGCCAAGCCCGGGCCTGCTCCTCCCGGCGGCCCTCGTCCCATTGGGCGCCGGCGCCGAAGCCACCGGTGTTCCCGTCCGACGGCACGCACTACACTGTACCGTGTCCGGGACACGGACATGCCATTCCGCGTCTCCGCACGCTACCCGCCTGCGAAGCCAACTCCGCAGTTTTCGAGGAGGATGCCCCGATGAGCCACCCCAGGATCCGCAACCATATCGGCGTCACCGCGCTTGCGCTTCTCCTTCTCTGCGCGCCTCCATCCGCGGCCCAGCAGCCGCTCGCGGACGACCCCGGCGTCGCAGAGGCTCTTCATCTCCTGGACATCTGGATGGACGCGGCTCAGGCCTACGGAGGCATCCCCGGCGCCTCCCTCTCCGTGGTGCATGATCAGGAGCTCGTGTGGGCGAAGGGATATGGATTCGCGCATGTGGAGAGCGAGGAGCCCGCGACCCCCGCGACCATGTACTCGATCTGCTCCATCTCCAAGCTCTTCACCGCGGTCGGCGTGCTGCAGCTGCGCGACCAGGCCAAGCTTGCGCTGACCGACCCCGTGGCGAAGCACCTGGACTGGTTCAACATCCAGGACGACTTCCCGGAGGCGGGCCCGGTCGACATCGAAGGGTTGCTCACGCACAGCTCGGGGCTCCCGCGGGAGGCGGGCGTGCCGTACTGGACCGGCCCCGACTACCCCTTCCCGACCCACGAGAAGATCGTGGAGACGTTGCCCACGCAGACGATGCTCTATCCCCCGCGGACGTACTTCCAGTACTCGAATCTGGCGCTGACATTGGCGGGCGAGATCGTCGCGGAGGCGTCCGGACAGAGCTACGACGACTACGTGCGCGCGAACATCCTGGATCCGCTGGGAATGTCGAGCACCTTCACCGACCTGGACGACCGCTTCCGCGGCAATCGGCTCGCGACGGGCTACACGGCGCGCGGCAGGGACGGCAAGCGTCACGTGATCCCGGACTACTGGGTGCGCGGCATCAGCCCGGCAGCCGGCTTCATTTCGACGGTGGAGGATCTGGGGCGCTTCGCCTCGTGGCAGTTCCGGGTGCTCGAGGGTGACGACGCGCTGCTCGACCGCAACACTCTGCGCGAGATGCACCGCGTGCGCTGGTCGGAGCCCGACGGGAACACCACCTACGGCTTGGGCTTCTCGGTGTGGAAGTCGAACGACGACACCTTCGTGGGCCACGGCGGCTCGTGCCCCGGATACCGCAGCCACCTGCTGCTCCGCCCGCAGGACAGGGTCGCCACGGCCTTCATGACCAACGGCCAGGGCGTGAACTCGCGCCAGTTTGCCCAGACCGCTTTCGACATCGTCGCGCCCGCGCTGCGCAGGGCGGCGCAGGAGTCCGAGGGCGATCCGGCAACGGGTAAGATCGCGGCGGAACTGGAGCGCTTCACCGGCACCTACCAGCGGCCCCTGGGCGGGGAGAGCGCGGTGCTGATCAGGGAAGGCGATCTGCACGTGCTGTCGCTGCCCACCGACAACCCGCTCAACTCGCTGACCCGGCTGCGCCACATCGAGGACGGCACCTTCCGGCGCGTGCGCGACAACGACGACCTGGGCGAGGAGTTCATCTTCGAGGAGATGTCCGACGGGAGCATGCGCATGTGGCGCAACGACAACTACAGCGTGCGCCCGGCGGGGATGTGAACGGCATGAACGGTCCCCGGACGACATCCGGACGCCCGCGCCCGGTCGACAGCCGGACACCCGCGCGCAGGGCGCAGGCCGCCCCGGCACCGGCGCGCATGCCACGGGCCGCACTGCTGCTGGCAGTTCTGGCGATCCCGGCGCCAGCTGCAACCCAGAACACGCCCCCCGCCGATCCCGCCGACGCCTTCCCCGTCGACCGGGCGATGATCGCCCGCATC
This sequence comes from Gemmatimonadota bacterium, assembly GCA_022826025.1. Taxonomy (GTDB): domain Bacteria; phylum Gemmatimonadota; class Gemmatimonadetes; order Longimicrobiales; family Gaopeijiaceae; genus BD2-11. Next base: position 11,217 of record JAJDVR010000090.1, on the reverse strand, counting down.
CGCGAGGAAGGCCTCAAGCGCTCGCAGCTCCCCAACACCCTCTCCTACATGACCGACGTGCTCGGCGGCCGGCTGACCAACTCGGACGCCATGGACCGCGCGCAGCGCTGGGTCGTCGGGGAGATGGAGCGCATCGGGCTGGTGAACGTCGCGCGCGAGCCCTTCATGCCCTACGGGGTCAGCTGGGACAACGAGTACGTATCGGTACATATGACCGCCCCGGCCTACCAGCCCCTGGTGGCCTACCCGATCGCCCACACTCCGGGCACGGACGGCAAGCTCGAACTGGACGTGGTCATCGCCGACGTGCGCACCTGGACCGGCCTGGACCGGATCAGGGGCACGCTGCGCGACAAGGCCGTGCTCTCCACCCCGCCCGCAGCCATCGACCTGATCCGGTTCGAGACCGGCACCCCGCGCCGCACCGACGAGGAGATGCGCGCGCTCGCCGAGGACGTCATCCCGCCTGCGCCGGCGCCGGACGACTACTTCTCGCGCCTCTACCCCGATCAGCCCGCCAACCTGGACATCCTCACCGCGGCCGAGCGGCTCGCCTTCTACGTGGAGGAGGGCGCCGCACTGGTGCTGGAGTCCAACAGCGGCTGGCCGGGAGCGGTGCGCGGGTTCGCCCGCGCCGGAGCCCGCGTCGACCGCTGGTCGCGCGACGCCACCCTGGCCTCGGTGCCGGTGGTGGCGGTTACGCCGGAGCACTACAACCGCATGTACCGCATCCTGCGCCGCGACATTCCCGTGACCGTCGAGGCCGAGGTGCGCAACCGGCACGGAGAGTCGGTCACCGAGGCGCGCAACGTGGTGGGCGAGATCCCCGGCACCGACCTCGCCCACGAGGTCGTCATGCTGGGGGCCCATTTCGACACCTGGCACGCGAGCCCCAACGCGAGCGACAACACCTCCGGTGTGGCGGTGATGCTCGAGGCCGCGCGCATCCTGAACGCCATCGGGGCGCGGCCGCGGCGCACCATCCGGGTGGCGCTCTGGTCCGGCGAGGAGCAGGGGCTGTTCGGCTCCACCGAATACGTGCGCCGGCACTTCGGCTACCCGTCCTCCGGCACCCGGCCCGACTACGACAACTTCTCCGTCTACTTCAACCAGGACTACGGCCCGGGCCAGTACCGGGGGGTGTGGCTGCAGGAGAACGAGCACGTGCGCCCCATCTTCGAAGCCTGGATGGAGCCGCTGCGCGACATGGGCATGACTACCCTCGCGCCCCAGGGCGTGGGCAGCACCGACCACGTGCCCTTCGACCGCGCCGGCCTGCCCGCCTTCCAGTTCCTGCAGGCGCGCGTGGGCGGCACCGGAGGCCACACCAACCTCGACTTCTACGACACCCTCCCCATCGACGACCTCATGAAGAACGCCGTCATCATGGCGTCCTTCGTCTATCACGCCGCCATCGCGGACGCGCGCATCCCGCGCAAGGGGGTGGGGCGCTAAACCAAGATCGTTTCTTGAATCAGCATACTGCGCGATGCTAGAATATGCGTATGATTCAACGCGATCTTGCCCAGGAACTCCTGACGGCAGCCAGCCAGGCCCCCGCCGTCACGCTCACCGGCCCGCGCCAGAGCGGCAAGACCACGCTGTGCCGAGCTCTCTTCCCCAACCACGCGTACCGTACGCTCGAGGCCCCCGACACTCGCGTGTTCGCGAGAGAGGACCCACGGGCCTTCCTGGCGGAACTACCCGAAGGCGCCATCATCGACGAGGTGCAGCGCGTTCCGGATCTGCTCTCCTACCTGCAAGGCATCATCGACGCAGATCCCCGCCCCGGACGCTGGATCCTGACCGGTTCCCAGAACCTCTCGCTCCTCGCGTCGGTCAGCCAGTCGCTCGCCGGGCGGACCCAGGTCCTCCATCTGCTGCCCCTGACCTGGAACGAGGTCCGGCGCTTCGATCCTCACCCCCGGTGCCTCGATGAGGCTCTGTTCTCCGGTGGCTATCCCCGCATCTTCGACCGGGTGCTCGACCCCGCGCGATGGCTCCGCTCCTACGTCGCCACGTATATCGAGCGCGACGTGCGCACTATCAGCAACGTCGGCGACCTGACGGCGTTTCAACGATTCGTTCAGCTTTGCGCCGGACGCACAGGGCAGCTCCTCAACTACTCCGCCCTGGCCGGTGATTGCGGCATCTCACAGCCTACCGCCAAAGCCTGGCTGAGCATTCTGGAAACCAGCTTCATCGCATTCCGGCTGCCCGCGTTCCACGCCAACCTGCGCAAGCGGCTCGTGAAGATGCCCAAACTGTATTTCCACGACACCGGTCTCGCCTGCTGGCTACTAGGCATCCGCGAGCCCGCACACCTGCGCTCGCATCCGCTGCGGGGCCCCATATTCGAGAGCTGGGCAGTCTCGGAAATCGTCAAGCAACGCGCGAACCGCGGCGAGGGCCGAGGTCTCTCGTTCTACCGCGATCGCAATGGAGCCGAGGTCGATCTCGTGATTGAGCGGCCCGACGGTCTCACCCTGCTCGAAGCCAAGTCGACAGCGACGCCGTCCGCGACCCTGTATCGGGGGGCCGAGCGCGTCAGGAAGCACTTGCCGCACGGCACGGTGCTCGACGTGACGGTGGTCTACGGCGGTGAGAGTCGGCAGCACCGCACGGCGGGGAGACTGATCCCCTGGCGGGAACTGGGGACGGTGACCTGGTAGGACGTGGCGGAGAATTCCCACCCGAAACACACCGGCCCGAAACCTTGTATGTTGGGGCCATGAGTAGCCACCTCGGCATGCCCGCCCCATGACCCGCCATCCCATTCCAACCGAGGACCCCGACATGACCTCCGTTCGACCTGCGCGGGACCACGTCCCGACCCCGGCACGCGCGCTCGCCATCCTGTCCTGCGCGGCGCTGCTTGTGGTGCTGCCCGCGTGTTCCGGCTACACCGCTCCCGGCACGGGAATGGCGCCCGCGAGCCTCGTCCCCCTGAGCGTGAATCCGCCCACGCCGGATCCGCGCGTCGGCCTGGCTCCGGGATTGTTCGACGCCGGGGAGGCCATCTGGAACATGCGACTGGTTTCCGCGACGCCGCCGACCGAGCCCTTCGTGGGCCAGACCAATTCGGACCTCGCCTTCACCGGCCCGTATGCCATCCAGGGCAACTACGACGGCATCCAGATCTGGGACATCTCCGACCCGGCCGACCCCGAGTCGGTGATCACCTACGTGTGCCCGGCGTCGCAGAGCGATGTCTCCGTGTACGAGCATCTGCTCTTCGTGTCGGGCGAAGGATTCGGGGGGCGGCTGGACTGCGGCGACGAAGGGATCGAGGAAGCCGTAAGCCATGACCGGCTGCGCGGCATCCGCATCTTCGACATCTCGGACATCACCGCGCCGGAATACGTCGCCAACGTGCAGACCTGCCGCGGCTCCCACACCCACACGGTGCTGGAACATCCCGGCGACGACGAGAACGTCTACGTCTACGTGTCCGGCTCGGCCCCGGTCCGGCCCGCCGAAGAGCTCCCCGGCTGCTCCGGCGCACCCCCCGAGGAGGATCCCAACACGGCCCTCTTCCGCATCGAGGTCATCAGGGTGCCCCTCGCCGATCCGGCCAGCGCGGCGATCGTGAGTTCTCCCCGCATCTTCGAGGACCTGGTGGCGCCCCCGACGCACGGCATGGCGCCCGACGACATCGCCGAGGTGGAGGCGGCCAGGGAGCGCGGCGCCTTCATTGTCGAAATGATGGGACAGGAGGTGGCGCTGCCCGACTTCGTGGTTGAACAGATTCTCGGGCAGATGTTGGCCGAGCGCGGGGAGGAGGGCCCGCCCACGGCGGCGGACAGTGCCATGCTGCGGGAGATGCTCCCGGCGATGGCGGCCCAGATGGGAGGCGGTGACGAAGACGCCGGCCCCACCCAGTGCCACGACATCACCGTGTACCCGGCCATCGGGCTCGCGGGCGGGGCCTGTGAGGGCTACGGGATGCTGATCGACATCAGCGACCCCGAGAACCCGGTGCGGCTTTCGGAAGTGGCGGATTCCAACTTCTCGTACTGGCACTCGGCGACCTTCAACAACGACGGCACCGCCATCATGTTCACCGACGAGTGGGGCGGCGGCGGATCGCCCAAGTGCCGTGCCTCGGACCCGGTGGAGTGGGGCGCCAACGCCATCTTCACCGTCGAGGACGGGGAGATGGTGTTCACGAGCTACTACAAGCTGCCCGCGCCGCAGACGGCTCAGGAAAACTGCGTCGCGCACAACGGCTCGCTCATCCCCATTCCCGGGCGCGACATCATGATCCAGGGATGGTACCAGGGCGGTATCTCCCTGATCGACTGGACCGACCCCACGAATCCCGTCGAGATCGCGTACTTCGACCGCGGACCCGTCGACGGCGAGGTGATGCGCATGGGCGGCAGCTGGTCCGTTTACTGGTACAACGGCGTGATCGTCAACTCCGAGATCGCCCGCGGGCTGGACATCCTCGAGCTCGTCCCGAGCGAGGCGATGACGCAGAACGAGATCGACGCCGCGAATTCCGTCGAGCTGACGCACCTCAACTCGCAGGGGCAGCCTATCTTCGAGTGGCCGGCGACCTTCGCGCTGGCGCGCGCCTATCTGGACCAGCTGGAGCGACACCGCGGGCTCGCCGAAGTCCGCATCGCGTCGGCCCGGAGTGAGTTGACCGCCGCCGAGGGGATGACGGGGTCGGCGCGGGCGTCCGCGCTGCGCTCGCTGGCGGACGTGCTCGCCTCCGACGCGCGCGGATCGGCGGATTTCGCGAAGACAGGAAAGCTCGCGGCTGCCGTACGGGAGCTGGCGGACGCCGGCTAGACCGAGTGTGATGATGCCGGACGCCTGATCCCCTCGACCGAACGGCCGGCGTGGGCCGCGGCCCGTCCCTGCAATGGGGCGGGCCGCTTCGGCATCCCGTTCAACAAGCGTACGAGTTCGAGACCTAGTATGTTGATGCCCATGAACACTCGTCGTTTTCTGCTTTTCGCATTGCTGGCGGCCACCCAGGCGTGTGCGGGCGCCGGACCCGGCGCTCCCCCGCCCGCCGCGCGTCCCGATGCCGACCGCATCGCGCAACTCGAGGCCATCTACCAGGCGCGCGCCGACAGCCTTCTGCTCAACCCGCACGAGGCCGACGTGCACTTCATGACCGGCATGATCGGGCACCACGCCCAGGCGCTGGTCATGGCGGGCTTCGCCCCCGAGAACGGCGCCAGCCCCTCGGTCCAGGTCCTCTGCGCGCGCATCATCAACGCCCAGAGCGACGAGATCGCCATCATGCAGCGCTGGCTCCGGGAGCGCGGCCTTCCGGTGCCCGAGTTCCATATCGAGGGCGCTGCGCTGATGCTCCACGGCCCGGAGCACGCGATGAACATGCCGGGGATGCTCTCCCCCGAGCAGCTGCGCGAGCTGGAGCAGGCCCGGGGCCCGGACTTCGACCGCCTCTTTCTCACCTACATGATCCAGCACCACGAAGGCGCCGTCACCATGGTGCACGAACTCTTCGCCACCGACGGCGCCGCCCAGGACGACTTCATCTTCAAGATGGCCTCCGACATCCAGGTCGATCAGGCCACCGAAATCGCCCGCATGGAGCTGATGCTCGAGCAGATGGCCGGGCCCGGACTCCAGGACTGACCCGCAGTACCCACCCCACCCGAGGAAGTGTGACATGACCTCTCTCCGATCGACGCGTCACCGCGTCAACGCCCCGGCGCGCCTCGGTGCGCTCCTCTCCTGCGTGGCGCTGCTCCTGGTGCTGCCGGCCTGTTCCGCCTACACGGCTCCGGACACGGGAATGGCTCCCGCCGGTCTCGCGCCCCTGCGCGTGAACCCGCCCACGCCCGACCCGCGTATCGGCCTGGCGCCCGGACTCTTCGACGCCGGGGAGGCCGGCTGGAACCTGCGACTGATCTCGACCACGCCGCCCACCGAACGCTTCATCGGCCAGACGAATTCCGATCTTGCGTTCACCGGCAACTACGTCATTCAGGGCAACTACGACGGCATCCAGATATGGGACATTTCGGATCCCGCCAGCCCGCAATCGGTGGTCACGTACCCGTGCCCGGCCTCGCAGAGCGATGTCTCGGTCCACGAGAACCTGCTCTTCGTGTCCGGCGAAGGACTCGGCGGGCGCCTCGACTGCGGCGACCAGGGCGTCCAGGAGGCGGTGAGCCACGACCGGCTGCGCGGCATTCGCATCTTCGACATCACCGACATCACCGACCCGGAATACGTCGCCAACGTGCAGACCTGCCGCGGCTCGCACACGCACACCGTGCTCGAGCACCCCGGTGACGACGAGAACGTCTACGTCTACGTCTCGGGCTCGTCCACGGTCCGGCCTGCGGAAGAACTCCCGGGTTGTTCCGACGCACCGATCGAGGAGGACCCCAACACGGCGCTCTTCCGCATCGAGGTCATCCGGGTCCCGCTGGCCGATCCCGCCAGCGCCGAGATCGTGAGCTCGCCCCGCATCTTCGGGGACCTGGTTGCGCCCCCCACACACGGACTCGCGCCGGCGGACCTCGTGGAGATCGAGGAAGCCCGCGAGCGCGGCGCCTTCGTCTGGGAGGTCCGGGGCCAGCCGAGGGTGATGCGCGACCGGCAGGTGACCGAGCTGCTCGAACAGATCGTGGAGCAGCGGGGCGGCGAAGGTCCGCCCACCGCCGCGGACAGCGCAGCCCTGCGGGCGATGATTCCCCAGCTGGAAGCGCAGATTCCCGCCAGAGGCGACAGCGGCCCCACGCAGTGCCACGACATCACCGTGTATCCCCATATCGGGCTCGCGGGCGGCGCCTGCGGGGGCTACGGCATGCTGATCGACATCAGCAACCCGGAGGCCCCGTTCCGGCTCTCCGAGGTTGCCGACTCGAACTTCTCCTACTGGCACTCGGCGACGTTCAACAACGACGGCACGACCGTGATGTTCACCGATGAGTGGGGCGGCGGCGGCTCCCCCAAGTGCCGCGAATCCGATCCCATGGAGTGGGGCGCCAACGCCATCTTCACCATCGAGAACGGCGAAATGGTGTTCCAGAGCTACTACAAGATGCCCGCGCCGCAGACGACGCTGGAGAACTGCGTCGCCCACAACGGATCGCTGATCCCGATTCCCGGCCGCGACATCATGATCCAGGGCTGGTATCAGGGCGGCATCTCGCTGATCGACTGGACCGATCCGGCCAATCCGGTGGAGATCGCGTTCTTCGACCGCGGCCCGGTCGACGCCGAGGTGATGAGGAGCGGCGGCAGCTGGTCGGTCTACTGGTACAACGGCGTGATCGTCAACTCCGAGATCGCGCGCGGGCTCGACATCTTCGAGCTGACGACGAGCGAGGTGATGACCCAGAACGAGATCGACGCGGCCAACTCGGTCACGCTGACCCAGCTCAATTCCCAGGGGCAGCCCATCTTCGAGTGGCCCGCGACCTTCGCGCTGGCCCGGGCCTACCTGGACCAGCTGGAGCGGCACAACGGGCTGGATGCCGGCCGGATCGCATCGGCGCGGGATGATCTTTCCGCCGCCGAAGGCATGATGGGGTCGGCGCGCGCCTCGGCGCTGCGTTCTCTGGCGGACGCCCTCGGCTCGGACGCCGGCGGGGCGCTGGACTCCGCCAAGGTCGAGAAGCTGGCGGACGCCGTGCGCGACCTGGCCGACGCGGGGTAGGTCCATCATGTCCATTCGAATCGAGGAACCCGCATGATTTCTCTCCCATGGACCCGTGAACACCTGCGAGCGGCGCGCCTGTCCGCGCTTCTTGCCTGCGCGGCCCTGCTCGTTCTCCTGTCCGCCTGCGCGGGATACTCGTCGCCCGATTCCGGCGCGGCCCCCGCGGGTCTCGCGCCCCTGCGCGTGAGTGCGCCCACACCCGACCCGCGCGTGGGGCTGGCGCCGGGACTCTTCGACGCCGGCGAGGCGATCTGGAACCTGCGCCTGGTGTCGGCCACGCCCCCGACCGAGCCCTTCGTGGGCCAGACCAACTCGGACCTGGCCTTTACCGGCCCGTACGCCATCCAGGGCAACTACGACGGCATCCAGATCTGGGACATCTCCGACCCGGCCAACCCGGAGGCGGTGATCAGCTACGTGTGTCCGGCCTCGCAGAGCGATGTCTCCGTCTACGAGCACCTGCTGTTCGTGTCGGGCGAGGGGTTCGGCGGGCGGCTCGACTGCGGCGGGGAGGGCATCGAGGAGGCCGTGAGCCACGACCGGCTGCGCGGCATCCGCATCTTCGACATCTCCGACATCACCGCGCCCGAATACGTCGCCAACGTGCAGACCTGCCGCGGCTCGCACACCCACACGGTGCTTGAGCACCCCGGCGACGACGAGAACGTCTACGTCTACGTTTCCGGCTCGGCTCCGGTACGGCCCGCCGAAGAGCTCCCCGGCTGTTCCGACGCGCCGCCCGAGGAGGATCCCAACACCGCGCTCTTCCGCATCGAGGTCATCCGCGTACCCCTGGCCGATCCCGCCAGCGCGGCGATCGTCAGCTCGCCCCGCATCTTCGAGGACCTGGTGGCGCCCCCCACGCACGGTCTGGCGCCCGACGATATCGCCGAGATCGAGGCTGCCCGCGAGACCGGCGCCTTCGTGGTCGAGATGATGGGCATGGCGGTGGTGCTGCCGGACCGGTACATAGAGCCGCTGCTGGCGCAGATGGTGGCCCAGCGCGGAGGCGAGGGTCCCCCCACCGCCGCCGACAGCGCGGCGCTGCGCGAAGCCCTGCCGGCGATCATGGAGCAGATGACGGGAGGGGCGCACGGAGAGGCTTCCGGGCCGACGCAGTGCCACGACATCACCGTGTATCCGGCCATCGGGCTCGCGGGCGGGGCCTGTGAGGGCTACGGCATGCTGATCGACATCAGCGACCCGGAGAACCCGGTGCGGCTCTCCGAGGTGGCCGACTCCAACTTCTCGTACTGGCACTTGGCGACGTTCAACAACGACGGCACCGCCGTCATGTTCACCGACGAGTGGGGAGGCGGCGGTTCCCCCAAGTGCCGGGCCTCGGATCCGAAGGAGTGGGGCGCCAACGCCATCTTCACCGTCGAGGGCGGCGAGATGGTGTTCCAGAGCTACTACAAGCTGCCCGCGCCGCAGACGCCGCAGGAGAACTGTGTCGCACACAACGGCTCGCTGATTCCGATTCCCGGCCGCGACATCATGATTCAGGGATGGTATCAGGGCGGCATCTCCCTGATCGACTGGACCGACCCCGTCAATCCGGTGGAGATCGCCTACTTCGACCGCGGACCCGTCGACGGCGAAGTGATGCGCATGGGCGGCAGCTGGTCTGTCTACTGGTACAACGGCGTGATCGTCAACTCCGAGATCGCGCGCGGGCTGGACATCCTCGAGCTGGTCCCGAGCGAGGTTCTGACCCGGAACGAAATCGACGCGGCCAACGCCGTACGGCTGACCCATCTCAACTCCCAGGGGCAGCCCATCTTCGAGTGGCCGTCAACCTTCGCGCTGGCCCGGGCCTACCTGGACCAGTTGGAGCGGCACCGGGGCCTGGACGCGGCCCGGATCGCTTCGGCGCGGGATGATCTGGCTGCCGCCGAGGGCATGATGGGTTCGGCGCGGGCCTCCGCGCTGCGCTCGCTGGCGGACGCGCTGGACGCCGAAGCCGGTGGAGCGCTCGATGCCGCCAAGGTGGAAAAGCTCGCGGACGCGGTGCGGGAGCTGGCCGACGCGGGTTAGCTGCCGGACGCGGCTCCGGCCAGGCGACAGTCGGGCAGGAACTGCGGCCCGTCCCCGCGAGGGGGCGGGCCGCTCTTGCAGCGTCCAGCGGGGAGGGCAGCGGGGAAGCGTCGTCTTACGGCACCTGGACCGAAAACGGCTCGGAAGGTCTGACCCCGTTCTCCAGCAAGGTCTCGATGAAGAGGCGCTTCGCTTCCTGGAGATTCCGCAACGCCTCCTGCGCAGTGTCTCCGTGACTCTCGCACCCGGGTAACTCGGCGACGCGCGCGAAGTAGCACCGGGTACCGTCGGTACAATCCTCCAGGCTCACGTCTTCCCGATAGGGGAGTCCTGCGTAGTACTCAACATCCTTCATGGAAGGTGTCCCTGGTGCAAATGTTCAAGGTGGCCGATGAGCCTCAACGCGGTCCGCACGTACCCTGCCGGCAACGATCTGTGTCGCGCAACGGTCGCGGAGAGCGCCGGGTGGTCAGGGTGCCAATATACAGTGTGTTTACCTCCCTCGCGCCTGACAAACCCGTAACTCGCATACAGCCGATCGAGATCCCTCCAACCCCAACCGCTCTTCGAAGCCGCCATCCGGCCCCGTAACTTCTCGTTGCCCATCCCGCTCCCGGTAGCGTGCTGGTTCGACCCAACACTGCAGCCGAACCCGGGGCGATGGGATGGCGGAATGACGCAATCTGCCTTGCGAGCCGTGCGCTCCTTGCCGCGCGCTCACGCGCGCCGTAATAGTCAATTGGATGCAAAGGCTCTTCCCGTCGCCGGAAACGGGTGGCGACGGGAGGCCGCTCACCCTGGCTGGAGGTCGAGATGGTGGAAGTCGATCGCAAAACCTTCCTCGCGAGCCTTCCCGCGGGTGCTCTCGCCGTCATGTCGCACGAAGACAAGGCGGAGGCCCTCGAGCACTACATGGAAGACGAGCTGGACAAGAAGATCGCCGCGCGGCGAGGGGAGGCGGACGGCGAAGCCGGCTCCATCATCACCCTCGACGAGCTGGAGCAGGAGGGACCCCGGCCGCCGCGTGGCACCGGACGGCTCTTCCAGCCCCGTGAAGAGGAATTCGAGCCGATGCCGGAGGCGCCGACGGTGCTCGACTTCTTCCGGCTCCGCTTCGCGCCCGCGAACCACGTCCTGCAGAGCGCCACGCACGCGCTCACCACGGGGCAGCCCGAGCGCACCATCTTCGCCTGCCTGATGCACGACGTTGTGCTCAACATGATCAAGGTGGACCACGGGTGGTGGGGCGCCCAGCTGATCGAGCCCTACGTGGACGAGCGCATCGCCTGGGGCATCCGCTACCATGGGCCGCTGCGCTTCTATCCCGACGATGAGTTCGGGTACGAGTATCCGGAGATGTACAACCGCATCTTCGGACACGACTACGTGCCGGAGCCCTACATCAAGCAGGCCTACGAGTACGCGCGCAACCCCAGGTACTACGCTGAGTTGCGCCTGATCACGGTGAACGACACCTACGCGTTCCAGGACGACATGGACGTCGACATCGAGGTGTTTACCGA
>JAJDVR010000047.1 GCA_022826025.1 Gemmatimonadota bacterium | reverse complement strand
CGATCAGAATGCGCATGCCAGTGGTTCCGGGGCTAGCGGCGGATGTTGTCCCTGATCGAGTCGCCCATTCTGCGGGCGGCCCCGCGCATGGATCCGATGAAGCTGCGGGCCTCCTCCGCGTAGGCCTCGGCCGCCGACGAGATGTCGTCCCGGTAGGACGGGTCGGGGTCGTCGCGGCGCGGGTACTCTCCCGCCACGATGCGATCGTACTCGCCGCTCTCGATCCAGCTCCGTATCTCGGAGAGCCGGAGCACCCAGAACGGATGGGTGACGCCGAGCAGGTTGAGCACCTTGAAGACGTGGTCGGCCACATCTCCGCCCTCCCGGTAGTCCTCGGCCTGGCTCACGAACTCGCCGAGGTCGAGGTTCGAGGAGGTGCCGCCGCCCGCCATCTTCATCATGGCGGTCATGGCGACATCCGCGTCCTGGATGGAGAGCAGCCCGGCGCGGTCCGAGGAGAGTTCGCTCTTGCGGGACCACTCCAGCAGCCCCATGAGCACGGCCCGTGCGGCGAGTCCGACGATCGGGAATCCGAGGCTGGCAAGCTGGATCAACAGCACCATCATCGTGCGGTACAGCACGTGGCCGCTCATGATGTGGCCCACTTCATGACCCAGTATGAACGACAGCTCGTCATCGTTCAGGATCAGGACCGTCCCCGAGTTGAGGATGATGAAAGGCTGGTCCATGCCGTAGGCGCCGGCGTTGGCGATCGGCGTCTGGGAGACGTAGAGCGGGTACTCCTCGGTGTCCAGCGTCTCCACGATGTCCCGGTAGCGCTCGTAGATGTGTCCGTACTGGTGCTCGCTCACCCGCAGGGCGTTCGCTTGGAACGCGAGCCGGATGGGCTTCTCGCCGAAGAAGCCGAAGAGGGTCTTCAGGACCTCGTCGAAGACGGGGAGCTTGCGCAGCGCCGCGAGCGCCGCGCGATCCGCGGGATGTTCCCACGAGCGCGACGAGATGCTCGTGAGGATGCGGCGCGCGCTCGCGTGGGGCGCGCCTCCGTTTCCATTGGCGTTCTCGGCCGCGCCGTTGACACGGTCTGCGTCAGAACCGTCCATGGTGACTCTCCTTTGGCGGACGCCTGCCGGCGTCCTCGTATTCGTGTTGACCGCGCCGGGTTACCCCCCGCCGTGGTCGGTTCTCGTACGCCCCGCCCTGAACCGAGGTTTCGGCACCCATTCCCCCATGCTCCCGGGAGTCCATCACCCGCCAGATCCCCGCCGCAGGGCCCGGTCGAGATCTTCGAGCAGGTCCCGCGGGTCCTCGATTCCCACCGACAGCCGTACCAGGCGGCCGCTTACCCCCATCTCCCGCCTGCGCTCGCGCGGCACCGACGCGTGGGTCATGAGCGCGGGCACCGAGATGAGCGACTCCACCCCGCCCAGGCTCTCCGCGAGCGCGAAGATGCGCGTGCCCTCCACCAGCCCCCGCACCGCGTCCCGGGTCGGCAGGGTGACGGACACCATGCCGCCGAACCCGGCCATCTGGCGCGCGGCGAGCGTGTGCTGCGGGTGGGAGGAAAGGCCGGGGTAGTGTACCTCGTCGATGGCCGGATGGGTCTCCAGGAAGCGCGCCACCGCCAGCCCGTTGGCATTGTGTTCGCGCATGCGCACATGGAGGGTCTTGGTGCCGCGCAGACAGAGCCAGCAGTCCATGGGGCCGGGTACGGCGCCGGTGGACTTGCGCAGGAAGCGCAGCCGGTCGTCCAGGTCCGTGTCGCGCACCGTGAGAACGCCGCCGATGATGTCGCTGTGGCCGTTCAGGTACTTGGTGGTCGAATGCATCACGATGTCCGCGCCCGCCTCGTGCGGGCGCTGGTTGACGGGCGTCGCGAAAGTGTTGTCGACACACAGGAGAACGCTGGCGTCGCGGGTCGCTTCGGCGGCCGCGCGCAGATCGCACAGGCGCATCATGGGGTTGGTGGGGGTCTCGAGGAGGACCAGCCGCGTGTTCGGCCGGAGCGCGTCGCGGATTCGCTGCGGATCCCTGGAGTCCACGAAGGAGAAGGAGAGGCCGGCCCGGTTCAGGACCTGCGTGGCCAGCCGGGTCGTCCCTCCGTAGGTGTTCTCCTCGCAGACCACGTGGTCGCCGGCCGACAGCAGGCGGGCCACGCAGTCGATGGCGGCCATCCCGCTCGCGAAGGCGATCCCGTGGGAAGCCGCTTCCAGGGAGGCGACGTTGCGTTCGAGCGCTTCCCGGGTAGGGTTCTGGACACGTGCGTACTCCCAGGGCCACCCCTGGTCCAGTCCCGGCTGTACATAGGTCGAGGTCTGGAAGATCGGGGGCATGATGGAGCCGGTGTGCGGCTCGGGCGCCTGTCCCCCGTGAATCGCGAGCGTCGCGAGCCGAGGTTCCGGCGGTTGTGTCCCTGCAGAGGGTCGGGTCATGGATCCGGAATGTGTCCGAAGGGGTTCTGGACAGCGGTCGCAGGCCCGAAATGTAGTCCGCGCGACGGGACGAAGGCGAGTCCCGCCGCCCACCAGAGAGGTTCGCCAGCCATGCCAATCGTTCTTCCGCCCGATCTCATGGTGAGCGTCTCGGGATTCCGGGGCCGGGTGGGAGATCCGCTCACGCCCGAACTGGTCACGGCGCTTGCCGCGGCGTACGGCGCATTTCTGCGCGGCGAGCGTGGAGGGCGATCAGTGATCCTGGGACGCGACTCGCGGACTTCCGGGCCCATGCTCGCGGCCGCCGCCGGCGCCGGCCTGGCGTCGGTGGGGTGCGACGTGGTCGACATCGGCATCGTCCCCACCCCGACGCTCATGATGGCGGTTCGCAACGCCGGGGCGGCAGGCGGGATCGCGGTCACCGCGAGCCACAACCCGGCGGAGTGGAACGCCCTCAAGTTCGCTACTGCCGAAGGAATGTTCCTGGACGCACCCGGGATGGCCCGATTCCGTCGGCTGCTCTCGGAGGAGATTCCGCGCACGTCGTGGGACCAGGTCGGGGAGATGACGCGGGACGAGGGTGCGGCCCGGCGGCATCTGCGGGCAGTGCTGGACCTTCCCTTCCTGGACGTTGCCGCGTTGCGCGCACGTGGGTTCTCCGTGGCGCTCGACTGCGTTCGCGGGGCGGGGGGCGCGGTCATGTCCGGGCTGCTGGACCGTCTGGGGTGCCGCGTGCATGCGATCGGGTTGGAGATGGACGGACGCTTTCCGCGCGATCCCGAGCCCACGGCGGCGAACCTGGGGGCCCTGGGCGCGCTCGTACGGGAGACCGGCGCCGACCTGGGTATGGCGGTGGACCCCGACGTGGACCGCCTCTCGCTGGTGGACGAGAGCGGTGATCCCGTGGGCGAGGACTTCACCCTGGCCCTGGCAGCCGCGGCCGTGATCCGTCGGCGTCCGGGCCTCGTGGTGACCAACCTCTCCACCAGCCAGGTGGTCGAGCATGCCGCGGCCGCCGCCGGGGCGAAGACGTTGCGCGCGCCCGTCGGTGAGATAAACGTCGTGCGCCGAATGCTGGCGGAGGGGGCGGTGGTGGGCGGGGAAGGGAACGGCGGTGTGGTTGTGCCGGCGCTGCACCACACGCGGGACGCTCTGGTGGGCGCCGCGCTCGTGCTTCAGCATCTGCTCGACGAGAGGCTCTCGCTGGCCGCAGCCATCGCCCGCTATCCGGACTATCGCATCGTAAAGGAAAAGGTCGCGTTTCCCAGGGAAGAGCTGGAGGCCGCCTACCTCCGCCTGCAGCAGTGCTGGCCTGGCGCCGACCGGGACCGTACCGATGGGCTGCGGCTCACCTGGCCCGGCCGCCGCGAGTGGCTGCACGTGCGACCCTCCGGCACGGAGCCGGTGGTGCGGCTGATCGCGGAAGCGCCGGCCGGGCCGCGGGCGCGGGCGCTCGTGAAGGAGGCGCGTGGCGAGCTGCTCCGGCTGGCGCGTTCCCACCGGGACGCGGGCGCGGTAGCTTCCGGGTGACGCAGCCGCGGAGGCTGCCGGGCGGCCGCAGCCGGGGCGTTCGGACGACACCATAATCGAAGAAGAAATGTGTGGAATAGTGGGGTACGTGGGTCCAGGTGACGCGACCCCCGTGCTGCTCGAAGGTCTCCGACGTCTCGAGTACCGCGGATACGACTCGGCCGGTCTCGCGGTGGTCGATGGCGACGCCCGGCTGGGCGTGGTGAAGCGGGCGGGCAAGCTCGGGCAGGTGGAGGCGGCCATCGGCCGCGACTCCCTGAGGGGGAGTTGCGGCATCGCCCATACGCGCTGGGCCACCCACGGTGCCCCGACCGAGCGCAACGCCCATCCCCACGTCAGTCATGATGGCGGCGTGGCCCTGGTGCACAACGGAATCATCGAGAACGCAGCCCTGCTCAGGCGACGGCTCGAGGCGCGCGGATACCGGTTCCGGAGCGATACCGACACCGAAGTCCTCGTGCACCTGATCGACCTCTTTCTCAAGGAGGGGTCTCCGCTGGAGGAGGCCCTGGCGCTCGCCCTGGAACGCGTCGAGGGCACCTACGGCATCGCGGCGATCTCGGCGCACGAGCCCGGCAAGCTGGTCGCGGCGCGCCAGGGGAGCCCGCTCCTGCTCGGGGTGGGAGCTTCGGGCCAGTACCTGGTGGGCTCCGACGCGGCCGCCGTGGTGGCCCAGACGCGCGACGTCGTCTACCTCGCGGACGGCGACTACGCGAAGCTCGAGCGCACCGGCTACCGGGTCTACCACATGGGGCGAGGCGCGGTGCGCCGCTCCGTGCACCAGGTGACCTGGGACCTGTCCGCCATCGAGCGCGGCGGCTTCGAGCACTTCATGCTGAAGGAGATCTTCGAGCAGCCGCGCAGTCTGCGCGACGTGCTTCGGGGGCGGCTGGTGGAGGCCGACGGAATGGCTCGCCTGGGCGGGATCGAGCTGCACCGGGAAGAACTGCTCTCCGTGGATCGCGTGGTCATGACGGCGTGCGGAACGAGCTGGCACGCGGCGCTGATCGGCGAGTACATGCTCGAGGATCTCGCGCGCATCCCGGTCGAAGTGGAATACGCCTCGGAGTTCCGCTACAAGAACCCGGTTCTCGACGAGCGCACCCTGGTGGTCGCGATCAGCCAGTCCGGAGAGACCGCCGACACGCTGGCCGCGTTGCGGGAGGCCCGCCGCAGGGGAGCCCGCACCATGGGCATCGTCAACGTGGTGGGCTCGTCCATCGCGCGCGAAACCGCCTTCGGCTGCCATCTGCACGCCGGACCCGAGGTCGGGGTGGCGTCCACCAAGGCCTTCACCAGCCAGCTCATGGTGCTCGCCCTGTTCGCCCTGTGGATGGGGCGGCGCCGGCAGATCTCGCTGCTGGGAGGGCGCCGCATCGTCCAGGCCATGCAGGCCCTTCCGGGGCAGGTGGACGAGGTCCTGAAGCTGAACGATTCCATTCTGGAACTGGCGCATACCTACAGGGACGCGCCCAACTTCCTCTATCTGGGCCGCGGCTACCAGTTTCCGGTGGCGCTGGAAGGGGCGCTCAAGCTCAAGGAAGTGAGCTACATTCACGCCGAAGGCTATCCCGCGGCGGAGATGAAGCATGGGCCGATCGCGCTGATCGACGAGGCCATGCCGGTCGTGATCCTGGCTCCGAGCGACCCCGTCTACCCGAAGGTCGTCTCCAACATCGAGGAGGTGAAGGCGAGGGGCGCGCGCGTGATCGCCGTGGTCAGCGAAGGGAACTCGGAGCTCGAGGACAGGGTGGATCACGTCATCCGCGTTCCGGACACGCTGCCCTTCCTGCGCCCCGTGCTCACCACCGTGCCCCTTCAGCTGCTCGCCTACCACATCGCCGTCCTCCGGGGCTGCGACGTGGACCAGCCCCGCAACCTGGCCAAGTCGGTCACGGTCGAGTGATGGTCCGGGTGCGGGAAAGGGAGGGCACGCCCGCCGAGGCGGCCGGCGCCGGAGCCGCGAGGTGAAGATCGTCCTCCAGCGCGTGGCGCGCGCCTCGGTGACCGTCGACGGTTCGGTGGTGGGGCGCATCGACGGCGGGCTCCTGCTGCTCGTCGGGTTTACCCGCGAGGACCGCGCGGACGCGCTCGAGTGGATGGCGAACAAGGTGCTGGGGCTCCGCGTCTTCAACGATCCGCAGGGCAGGATGAACCTGTCGCTCCGGGATGTCTCCGGCGACGTTCTGGTCGTGAGTCAGTTCACGCTGTACGGCGATACCCGCAAGGGACGCCGGCCGAGCTTCATACGAGCGGCAGGGCCCGATGTGGCGGTGCCCCTCTACGAGAACTTCGTGGCGCTCCTGCGGGAGAAGGCTCCGGGTCGCGTCGAGACGGGTGTGTTCGGCGCCATGATGGATGTGGAACTCGTAAACGATGGCCCCGTGACCCTGGTGCTTGAACGGTGAGCGGGCATCCGGCGCACAGGCGGGCGCCTCCTCTCGTACTCGCGTCCCGGTCCCCCCGGCGCGCGGATCTGCTCACCATGCTGGCGATTCCCTTCGAGGTCGACCCGGCGGACATCCCGGAGGAGGTGCTGCCCGGAGAGGACCCGGTCGCGCATACCCGGCGTCTGGCGGAGGAGAAGGCGCGTGCGGTGGTGGCGCGCCGGCCAGGGAGACTCGTGCTGGGGGGCGACACGGTGGTGGTGCGGGACGGGACCATCCTGGGCAAACCCCGGGACGTCGATCACGCGGTCGCGATGCTTCTGAGCCTGGCGGGCCGGGCCCACGAGGTGGTCAGCGCGCTGGCGCTGGCGGAGCCCGACGGGTGCGTGCACGCCGGCGTCTCGCGAACCACGGTGTGGCTGAGGTCCTTCGGCGAGGAGGAGGCTCGGGCCTACGTAGCTACCGGAGAACCGATGGACAAGGCGGGGGCCTATGCCATACAGGGCGCCGGCGCGGTGCTGGTGGAGTCGCTGGAGGGCGACTACTTCACGGTGGTGGGACTGCCCGTCCCGCTGTTTGTGGGCCTGCTGGGCGCCGCCGGCGTCCCCTACGGGTTCGGTGGTTGGGGGTCGGCATCCGCAGAAGAAGTGATACCGGGAACCGGAGCGCGGGCGTGAGCAGACAACCGGCGGTTCTGGCCCTCGACCAGGGCACGACCGGCTCCACCGCCCTGGTCGTGGCGGGCGACGGGCGCATCCTGGGACGCGGATACTCGGAGTTCACCCAGCACTTTCCGCGGCCGGGCTGGGTCGAGCACGACGCCGAGGAGATCTGGCGGGTGACCCGGCGGGTTGCGCGCGCTGCTCTGGACGACGCCGGAGGGGAGGCGCGCCTCGAGGCCATCGGCATCGCGAACCAGCGCGAGACCGTGGTGCTGTGGGACCGCGCCTCGCTCAAGCCGGTGTGCCGGGCCATCGTCTGGCAGGACCGCCGCACAGCGTCGATCTGCACCGAATTGCGCCGCAGCGGCCACGAATCCGAGGTGCGCCGGCGCACGGGGCTGGTCCTCGATCCCTACTTCTCGGGAACCAAGCTGACCTGGCTCTTTCGCGAGCGCCCGGAGCTGCTGTCGGCGGCGGAGGCCGGCGACCTGGCCGCGGGCACCATCGACGCCTGGCTGGTGGCGCGCCTGACCGGCGGCGCGGTACACGCCACCGACCACACCAACGCCTCGCGCACCCTCCTCTACGACCTGCACCGCCGGGCCTGGGACCCGTCGCTCGCCGACCTGCTCGAAGTCCCGGCGGTCATCCTGCCCGAGGTGCGCTCCAGCTCCGGCGACTTCGGGGTCGCCCGCGGCGAGCACCTGGGGACGGAAGTCCCGGTCGCGGGCGTGGTCGGCGACCAGCAGGCCGCCCTCTTCGGGCAGGGGTGCATCCGCGCCGGTCTGGCCAAGGTGACCTACGGCACCGGAGCGTTCCTGCTGCTGCATACGGGCCAGGAGGTGGTGCCTTCCGAGAACGGGCTTCTCACCACGCTGGCCTGCGACGCGCGCGGCGGTCCGGCGTACGCCCTGGAGGGATCGATCTTTTCGGCGGGTGCGTCCGTACAGTGGCTGCGCGACGGCCTGGGCATCCTCGACCACGCCGCCGAGTCGGAGGAGCGCGCCCGCGAGGTGGCGGACAATGCCGGAGTCTACTTCGTGCCCGCGTTCGTCGGGCTGGGCGCGCCCCACTGGATCCCCGAGGCGCGCGGCACGGTGGTGGGCATTACGCGCGGGACGACCGCGTCGCACCTGGCGCGCGCGGCGCTCGAGTCGATGGCGTACGGCACGTTCGACGTCATCCGTGCCATGGAGGAGGATGCCGGACTGGCTACCAGGGAACTGCGCGCCGACGGCGGGGCCGCGCGCAACCGGTGGCTGATGCAGTTCCAGGCGGACGTCCTGGGCGTGCCCGTGCGCCGCGCCCCCCGGGTGGAGACCACCGCGCTGGGGGCCGCCGGCCTGGCGGGGATCGCAGCCGGGATCTGGCCGGACGGCGAGGCGTTCGCAGCCTCCTCCGGAGATCCGAGATCCATTCGCCCACGATGGCGTCCGAAGAACGGCATGCGCTCATCGCCGGGTGGGAGAGGGCGGTCGCGGCCGCGCGCAGCTGGGCGCGCGAGAGCGAGCAACCCGGCTGACAGCCCGTGCGCCTCGCCGCTCTCGGTGCTTCGCGCGGATCCATCCACGGACTGCCAGGTTTGAGAAACCGCGCCTCCATCCTATATATTCAAACGCTGGGAAGACCGGACCTGAGGCCGTCGGGCCAGGTGCGGGACAACGGGACACAAGGGGCGCAGCGAATGAAGAACAGCCGCTTCTACATCGGTCTGGTCGGCGTTGCCATGGTCGTGACCTTCCTCATCTGGACGGGTTTCGACAAGGCCATGGTCTACTACCTGACCCCCGTCGAACTCATGGCGAAGGTGGCCGAGGACGACACCTTCCACGACATCGGCGTGAAGGTGAGCGGCCGGGTAGTGAAGGGGAGTTACCAGGCCGAGGGCGCGTTCGAGCACTACTTCTCGGTGATGGACCTGGCGCGCGAGGACGCCAGCTTCCGGGTGGAGTACCGTGACATCCTCCCCGACACCTTCAGCGACGAGACTGAAGTCGTCGTCGAAGGACGTTTCCGGCGCGACGGGGTCTTCGAAGCCACAACCGTGCTGACCAAGTGCGGCAGCCGCTACGAGGCGATGCCGGACGAGATGGCCGGATGATCCTCCTCGGGGAGTTCGCCCTCTGGGTGGCTCTGCCGGTCTCGATCTGGGGAATCGTGCTCGCCTTCGTGGGCGGGCACCGGAAGCGCGGTGACCTGGTCCTCTCCGCCGAACGGTCCGTCTACGCCGTCTTCTTCCTGCTCTGCCTCACCTCGCTGGGCATCATCCTGGCGTTTGTCGGGGAGCACTACGAGTACCGGTACGTGTGGGGGTACTCGAGCCGGGAGCTGGAAACCTATTTCAAGGTGACCGGGCTCTGGGCCGGCCAGCGGGGATCGCTGGTCTTCTGGGTGCTGCTGCTCGCCCTCTTCTCGAGCATCGCGGTCTTCCAGAACCGCAGGAAGAACCGCGAGTTCATGCCCTCGGTGGTGGGCGTCCTGCTCACGATCACGGCGTTCTTCCTCGGCGTCCTCCTCTTCGCCGACGTGAACCCCTTCGAGAGACTGCCGTTCACGCCCGCGAACGGGCAGGGGCTGAACCCGCAGCTCCAGAACTACTGGATGACCATCCATCCCCCGACGCTCTATCTCGGGTTCACCTCCTTCTCGGTGCCCTTCGCCTTCGGCATCGCCGCCCTGGTCACCGGCAAGACCGACTCCCGCTGGCTGGTGGTGACCCGGCGCTGGACCCTGCTGAGCTGGTTCTTCCTGACCAACGGCATCATCTTCGGCATGCGCTGGGCCTACGAGGAGCTGGGCTGGGGCGGATACTGGTTCTGGGATCCGGTCGAGAACGCATCCCTGCTTCCCTGGCTTACCGCGACGGCATTCCTCCACTCCGTCATGATCCAGGAGCACCGGGGGATGCTGAAGATGTGGAACCTGTCGCTGGTGTCGCTGACCTTCCTGCTCACCATCTTCGCGACCTTCCTGACGCGTTCCGGGCTCATCGAGTCGGTTCACTCCTTCGCCCAGAACACCCGCATCGCCTACATCTTTCTCGCCTTTCTGGGCGCTGCCACGATGGCGTGCGTGCTCCTCATCCTGTGGCGCAAGGACGATCTGCGCGCGGAACGCACCATCGAGTCGTTCCTTTCGCGCGAATCCGCCTTCCTGATGAACAACCTCATCCTGCTGGGGTCGGCATTCGCCGTGCTCTGGGGCACGCTCTTCCCGCTGATTTCCGAGGGGTTCGCGGGGACCAAGGTGGCGGTGGGGCCGGCGTTCTTCAACCGCGTCAACATCCCGATCGGGCTGGTGCTGCTGGCGCTGACCGGGATCGGGCCGGTCATCGCCTGGCGGAAGGCGACGCGCCGCAACCTGGAGCGCAACTTCGTGTCGCCGCTCCTGATGGCGGCCGCCGTCACAGCCGGGCTCATGATCGCCGGGATGCGCGGGTTCTACGCCCTCGCGACCTTCGCCATCTGCGGGTTCGTGCTCACCATCCTGGCGACCGAGTTCTGGAAGGGCACACGGGCGCGCGCGCGCATCGAGGGCGAGGGGCCGGGCAGGGCGTTTCTGCACCTGATCGCGCGCAACCGCCGCCGCTGGGGCGGCTATATCGTGCACGTGGGCATCGTGCTCATGTTCGCCGGGTTCGCGGGAGCCTCGTTCCACACCGAGATCGACCAGAGCGTCGAGCCCGGCGACCAGATCCGCGCGGCCTCCCCTTACGGGCACGAATACGTGCTGACGTACCAGGGCCTGTCTTCGTCGCGCACGCCCAACATGTGGCAGTGGGTGGCCCTCCTGGACGTGTCCCGGGACGGCCGCCGGCTCGGCACCATCACCGCCGAGCAGCGCATCTACTCGACGGCGGATCAGCCGATCCGGGAAGTCGGCATCCGGTCGACCCCGCTCGAGGACGTGTACGTCATCCTCGCGGGGGTTGAGGACTTCGAAGGCGCCGTGCTGAACGAGTCTTCGGCCCAGGGCGCGGTCTTCCAGGTGCTGGTGCGGCCCCTGGTGGGCTGGCTCTGGTACGGCGGGCTGGTCATTACCCTCGGGTCCCTGATCGCCCTCTGGCCCGGCGCGGGAGGACCCGCCCGGCGCAAGGTCCAGGCGGCGCCCGCGAGCGCCCCGCTCGCGAAGGTCTGACCCGGGCTGCCGTCCGGTTCGGTTCCTGCCCCTGACTCCGCCGTCGCATAACGCATGATGATCGTGCTGGGGGCAGTTCTGGTCGCGGCCGCGGTGGTCCTCTACGTCGTGCAGCCCGTGTTCAGCGGGGAGAGGGCGCCCCTCGCGAGCCTGGACGAGGAGTTCACCGAGGCGGAGGCGCGCAGGCACCTGACCCTGGTGGCGCTGCGGGACGTCGAGTACGACTACGCGACCGGCAAGGTGGACGAACGCGATTACCGCCGATTGCGCGACGAGTTGGCGCGCGAAGCACTGGATGCGTTGCAGGAGGTGCGACGAAGCCGGGACCAGGCGAAGGGTCCTCCGCGGGCGCAGGACGTGCTGGCAGACGACCTCGAGCAGGAAATCGCCGCCTATCGGGCGGCCCTGAGAGCCGGGACGCTGTGCGACCGCTGTGGCGCCGCCAACGTCGCGGAGGCGCTCTTCTGCGCCACCTGCGGCAGCCGCCTGGAGTCGGAGCGCGGGGAGGAGGCGGCGCCGGCCGCGCGGGGTTGATGAGCTGATGCCCGCTGCTGCTGCCGCCCCCCGCACCCACGCTTCGGTGCTGGAGGCCGCTTCGCTGGTGCGGGACTACGGGCCGGTGCGCGCCGTGGATCATGTCTCCTTCCGCCTCGGAGCCGGTGAGTTTCTCTCGGTGTTCGGCCCCAACGGTGCCGGGAAGACCTCCCTCCTGCGGCTGCTCGCCGGAGGGCTCCGCCCGACGGCCGGGGAGGTTCGCGTGTCCGGGATTCCCCTCACCGTCGGAGACCGGGCGGCGCGCGCCCGGATCGGCATCCTGTCGCACCTGAGCTTTCTGTACGGCCGCCTGACGGCCCGCGAGAACCTCCGGTTCTACGGCCGCCTGCACGGCCTCGACGACCTGGACTCGCGGGTGCCGGACCGCCTTGCCGACGTCGGCCTCGAGCGCTACGCCGACAGCCCGGTGGACACGCTGTCCCGGGGCACGGTGCAGCGGCTGGCGGTGGCGCGCGCGCTGCTCCACGATCCCGAGATCGTACTGCTCGACGAGCCCTACACCGGTCTCGACGCCTACGCCGGTGCGATGCTGCAGGAGCTTCTGTCGGCGCTCAAGGACGGAGGCCGCACGGTCGTCATGGTCACGCACAATCTCGGGAGGGGGCTCGAACTGGCCGATCGCGTGGCGATCCAGGTACGCGGCAGCTTCGTGTTCGAGGCCGAGCGGGCCGACCTGGATGCCGTTGGCCTGGAACGGTCCTATCGGCGCGCGGTGGAGGGCAGGGCGTGACCGTCTACCTGCGGCAGGTGGCGGCGATCGTGCGCAAGGATCTCCTGCTGGAGCTGCGCACGGGGGAACGGCTTGCGGCGATGGGCGCGCTGACCGTACTGGTCGCCGTCCTCTTCCATTTCGCGATCGATCAGGGGCTGGTGCGGATGCAGCTGCTGGCCGCCGGCCTGATCTGGATGACGATCCTGTTCGGGGGCATGCTGGGCATGGGCCGGACCTTCGAAATGGAGCGGGAGCAGGGCGCGATCCAGGGCCTGCTTACCAGCCCGGTCCCACTGGATGGCATATACCTGGCAAAAGTGGCCTCGAATTTTGTCCTGGTGACCCTGATCGAGGTCGTCGCGCTCGCGGCCTACTGGCTGTTCTTCGGGTTCAACTACGGAAACGACCCCCTCCTGCTGACCGGCGTGCTGGGTGTGGCGACGCTCGGGTTCGTGGCCGTCACCACGCTGTTCAGCGCCATATCGGCGCAGACGAACATGGGACAGACCCTTCTTCCCATCCTGATCTTTCCACTCCTCGTTCCTGTGGTCATCTTCGGTGTCACGGCCACGGGGCGCATCTTCGCATCGCGTCCCGTGCAGGAGGTCGAGGGCAGCCTCTATCTGCTGATGGCCTTCACGGTGGTGGCGCTGACGGCGGGAACGATCCTGTTTCGATACGTGGTGGAGGAATGATGTCACTCACGCGCATCCGATGGATGGCGACGGTTCTGGGGGTTCTGGGCGTCGCCGGAGTGCTGGTTCTCCACTGGCTGGTCTTCTTCTGGGTAGGGACGGAGCGCACCATGGGGATCGTGCAGCGGATCTTCTACGTGCACGTCCCCTCCGCCTGGGTGACCTTCCTCGCCTTCGGCATCACGGCGCTGTGCGGAGCCGCCTATCTCTGGCTGCGCGACGAGCGGCTGGACTGGGCAGCGCAGTCGGCGGCCGAAGGCGGGCTGGTCTTCGGGGCGATCATGCTCACTTCGGGACCGCTCTGGGCCGCGTACGCGTGGGGGACGCCCTGGACCTGGGAGCCGCGCCTGACCCTGACGCTGCTCATGTGGTTCGTCTTCGTCGGCTACTTCCTCGTACGCGCGTCGGCGGAGGACCGGCAGGCGGGCAAGCGCATGGCGGCGGTGATCGGGGTGCTGGGGGCGCTGCTGATTCCGCTCGTCCACGTAAGCGTGCTCTGGTTCCCTTCGCTCCATCCCCAGCCGGTGGTGCTCAATGTCGAGGAAGGCCCGACGCTGGACGCGGACATGCTGGTCACCCTGATGATCGGACTGCTGGCCTTCACTCTCATCTTTTTCTCCGTCTTTTTCTTCAGATACGGCCTCGAGCACCTGCGCTACCAGCGCGCCCTCGAAACGCGCGGCCAACCTCGGCCAGCGTAAGGAAAACCGACCATGCACCTATTCCGTCCACGACCCGGAATCGTCCTCCTTGCCGCTCTGGCGGCGTCGCTGGCGTCCACGGCTCCGCTGGTCGCCCAGGTGGGCACCGAAGTGCTCGCACAGCAGTCGCTGCGGCCGTACTGGTACGTCTTCATCGCCTATGCGCTGGCGTGGCTGCTGCTCCTGGGCTGGATGCTCTCCATCGGTCGGCGGATGCGGGGACTGGATGACGGGGGAACCGGAAATCGCGACGCATGAATCGCCTCTCGCTCGCTGGCTTTCGGAACTGGCCGGGGCTAGTTTTTGCACTCCGACGTTGTGCCCGGTTAGTGATCGGATGGGGCCTGCACGGCTCCGGCGCGCATGGACAAACTCAGGGAGTGACGGGATGAGAGGACGTGACAATCGCGGGCGTTGGATGGCCCTGCTCCTCGTGGCGCTGGCCGCGGCTGCTCAGGTTCAGCCGCTCGACGCTCAGAGCACCAAGATGGGCAGCACGCTGCGGTACGGCTCCGGATTCTTCAACGTTCCGGCCGCTTCCACGCTCCCGCATCTCGCGATCACGGGCACCTATTCGGGGTTCGGGATCAGCGTGGACGAGCGCGTGTTCATCTCCCGGAGAGGGATCGAAAAGGGTCGTCTCTCGGGCGAGTGGAGTCAGTGGCTGCAGGACGCGTCGGTTGCGATCGGCCTCTTCGACCGCGTCGAACTCGGCGCCTCCTTCCAGAATTTCGCCGATGCCGAGAACGGCGGGAACATGGTCGGCGCGTTCGGCCGGGTCGCGCTGGTGAAACCCGAGTCGTCCGGGTTCGGGCTGGCGGTGGGGACGCGCTTCGTCAGCGGACCTTCCTTCGGAGATGGGCGCGATCACATTCCTCCCCGCCTCGGATTCCCCGACATCCGGTTCTACGACGAATACGAGGGAGGTCTGGTGGACGACATGTCGACCTCGTTCTCTCCCTACGCGATGGCGACCTTCCAGCTCGCCGGCCTGGACAGCGACGCCCTTCCGGAGCACGACCTGACCTTCGGGCTGGGGTACGGAACGGGGATGTTCGGCGGGAGCGGAAGCGATCTCGGCTGGTACGGGAGGCGCTATTCGCACGGTTGGCTCGCGGCCACCGCGCTGCACGTCCAGCTCTCCCAGGGGGTGCTCCTGAACCTCATGGGGGAATACGACGGGTGGGACTTCAATTCCGGGCTGCAGCTGGATGTCGGCGGGATTCGGGCCGGCGCCTATGTGCTGGGGATTCAGCACGTCGAGAACTCCAGCGTATACCGCAGCTCCCGCTTCGGGGTGATGGCTTCGCTGGCGCTCTGTCCGAGCGGCAGCGGCCTGCTGTGCAGTCCCGAGCTGATGCCGCGTCCGGAGCCGATCCAGCTACCGGCTCCGCCGCCGGATACGGTCGTCATCGAGCGCACCACCGAGATCCCGATCGAACTCAGCATGGAGCGGACCCTGTGCCTCGCGACAGGTGAGAACGGCACCGTGATGGCCACGCCCGAAGGCGCGGAAGTGATTGCCCTGGATGCGCTGGGCGGCGTATACGCAGCGGACGCCGAGTGGTTCAACAACGACAGCGAGATCGAGCACGGGGACTACCCGTACGAGAAGGTGGGCGAACAGATCAGCCCGAACTGCACCACGATCACCCGGGTCGGCGAGTGGCTGGGCGTACCCCTCTTCGCGGAGTCCGCCGCGGCCGGCGAGGACCCGATTCCGATGATCTACGTGCCCGTGACCCCGGGACGCTGGCAGCCGTACGAATTGCCGGCGCGGGTGCGTGGCTGATCGTCACCATGGGGGCGCATCGGCCCGCTCCAGATCCTTGACGGTGTCGATGTCCGGCAGTGGCTCGAGCGTGGACGTGCGCAGCTTCAGGGCACGGGCCCGAGCCAGCGTCGCCGTCATGACTTCCTCCGTGCTCCAGGGCACGTCGCGGAAAAGGTCGGGCCAGTAGCCGGTCCCGCCGATCAGGTAGTATCCGCCGTCCAGCGCGGGACCCAGCACGAGGTCGTGCGCCGAGAGTTCGGCGAAGGCGCGCTCGACGACGCGACGATCCACCGCGGGGGCGTCGGTGCCGATCGCGCACACCTGCGGCGCCCGCTGGAACTCGCGCCGGAAGGCGTCGGCCAGGCGCTCGCCCAGGTCGTCGCCTTCCTGGGGCCTGAAACCGACGCCCGCCGCTCCCAGCCACTCACGCGCCGCGGCAAGCTCATTCGCGGGATCGATGTAGACGACCACGCGATAATGCCCGCCGCGAACGCCATCCAGCACCCGGCGCCCCATGATGCCGTACAGCTGTGCGGCTTCGACGTCTCCGATGGCCGCGGCCAGTCGCGTCTTGACGCGCCCCGGGCGGGGCACTTTGGCGAAGACGATGAGGGTGCGCTCCACGTCGCGCGTCACCGGTTGCGCCCGTTCTCCGATGCCGGGAAACGCTCTGGATACCAACGTGCCAGGCGCTCCGGCGCGACTCCGGCCAGATACAGGGAGACGGCCGCCCCGTTGCGCAGCCAGACCTTCCATCTTCCAAGGCGCAGGTAGGTTCTGGGGCTGGTCAGCAGAGGTCCGGGCAGGCGAGCGATCCTGCCCGACCGACGCAGTCGGCGAACCATCTCAACATCCTCCATGAGAGGCAGTTCGGGGTAGCCGCCCACCGCTTCGAAGGCTTCGCGCCGCACCAGCAGGCCCTGGTCGCCATAAACGAGGCCGGTCAGGCGCTCGCGCACGCGCTGTCCGGCCTCGACCAGGCGCCAGAACCAGCCACGCCCGCGCAGGCGGAACGGGAAATACGCCGCCGCCGGACCGTTGTCGGAGTGGAGCGCGGAGACGAGCGCCGAGCGGGAGGCTGACGGGAGCCGGGAGTCGGCGTGCAGGAAGAGGAGCCAGGGAGTATCGAGCGCGCGGGCGCCTGCGTTCATCTGGGCGGCCCGCCCCCGGGGCCCGGACACGCACACGGCGCCTCCCGCGCGGGCAAGGTCGAGGGTGTCGTCGGCTGAGCCGCCGTCCGAAACCACGACACGGAGCGGAAGTTGAACTTCCGCCAGGTCGGCCAGCAGTTGGGGCAGATGACCCGCTTCGTCGATCGTCGGGATCACCACCCCCAGGGTGGCGCCGGTCACGGGTCCAGGTCGTTCAGCGTCCAGTCGTACTCGAAGAAGCGCACGTCCAGGCTCGGTCGCCGAAGGAATTCGGCATCCTCCTCGGGCAGGTATCGGGCGAAGAAGTCGAGCAGGCCGTCTCTTCCTCCGAAGTCATCGCCGTACCAGTCAAGCACCCGGTTCAGGGTGAGAGATCCGCCGGCCGAGCGGTCGATCAGGAAGTGCTCGGGATTCTCCACCAGGCCACGCACGGCTCGATCGAGCTGGCCATCGAGTCGCTCCGGCACGTAGGCCTCGGCCGCCAGGGGCGGGCAGCTCAGTGCCGCGCAGTTGACGGCGAAGTGGATGCG
The DNA here is from genome assembly GCA_022826025.1 of Gemmatimonadota bacterium. Classification (GTDB taxonomy): domain Bacteria; phylum Gemmatimonadota; class Gemmatimonadetes; order Longimicrobiales; family Gaopeijiaceae; genus BD2-11. The sequence goes on along the minus strand of JAJDVR010000047.1, from coordinate 2,904 downwards.
CGGCTCACCCCACGTGGGCCGGATGATCTCGTGCTCGATCTCGTCGAGCGAGCGCGTCGCGCCGGCCACGTCGCAGAAGGCTCCGGTGAAGACGTCGCGGATCTGCCAGACGGAATTGTCGGGCCGGTCGGCGAACGCGTTGCGGATCGAGCCCACGAGACCCGCGTTCCTCCGGATCGGATAGTTCGCCGACACCCGATCCAGCATGCAGGCGTTGTAGGCGTTGATCCAGAACGCGAGCTGGACATCGTCGGACGCCGACTCGAGCGCGGCCGGATCCGTGCCTGCGAGTTGATCGAGGTAGGCCGTCAGGTCCGCCCGGCGGTCCTGCAGGGCGGCGTAGTCCACCCGCGGCGCCTGGACGATGTCCTCGAGGATCCGGGTAAAGTCAGCGTGGTCGGTAACATCCTGCGCGGCGACCGGCAGGGCGGCGAGCACACAGACCGACAGGGGCGTAAGCAGGGTTCTTCTTGTCCGCATAATCAGCAGCTCCAGCGAGTGTCTTCCAGTCGAACCGGGCGGACCATTTGCCGCCCGTCAAAAAAAGAGAACAGGAGTCGCCGTCGCTCCGCAACGGGGTCACCACGATCGTCCCGAACAGACATTCCAGGTGTCAAAGGGGACCCGTTATGTTTCATCCCGCGCGAGCCCCTTTCGCTTTCTGTTCGGGTCTCGTATCTTGGATCGCACTTCCTCGTTCACGCGAACCCGACGGAGACATACAGCGATGGCTCGCAAGATCCGGACCACTTCAAAGGACAAGGCGCTGAAGACCGCTCTCACGCAGATCGAAAGAGCCCACGGCAGGGGGGCGATCATGAAGATGGGGTCGGACTCATCCCGGATTCAGATCGAAGCCATCTCCACGGGTTCTCTGAACCTGGATGCGGCGACCGGCATCGGCGGCGTGCCCCGGGGACGGATCAGCGAGGTCTACGGGCCGGAGTCGAGCGGCAAGACCACCCTCTGCCTGCACGTGATCGCGAACGCGCAGCGCGCAGGCGGCATTGCGGCGTTCATCGACGCGGAACACGCTCTGGACATCGGCTACGCCCGCAAGCTCGGGGTCGACATAGACGAGCTGCTGGTGGCGCAGCCCGATACCGGCGAGCAGGCTCTGGAGATCGCCGAGGTGCTGATCCGCTCCAACGCCATCGACGTCATCGTCATCGACTCCGTGGCGGCGCTGGTGCCGCGCGCGGAGATCGAAGGCGAGATGGGTGACTCGCACGTCGGGCTGCAGGCGCGGCTGATGAGCCAGGCCCTGCGCAAGCTGACGGGGGCGGTGAACCGCTCGCACACGTCGGTGATCTTTACCAACCAGATTCGCGAGAAGGTGGGGGTCATGTTCGGAAGTCCGGAAACCACCTCCGGTGGCCGGGCCCTGAAGTTCTACGCCTCGCTCAGGCTCGACATCCGGCGCATCGGCGCCATCAAGGACGGCCAGGAATTCCTGGGCAACCGGGTTCGCGTCAAGGTGGTGAAGAACAAGTGCGCGCCACCCTTCCGCCAGGCGGAGTTCGACATTCTCTACGATCTGGGCATCAGCCACTCCTCGCTGCTGATCGACCTCGGGGTGGACAAGGGAGTCGTCTCCCGCTCCGGTTCCTGGTTTTCCTTCGGCGACCTGCGCCTGGGGCAGGGCAAGGACAACTCCCGCAAGTTCCTGGAGGAGAACGAGGATATCGCTACGGAGATCGAGGCCAAGGTTCGGGTCGCGCTCGGTCTGGATCGGCCCGACGAGAAGGCCGCGACGGAGGACGGGAAGCGCGTTGCGCCTTCGGGAAAACGCCCCCGGGCCGGCGCGCCGGCAAAGCCCCCCGCGGGGCCCCGCCGCAGCCCGGTCGGCAAGGTCGGCGGAGCGCGGGTGGTGGCGTAGGGCGCGAAGGGAGCCGGCCGCGTGTATTGAGCCCGGCTGCGGGGCGCGGTTATCCTAGGGACTGGCGTCCCGTATCGGGCGGCGCCGCTGTCCCCCACCTGGCCCTTTGGAGATGGACACTGCTGAAATCCGCCGGCGCTTTCTGGGCTTCTTCGCGGAGCGCGGACACGGCGTAGTATCCAGTTCGTCGCTGGTTCCCGGGAACGATCCCAGCCTGCTGTTCACCAACGCGGGCATGGTCCAGTTCAAGAGCGTGTTCCTTGGGGAGGAGTCGGCGCCGCACCGAACCGCGGTAACCTCCCAGAAGTGCCTCCGCGCCGGTGGGAAGCACAACGATCTGGAGGAGGTGGGGCGCACCGCGCGCCACCACACCTTCTTCGAGATGCTCGGGAACTTCTCGTTCGGGGACTACTTCAAGCGCGAAGCCATCCGCTACGCCTGGGACTTCCTGACCGTCGAGCTGGGCATGGATCCGGATCGGCTGTACGCGACGGTGCACTACACCGACGACGAGGCGGCCGAGCTGTGGCACGAGGTGGCGGGACTCGCTCGTTCGCGCATCTACCGGCTGGGCGACAAGGACAACTTCTGGCAGATGGCCGACACGGGACCCTGCGGGCCGTGCTCGGAGGTGCACTACGACCTGCGGCCGGAAGGCGAGCGGGGCGTGGACCTCCCGGTCGAGGAGTTCGAGGAGAAGGGCGAGCGGGGCGAGTTCCTCGAGCTGTGGAACCTCGTGTTCATGCAGTTCAACCGGGACGAGGCCGGAGTGCAGCACCCGCTGCCGGCGCCCTCCATCGACACCGGGGCGGGGCTCGAGCGCCTGGCGACGGTGCTCCAGGGCGTGGACTCCAACTACCACATCGACCTCTTCCGGCCGCTGCTGGAGCGCGCGGCCGAGGCTGTGGGGAGGCCGTACGATCCGGATGCCCCGGAAGGGGTGAGCTACCGGGTGCTCGCCGACCACAGCCGCGCCGTGGCCTTCCTGCTCGGCGACGGGGTCTATCCGTCCAACGAGGGACGGG
>JAJDVR010000071.1 GCA_022826025.1 Gemmatimonadota bacterium | reverse complement strand
CGCGGCGACCAGCCGGTACGGCTGTTGCGCTACAGCTACCTGCCGCTGGCGATGTCGCTCAACACCGACCCGTCCTTCTTCTTCAACAACCACTACGAGGGCGAGGACCACCTGTCCAAGGGCGGCCAGCTCTACTCCGAGGCCAAGCTCGTGCGCGAGGGCGACCCCGCCCGGACCTGGGGCGGCCGCAGCGGCATCTTCTGGTATGGCAACTTCTTTCCCGACATGGGCTCCTGGAACAAGCTCAACCGCAGCAGCCGCCGGGGAGCGGGCGGACACAGCGTGCTCATGACCTTCCCCAACTCCGAGATGTCCTGCCACATGTCGGTGTTCCCTTCCCGCACCTACAAGAAGGCGCACCGCCACGGGCCGGGACGGGTCATCGTCATCCCCGCGGGCGAGGGCTACTCCATCCTCTGGGAGGAGGGCAAGCAGAAGGTGGTGGCGCCGTGGCACGAGGCGAGCATGTTCGTGCCGCCGGGCAAGTGGTTCCACCAGCACTTCAACGCCGGCGGCACGCCGGCGCGTTATCTGGCGCTGCATCCGCCGCGGCAGTTCCGCGGCCACGCCGAGAAGGTCGAGGACCGCAACAAGGACCAGATCGAATACGCGGACGAGGACCCGCAGATCCGCGAGCGCTTCGAGGGCGAACTGGACAGGCGCGGACTGACCAGCCTGATGCCCGACGAAGTCTACCGCAACCGCGACTTCCAGTGGACCTACCGGGACGCCGAGGCGCAGGCGGCGCCGTAACCTCAGCAACGGCTCGTGTTGCGCCGGGCGAACCGCGGAAGGACCAGCGCGTCTCCGCAGGCCCATCGATGAAATGCGCGACGCTCGTTTGCGAGAATCCATGTAACCATGCAGATCATCGATTCCCAAGTCCATATATGGGCGCCCGAAACCCCCGAAAAGCCCTGGGACAGGGTGGACGCGGCCAAGCCGCACCGGCCCGAGCCCTTGGGACACGAAGAGCTGCTGCGCGAGATGGACGCCGCCGGGGTCCGGCGCGCGGTGCTGGTGCCGCCCACCTGGGAGGCCGACCGCAACGACACCTCGCTAGAGGCCGCCCGCCTCCACCCGGACCGCTTCGCGGTCATGGGCCGGCTGACCCTGGACGCGCCCGAGAGCCGGGAGCGCATGGCCGCGTGGAAGGACCAGCCCGCCATGCTCGGCATCCGCCTGACCTTCCATCGCGGGCGCTACCGCACTTGGCTCGACGACGGCACCATGGACTGGTTCTGGGCCGCGGCGGAGCGTTACGACGTCCCGGTCATGGCGCTGGCGCCGCACCATCTGCCGCGGCTGGCCGAGGTGGCCGCCCGACACCCGGGACTGCGGCTGTGCATCGATCACATGGGGCTCAACAACAGCCTGGTGGGAAAGCCGCTGGGACCCATCGTCGACGGCGTGATCAAGCTGGCCTCCCTGCCCAACGTGGCGGTGAAGGCCTCGGCGCTGCCGTGCTATTCCACGGAGAGCTACCCGTATCCATCGCTCCACCCCCAGGTGCGCCGCGTGGTCGACGCCTTCGGACCCAAGCGCGTCTTCTGGGGAACCGACCTGTCTCACCTGCCCTGTCCCTACGGGCAAGCGCTGACGCTGTTCACCGAGGAACTCGACTTGACCGACGACGAGAAGGAGTGGATTCTGGGGAGGGCGCTGGCGGAATGGCTGGCCTGGCCGCTGTCGGGAGAGGCGTCGTGAACTCCGCGTCTTTCGACATGCGCACGGACCGGGAAGGACTATAACGTCCTGAGCGAAGCGGCGCGAAGTCGAAGGACCACTTTCACTGATTCAGGGGAACGTTTCCATGGCACCAGAGTACCGTTGCATTTCAGCCGACAGCCATTTCGAAGCACCTCCGGACCTGTGGCGCCATCGTATTCCCGCGACGTACCGGGACCGCGCGGTGCGGCGAATCCGCCTGTCGAACGGTCGCGACGCGCTGCAGAAGGAGGGCCGGCCGCTGGTTTACGGCGGCACCAGCTACTACGGGGGGCGGCCGCCGGAGGAATTCGATCCAACCATGATCGACTTCGACAACACGCCGGGGTGCGGCGGCCCCGAGCAACGGCTGCGCGAGCAGGACCAGGACGGCGTCGACGCCGAGGTGCTGTTCGCCCTGGACGTGCGCAATCCCGCCGTCCGCGACCAGGAAGCCTTCGTCGGCATCATCCACCACTTCAACGAGTACATGGCGGAGGAGTACTGTGCCGTGGACCCGGAACGCCTCATCGGCGTCGGCGTCCTGCCCAACCGCGGCGTCGAGGACGACGTCGCCGAGATGGAGCACTGCAAGCGCTTGGGCTGCAAGGCGGTATGGCTCGCCACCTATCCCAGCGGGCGCGGCTTCCCGTCACCCGAGGACGACCGCTTCTGGGCCGCGGCCCTGGACCTGGACGTGCCGGTGGTGGTGCACACCTCCTTCACCACCAAGGTTGGTACCCGCGAAACGCCGCTCTTCGACTACCCCTTGGCACCGCCGGCCGAGCGCCGGCCGCCCACGGACTTCATCCAGCGCCTCGCCCGCCAAGCCCCGTACCACTCGGGCTCGGTGGAGGCGAGCCAGATGGTGGTGGCCGGTATCTTCGACCGCTTCCCCAAGCTGCGCATCTACTGGGCCGAGAACAACGCCGGCTGGCTGCCGTACTTCTACGAGCAGATGGACCACGAGTACTCCGTCAACCGCTTCTGGGCCGAACGCCACTTGGGGCTGCCGCGGTTGAAGCGCCTGCCGAGCGAGTATCTCCGTGAGCACGCCTACTGGGGCTTCTTCGAGGACCACGTGGGCGTGCGCCTGCGCCACGACGTCGGCGTCGACCGCATGCTGTGGGGCAGCGACTTCCCCCACGTCGTGACCCGCTGGCCCCACTCCCGCGAGCTGCTTGACTCTCAGATGCAGGGCGTCGCCGACGACGAGCGCCACCGCATGGTGGCCGCCAACGCCATCGAGTTCTTCCGTTTGTAGCCGTCGGAACCTCCCTCGGACATTCCCGCGGAAGGGGTGTGTCAAAACTCCGCTCGGAAGAAATAGGCACCAACGCCCCAATGACGTCATTCCCGCGAAAGTTTACCCTCGACCCCGATCGGGGGCGGGAATCCAGGGGTTGGGAGGGGCCAAATGGGCGTATTCCCCGCCGCACCACCCCTGGATTCCCGCTTTCCAGGCTGTGCCAAAACTCTGCTCGGACACGAAATGGCACCAACCCCCCGAATCGTCATTCCCGCGGAAGCGGGAATCCAGGCGGGGTGGAGTGGGGCTACTGCAATGCACGCCACACCCCCCTCCACCCCTGGATTCCCGCCTTCGCGGGAATGACGATTCGAGGGTCTCTGCCTCGTGAGTTTGACACGGCCTGGGATGCTGGGATACAGCAACGGCCGGGCAGACCGCGGTGCTTCCCTTCCGCGGTCAACCGGAGTAGATTCCACTGCGAATTCCGAACCAGCGGGAGGGAACCATGCTACCCGACATGCCACGAGACCAGCGGCTCGAGCTGCTGCGCAAGATGCTCATGATCCGGCGCGCGGAAGAGCACGTCGTCCGGTTCAACGAGGAGCACGAAGGCCTCATCCGGGGCCACTTCCACATCTACATCGGCCAGGAGGCCACCGGTGTGGGCGTGTGCGCGGCACTGGCGCGGGAGGACTACGTCTTCAGCACGCACCGGAACCACGGCCACGTCATCGCCAAGGGCGGCGACCCGGGCAAGGTGCTCGCCGAGGTCATCGGACGCGAGACCGGCTACTGCCTCGGACGCGGCGGTACGTTCCACGTGGCGGCGCCCGACCTGAACATTCTCCACACCTCGGCCATCGTGGGCGGCAGCACGGCGCTGGCCTCGGGCGCGGCGCTAGCGGCGCAGGTGCTGGAGTCCGACGCCGTTACCGTGGTCTTCTTCGGGGACGGCGCCATGGACGAGGGCGTGGCGTATGAGAGCATGAACATCGCCCGGCTGTGGAACCTGCCGCTGATCTTCGTGATGGAGAACAACTACCGGCGGGCCGGCAGGGTCAATACCGACCACGCCGCCGACGACCTGCCCAACATTCCGCGCGCGCTCAACCTCGAGACGGTTACCGTGAACGGCGACGACGTGGGGCAGGTGCATGGCACGCTGAAGGAACTGGTGCGGAGGGTCCGGGCGGGCGAGGGCCCGTTCTTCGTCGAGGCGCGCACCCACCCATGGCCGGGCAACGACGGCGCCCATCCTACGCTGGTGGGCGGGGTCACGGACATCAACTGGGCCTGGGACCCGAGCCCGGTGCCCGAGAACGTGCGCTCCTGGTACGCCGAGGGCGACTGCATCCTGGCCTACGCGCGCGAACTGGCGGATAGCGAGGGATGCGACCGGGACACCGTGGTGCGGGTCGACGAGGAGGTCCGGCGCGAGGCGGACGCCGCGGCGCAGTTCGCGCTCACGAGCCCGCTGCCTCCGCCGGAGGCGGCGGTCCGGTACGCGTACGCGGGAAGGGGCGAATAGCCATGGCGCGCGAAATGACGCTGGGAGAGGCTTTGGTCGAGGCGTTGTCCGAGGCCATGGAGCAGGATCGGCGGGTGGTGTTGATCGGCGGGGGCCTGGTGAGTTCGGGACCGGGCGCGGAGCGGTTCCGCTCGGTGCGCGAGCGGCACGGCAACCGCATCAAGTCCCCGCCCATCGCCGAGCTGGGCTATTGCGGCATCGCCGCGGGCGCGGCCATGGCCGGGCTGCGTCCCCTGGTGGACATCGGCACCGCGACTTTT
>JAJDVR010000036.1 GCA_022826025.1 Gemmatimonadota bacterium | reverse complement strand
ATGAGATCGGTGTAGGACCGGCGGGCCGAGACCAGCCACGACCCCTTCCCGCCCAGCGGAACTTCGGTCACGGCGCGGGCACTCAGCAGATTGAGCCCGCCCGACATGCGGAATTCCTCCGGGTTCCCGGACTTGCCGACCATTTCCACGACGCTGGAGGTCCGCCCGCCGTACTGCGCCGGGAAGCCGCCCTTGAAGAGGCGAACATCCTGGATGGCATCCGAGTTGAAGGCGCTGAACACTCCGAAGAAGTGGTCCACGTGGTAGACCGTCATGCCGTCGAGCAGCACCAGGTTCTCGTCCGGGGTGCCTCCGCGCACGAAGAGACCGGAAGTGGCGTCGTTGGTTCCGCTCACGCCTGGAAGCAGCTGCAGCGTTCGGAAGACATCGGTCTCCCCCAGGGAGGGCAGCGTCCCCAGCCTCTGCGGCGAGAGCGCGATCTGCCCGGCTGCTTCCCCCTGAGCGACGATGTCGGTCGCGGTGGTGGCGGTTACGGTCACGCCCTCGATCTCGATGGCGCGCGGAATGAGCAGGACCGAGAGTTCGCGGTCCGTGTCGGCGTCCAGAGCGATTTCTCGAGTTTGGTAGCCGAGGTGCTCCACCTGCAGGACGCGCTCCGCTGCCGCAGGCAAGCCGATCAGGACGAATCGGCCGAACTCGTTCGTGGGTACGCGGAAGGCATGGTCGTCCACGGACACGAGCACATTGGGCAGAACTTCGTTGCTGACCGAATCCCGTACCGTGCCGACCAGATCGACCTGCGCCGAAGCCGGAGCCGCTCCCCACGCAAGGCTCGCGGCCATCAGGGCCAGCGCCCAGCCGAAAGACACGGCGCCGGACCCTTGGCCTGTCTTCAGAACCCTGCGTCTCATCCCTTCCCCCTCCACTCGGTTCAACTGTTCTACCCGATGGAGGAGATGCATCTCGAGTGGGAAGGGTTAACCGTCGCGGAAGGACGGAAGCGTTTCACCCCGGCGGATGCGCGCTCGCGGTAGATCCGGGCGCAGAGGCGCGCCGCAGGATCCGGGCGACACTCCGGAGGCTCGGAGCCGGCAGGCGAGGGCGTCGAAGCGCCCGCGGGCTCAGTTCACCGTGCGGCTAGTTCCCGGTCGCGAAGCCTCGGGATGGAGCGGAAGCGATCTCCCGGGGCGGCGGGTCCGTCGATGCGGGTGCGCAGATAGTCCCCGGTGACGCCGGCGATCCGTTCCGGCGTGCCTCCGTGTCCGCCCGGTTGGTGACCGACGGTGCAGGTGTTGACGACGAGCGCATCGGCCTCTCCGGGCCGGGACACGGTCCGGGCGCGCCCGGGTTCCGGCTCTTGGCGCATTCGTTCGGTGTCGTACTGGTTGGCCCGGCACCCGAAGGTGTGGAACCAGATCGTGGGTCCCGCACGCGTGCGGTGCTCAGCCGCCCCGGAACGGACCGGCAGATCGATCACCGATTCGCCCGGTTGGAGCGGATCGGCGGGCGGGCCCCGCCCAGGATGGCGACTCGCGTACGCGGGATGCGCTCAAGTTGGAAGTGGGTTCGATGAACTCGATCTGGACGATTCGGTGCCTAGCCGCGCCGGGCGGCCCGCGCTGCAAGGTCGTGCCGTCGGACTCCCGCCGCAGATCGCCACCTTTCTCCCGCAGGCGATGTACAGATGGGAGACGGCACGCCGGCGGACGGCCGGTCAGGTGTCGGCGGCGGATGCTCCGGCAGCGCGGAAGGGCAGCGGGGTCTCTCGGCCGCGACCGGACGGCCGTCTCTCCGGGGGGCCGCCAGGCGAGGGGAACCCGGCGGCTCCCCGCGCGCTTCCCGGGGCCGGAGCGGGCCGCCATATCCGAGTTCCGACCGAAGCCCGCTTCCGCCGACGGCTGTTCCGCAGCGGTTGTTTGTCGTCGCCGGTCCTTCTACCGTCACTCATGGGTTGCTGCGGTCGCCGCATCGGCGAGAACGGACGGGAGAGGACGAATCGATGACAGCGGTCGAAGCGGCGGCCGTCGCCGCTGTCATCCCGGTTGTCCTGAGATGCCGGAACTCCCTCCCGTGCGATGCGTCGAACACGATGGTGTTCCTTGGCCCATGTTTAACATCCCAAATCTTAAGTGTTTGGTAGAGCGTCATTTACAATTGAAAAAAAGTCAGTAGGGCACTACATTCCTCCGTTTGTTCGCGTTTTATTCGGTTCGTCGCGACCCGGTCAGACGATCGTTTTCATCACACCTCCGGGCTTGGGATCGACGCCGAGGACCTCGTAGATTGCCCGTTGGCTGGCCTCCGGCTTTGTGGCCTGGCGCACATGCAGCGTGCGCCCGTCGGACCGGGCGAAGGTGGCGGTGACGCGGTGCTGGCCCTCGAGGATGCGGCGCAGCGTCGTCCAGCTCGAGTGATGTCCCCGCGCACGCAAGCGGGCACGGATGAGCTGGACGAGCTGGTAGGCGACGACGGTGATGAAGAGGTGGCCCTCGGCACGCACCGGTTTCTGATGATAGATCGGTCGCAGCCCCAGCTCCGACTTGAGCGACCGGAAGACGGCTTCCACATCGGTGAGTGTGCTGTAGGTGCGCCAGAGCGTCTGCTCGTCCCACTCCGTTTCGCTGCTTCGCAGGCAGTAGACACCCGGGTGGGTCAGGATCGAGCCGTCGATGGGACGGCGGGTCCATCCGATGGCCACGGCCCGCTTGCCGTCCTCGGAGGCGGTCACCTCGATCTCGTAGTGGGCCGAGACACGCGAGTGGTTCTTCCTGATCCGTCCGATCCGCTCCCAGATGAAGTCGATCTTCTTGCGGGTCCTCGGGCGTGCGAGCCCTTCATGCACTCCGGTGAGCGCAGCCTCGAACCGGGACGAGATGCTCTCGACGATCGCGCGCTCCTTGGCAGCCCGGTCCTCCGAGAGGCAGTGCAGCCGGACCTCGTCCCCCTCGCTCGTGACCTCCTTGAAGAGGCGCAGCGTCTTGTCCGATCGGGTCTGGATCGCCACCGCGGTGTCGGGATCGAAGCGCCGATGGCGCTTGCGGCTCACCACCAGGTACCGGTACCCGTTGTCGCGAAGCCAGGCGACCGCTCCCTCGGTCGCCACGCCGCGATCCATCACAACCAGGGTGCCCGCAGGCGCATCGAGCGCATCGAGCATCTCCGCCAACGTCTTGTGCTCCCGGACATTACCGGCGAAGACCTCCGAGCGGCGCACGAACCCGCTCGCATCCAGCACCAGGCCCAGCGTCAGGAGCGGAGCGTCACGCCGCTTGTCCTTGGAATGCCCCCGCCGCGCGAGCGGCTGCCGGGCCGCCGCTCCCTCGTAGAAAGTGTTCGTCAGGTCATAGAGCGTGACGGTCGCCTGCAGTTCGAAGAGGCTCATCGCCTCGGAAAACACGTGCGCCTCGATCGCCGCACGATGCCGGATCAACATGTCCGATGCACGGTAGAGCAGCATCGGACTCACGTCCCCGAAATCGAGACCGATCAACTCCCCGAACCCACTGCGCTCCTTCAGCCACCGGTATGTGGCCCGCTCCGAGGCCGGATGCGCCATCCGGCCCACGATCAGTCCCAACGCCGCCTTGCGCACCTTCTCCGTCACACCGAGCCCGGTCAGCAGCTCCGCAAGCCCGACCTTCCCCAGAGCCCAGAGACCCACCTGCTCGACTCCGACGCTGCGAGGACGGACCAGCTCCATCGAGTTGACGTCGAGCGCCTGGATGTCGCGGCCTTCCGGCACGACGCCGGCCACCCGGGCTCCGCCGGCAAGAAGCTGCGCGGCGATCCGCTGTGCCTCCTCCTCGAGGTCCGGCGAGCACCTCTCCAGCACGTTGTCCTGCCCGGTCAGGACTTCGGAGATCCGCGAACAGAGCAGAGACCACTCCTCCCCGGGAATCGCGAAGTGGCGGCCGAGGTTGAGCAGCGTACGCTGGCGTACACTCTTGCCCAGCCGTTCAGAGCAGACGAGCCGATGGGTGTAGTAGGCCTGCCCTCGGGCGGTGCGCCGGTTGAGCGTTCGGCGGATGAACATGGGTCGAAAGATCGCGGGGGGGACCCCGAATATCAACCCCTCAGGCCCGCCATTAGGGCACTACATCGTACTTCCGAAAATCCCGCGTCATACAGGACAACGACTTACGGGCACACCTGCCTCCGAAATCCGCCAAAATCAGCGATTTTCAGGCCGCAAATGTTAAAGATCGG
>JAJDVR010000238.1 GCA_022826025.1 Gemmatimonadota bacterium | reverse complement strand
GTCGACGGGCGCCAACATGGTGGATCAGGACTTCTTCGAGGCCCTGGGGTTCAGGCACTACATGGCGCCCGGCTCGCCCGAGCATCCGGTGGTGCCGGATGAACGTCTGCGCGAGCTGGCCATCGACCGCATCTACGACACGTATATCGATGAGCGGGAATTGCGCGTCTGCGATCGGACGATGAGGCGCATCTTCGATCGGCTCTCCGCGCGGCCGTATTCGTCCCGTGAGATCCTGACCGAAATGGGTCGCTTTCTCGATGTGAGCTTCCCCCGGTCGGAATCCGTGGTGCTTTCGGCGTACCGGAAGGGGGTTCCAGTCTTCGTGCCCGCCCTCAGCGACTCCTCCGCCGGGTTCGGCATCGTGCTGCACCAGGCCGCAGCCGCGCGCGAGGGGCGCGAGTCGGTGTCGCTGGACTCGGGGAGGGACTTCCTCGAGCTCGCCCGGATCAAGCTCGCTTCCCGCGCTTCGGGGCTCCTCATGCTCGGCGGAGGGGTTCCGAAGAACTTCGCGCAGGACATCGTGGTGGCCGCGGAGATGCTGCACGAGGACGATGCCGGCTCGGCCCGGGCGTCGGCTTCACAGGATGGGACAGCGGCGGCGGCGCCCGCGGAAGTGTCGATGCACCGGTACGCCGTGCAGCTCACGGTGGCGGACAGCCGTGACGGAGCCCTGTCCGGGTCCACCCTGCGCGAGGCCACCAGCTGGGGAAAGGTGGAGAGCGCGCGCGAACAGATGGTGTTCTGTGAAGCCACGCTCGGCTTTTCGCTGCTCGCGAGCGACGCCTGGCATCGCCGGGCCTGGGAAGGCCGGCCCGAACGCAGGTTCGCGGATTGGCTCGAGGAGCACGCGGGGCCCGGGCGTGAAGATGTCCTGGCGGGACTTCCCGGCTAACCCTTCGCAATCTCCTGCGCGGCCATCAGCGACAGCGCACAGAAGGTGAGGGTCCCGTTGGCGCAGCCGCTGGAGACGATCGTGGGCGCGCCCACCACGAACAGGTTCTCGTGGTCGTGGGTGCGCCCCCAGCGGTCCACCACGCTGGTCGAGGGATCGTCGCCCATCCGGCACCCCCCTCCGGGATGCTCGAACAGGCGTGACGCCCGTGTGCTCATCATGCGCCCGCCCGCCGCGCGCGCGAGCTCGTTGAACCGGCTCAGCAGGGTCTCGTGGGTGTGCGGCTCCAGGTCGAGGGTGGCCTGGCCCGCCAGGTAGTCGATGCGCGGCATCGGATCCCCGTGCGCGTTGCGCCTGCCCGGATCGAGCGCGAGACGGCTCTCCGGGGTGGGAATCACATCGTAGTACGACCGGATGCGCGCGGTCGCCGTGGACCGGGTGCGCCGACGCCAGTCGGCCATCACCTCGTCGCCCCAGAGGACCCGCCCGTCGTCCGCCGTCAGACGGGCTTCGCGGCCCACGGTCGACTCCCACAGCCGGATGTCGTGGCGCAGGTAGCGGTCCAGCGGCCCCGGACTCGCGAAGCGGTGCGACAGCAGGCTGTTGCTGGGGAAGATCCCCGGGTAGAGCCTCATGGGCAGCTCGATGAAGCCGCTGGCGAACCAGTGCCCGGTCATATAGCGGCCCACGTTGTCCGTGCTGTTGGCCAAACCGTTGGGGAAGCGGCTGTTGGCGGACAGCAGAAGGAGATGCGAACTCCAGCTGTGACCAGCCGCCAGCACGAAGGTTCGCGCCCGGAATTCGACCGGTTGGTCGGGGGCGTCCTGATGAAATCCCGTGGCCGATTCGACGCGGTCCGAGCCCGATGCGAGATGCAGCGAGCGAATCAGCGTGCGCTCGTGAAGGCGCATGCGCCCGGCGGCGAGCAGGCGGTCGAAGGCGAAATCCGGAGTGTACTTGGCGCCCGTCGGGCAGACCGCGCAGGTGTCGCAGCGCTGGCACACGTTGCGTCCCCGCCACGGCTCGGTGTTGCGCGCCCACGGCTGGGTCCAGAAGGGGATACCGGCCGCGTCCGTCCACTCGCGCATGCGCAGGAGGTTCCAGGAGAGCGGCAGGGGCGGCATCGGATACGGCCTGGAACGGGGATCGTACTCGGGCGGGCCCTGCTCCCCGGCGGCGCCGATACGCTCCTCGGCCTCCTGGTAGTAGGGCTCCAGGTCGTCGAAGGTGATGGGCCAGTCGTACCCGACCCCGTAGAGGGAGCGCACCCGGAAATCCTCCGGCGAATACCGGGGCACGGCGCCCCCCCAGTGCATCGCGGCGCCCCCCAGGACCATCGACTGGTACATCTCGCCCGTGCCGGTCTGGCCGGGGATGTGGTCGTTCGGGTAGGGGTTCTCGCCGTACGCAAGCATGCGCGCCCGGGTCGCCGTTCTCTCTTCCAGGGAAGCCGTGCGCCCGCCCGCCTCGACTACCGTGATGGACGCCTCGGTGCGCTCCGCGAGACGTTCCGCGACCATGGCCGCACTGATGCCGCCTCCGATGATGCAGACATCGCTCTCGATGACCTGGCTCATGACGCGGCTCCCGGCAGCGGGGCGGGCTCGTCTCCGGCGCCCGCGAGCCCTCTGCACTGCTGTTTGGCGATGGCCCGTCCGTAGCAGAGGTCGGTCGCGATCGGGGAAGCGAAGAAGTGGGCCGCGAGGGCGACGGCGATGTGCGCGGCGTTCTCCGGCCGGCCGAAATCGGGACCGGCCCGGCGCACGTGCGGCTCGAGGATCAGTCGCCGCTCAGGCACTCCGACCTCGGCAAACGAGGCTCCGAAGCGCTTGCCGCTCTCGATGTCCAGCCCGCTCAGTTGCGCGGCCCAGCCCGGCCGGGGATCCGGCCCCGTGTAGACCGTCTCGGGCACCAGGTACGGATGAGCCATCTCCGCCACCGGCTCCAGCCCTTCCGACCAGAACTCGAAGGCGGCCACCGACCGCTCCCGGCCGGCCGCGCCGAGCTCTTCCGGCAGCACCGCCTCGCCGACGGCCCGAAGCGTGGCCGGGACGAGCGCGCCCGTACTCTCCGCCGCGGTTGGTGCGCAACCCGGCAACGACACCACGGCTACCGTCGCCGCGGATTGCTTCAGGAAGGTTCTGCGCGATTCGGCCATCGGCTTCGTCTCCTTGCATGGGCGGAACGTGAGATCGCCGGTTGTTCCGGAAATACTAGATTACTCGGGTCGACCTCTCAAACGGCCAACCCGGAGGCTACCGCCTCACGCCGCGCGGGCGAGATGCGTTACTCCGGATCGCCGGCTCCGCCTGAGGAGGAATCGGCCAGCGAGAGGAAGTCCTTCGCCATCGCGGGGCCGGCGGCTTCGTCCTCGTGCTTGAAGAAGACGAACGCGTCGTCCCAGCCCTGCCTCTGGACGCGCTCCATCCATCGCTCCAGTTCATTGCGGGTGTAGCCGAGGCGGCGCATGCGCAGGTAGCCCCAGGTGCCGGCAGCCAGGGGTGCGTCCGGGGGCAGGCCCGGCAGCGGCTCGTCCACGTCCGCGTGGACCAGGGCGAAGTCGCGGTCGGCCAGCAGGGTTCGGACCTCGTCGTCGAACCAGGAGGGGTTGCGGAACTCGAACGCGGCGCGGGTGCCGTCGGGAAGCAGTTCCAGGAAGGCGGCCAGCCGCCCCGCATCCTTCTTCATCTTGGGCGGCAGCTGGAAGAGAATGACGCCCAGCCGCGGTCCGAGGGTGGCGCAGGTCTCGACCAGGTACGTGGTCTCGTCGGTGCTCGAGAGGCCGAGGCGCTTGAAATGCGTGATCCGGCGCGATGCCTTGATCGAGAAGCGGAAGCGCTCGGGGACCTGCTCGGCCCACTTCATCAACAGATCGACCTTCGGCAGCCGATAGAAGGTGTTGTTGATCTCGACGGCGGGCAGTTCGCCGGCGTAGTGCGAGAGGAAGGCCCGCTGCGGGAGCTTCTCCGGATAGAAGCGGCCCTTCCATTCCTTGTAGGAGAAGCCGCTGGTTCCCGTCCATATGCGCATGGCGGAATGATGCACGGGAGCCGGGGGATGCGCCAGACGACATCCGTCCCGGAGCCGCGGGGCGCGGCCGCCAAGTCTTGTGTCCGCTTCGGTTCGCGATAGTCTTCAACGGGTTGCCGGGGGGATCGTGCAAGGGATGCCAGAACGTGGAAGACGATGCTGAGGACGGGGAAATGAAGACACCGGCGCGGTTCGAGGTCTCCGGCGGGAATACAGTGCTGCTGCTGGGTACGACCAAGGGGGCCTTCCTGGCCCGAGCGCGCGATGGCGGCGGCTGGGAGCTGGCGGGCCCGCACTTTCCGGGCGAGGAAGTCTATGCGATGGCGTACGACGACCGCGCCGGCCGATCGCGCCTGTGGGCGGCGCCGGGCAGCCCCTTCTGGGGGACGACGCTCCGCTTCTCCGACGACTTCGGGGCGACCTGGTCCGGGAAGGATGAACGCCGGGTCGGGTTTCCGGAGGATTCGGAGCTCTCGCTCAAGCGCATCTGGCAGATCCGGCCGGGTTCGGAGGTCGAACCCGATGTGATCCATCTGGGGGTCGAACCCGCGTGCCTCTTCGAGTCGCGGGACGCAGGGGAATCGTGGCGGCCGGTGGAGGGCCTGCTGAACCATCCCCATCGCGAGCGCTGGCAGCCGGGCGCGGGCGGGCTCTGCCTCCACACCATCGTCGGTGACGGCGAGCCGGGCGGGCGCATGATGATCGCCATCTCGGCGGCCGGCGCCTACCGGAGCGACGACGGCGGAGCCACGTGGGTCGCGCGCAACCAGGGCGTGCGCGCGGAGTTCCTCCCCGACAAGCATCCCGAGTTCGGACAGTGCGTGCACAAGATCGCGCATCATCCCACGAACCCGGGACGGCTCTTCCTGCAGAACCACTGGGGGCTCTACAGGAGCGAGGACTGGGGGGATACCTGGGTCGACATCGCCAACGGGGTTCCCTCGGATTTCGGCTTCGCCATGGCGATGCATCCGGGAGATCCCGACACCGTCTACATCGTGCCCATCGAGTCGGACGGTTTCCGCTGCACGCCGGACGCGAAGCTGCGCGTGTACCGGACGCGGGACGGCGGGGCGAGCTGGCACCCGCTCACCGAGGGGCTTCCGCAGGAGAACGCGTACGAGACGGTGTTGCGCGATGCGCTCGCGACGCTGGGGCCCGGCCAGGTGTTCTTCGGGACGCGTAGCGGCAAGGTGTACGCCTCGCGCGACGACGGCGATTCCTGGGAGCTGGTGCGCGACGGGCTCCCGCCGGTCGTGTGCGTGAAGGCGTGCGTGGTGTGAGGATCGTGCTCCCGGAGGCGCTGCGCGAGCTGGCCGGCGGGCGGGCGGTAGTGGAGGTGGCCGGCGGCAGGGGCGAAGTGGGCGGGGTACTCGGCGCGTTGAGGGCTTCCCACCCCGGTCTCTACGACCGCCTGATGACCGAACAGGGTGCGCTGCGGCCCCATGTGAACATCTTCGTGGACGGCGAGAACATCCGCTTCACGGGCGGCCTCGGAACGGGGGTCGGGGCGGGCAGCGAGATTCTCGTGCTTCCCTCGATCAGCGGCGGATGAGCGAGCGCTGCGGATGAGCGTGAGCGCCGGATGACGCAGGCCCGTCCCCTCTCCTTCGAGGTCGGCGGGGGCTCGGTCTCGGCGCTGCTGGTGCGCCCCCCGGAAGCGAGTTCGCTGCTGGTCCTCGGACACGGCGCGGGCGCGGGCATGCGCCACGTCTTCATGGAGGAGATGGCGGGGCTGCTGGCCGAGCGCGGGGTCGCCACCTTCCGCTACCAGTTCCCCTACATGGAGGCGGGTCGGCGGTATCCCAACCCGCAACGCATCCTGACCGCCACGGTGCGGCGGGCGGTGGCGGCGGCGCACGAGGCCGCGTCCGACCTGCCGCTCTTCGCGGGGGGCAAGTCCATGGGCGGCCGCATGACTTCGCTGGCCGCGGCGGACGCCCCGCTCGCGGGCGTGCGCGGGATCGTCTTCCTGGGCTTCCCCCTGCACGGCATCGGCAAGCCCCCCGGCATCGAGCGGAGCGAGCATCTCCACCAGGTCGAACCGCCCCTGCTGTTCGTCCAGGGCACGCGCGACCGGCTGGCCAACCTGGACTTCCTGTGCCCGGTGGTCGAGCGGCTGGGGCCCCGCGCGACGCTGCACGTGGTCGAGGGCGGGGACCACTCGTTCAAGGTGCTCAAGAGAAGCGGGCGCACGCACCCGGAGGTGATGGCGGAGGTGGCCGACGCGGTGGCGGGGTGGATCTCGTCGTCGCAATGACCCCCACCCCGGACCCCTCTGCACGGTGTTGCAAAATCGCAGATGCAACAAAGTGTTGCTTTTCTGATTATGCAACACTCTGCAGAGGTTCATCGGACGGGATATGTCGCCGCCTTCATGCCCCGCTCCGTAGCCGTCACCGGACGATGCGGCGGGCAGTCGCTCACGGCCTGGCCCACTAACCCAGCCACCCCATCAACCGCTCCAGCGCGGCAACCAGGTCGGGTTCCTCCTCCAGCACCGCCGCCAGCGGGTCCCTTCCCAGGGCAGCCATGCGCGCGGGCGCCGTCCGGATGGTGTGCTGCTCGATGGCCAGCCCGTCCTTCACCTCGCGCCACTCGAGCGGCATGGAGACGGGGGCGCCCGGTCGGGGCCTCACGCAGAAGGGAGCCGCGATCAGCTTGCCGTGGCCGTTCTGCAGATAGTCCAGGTAGACCTTTCCCTCGCGCCGGCTGACCCGCCGCTCCACCGTGGCGATCTCCGGCAGTTCGACCGCGATCACACGGCTCATCACCCCGCCGAACAGCTGCGACTGCTCGTAGGTGCAGCGCCGCCCCAGCGGGATCAGGACATGCAGCCCGGATGACCCGCTCGTCTTCACGTAGCAGGGAAGTCCCGCCTCCCCGCACACCCTGCGGATGCACCGGGCCACCCGGATGACGTCGCTGAACGAAGCCTCCTTGGGATCAAGGTCCAGCACGCACCAGTCCGGGCGGGAAGGCGTCTCCAGGCGGCTGTGCCAGATGTGCAGCGGGATGGTGCCCATGTTCGCGATGTAGAGGATGGCCTCCGGCGAATCGGCGACGAAGTAGTTCAGATCGCGCCCGGAGCTCTCCGAGAAGACGGTCTCGGTGCGCAGCCAATCCGGGGCCCATTCGGGCGCGTCCTTCTGGTAGAACGACTTGCCGTCGATGCCGTCGGGGTAGCGGGTCATGACCAGGGCCCGGTCCGCGAGATGCGGGAGCAGCCAGGGTGAGATGGCCCGGTAGTAGTCGATGAGGTCGCCCTTGGTGTAGCCCTCCTCCGGCCAGAACACCTTGTCCAGGTTGGTGAAATGCACCTCGCGCGCGATGCTCGGGGCGCGCACCGGCAGGGGCTCGGCCAGCGCCTCGCCGGATGCCGCGTCGTCATCGAGGATGCACTCCCGCGGCTGTTTGTCCTCCCGAAAGCGGACGAAGGACGGGTGGCGCAGCAGGCCCGCCTCCGTCCAGTTCTTGTAGCGCACCTCCGCAACCAGCTCGGGGTGGACCCAGCGCTGCACCCGGCCGGGCATGAAGACTCCCTCTCCGGTGGCCGGACACTCCGCGACCTCGATTTCCCCAAGCACCTCGCGGATTTCGCTGAGCTGCCCCGCCGTGAACCCCGTGCCGACGCTGCCCGTGTGCACCAGCGTGTCGCCCTGGTAACGGGCCAGGTGCAGCGAACTCAGCGCCGGTCGCTCGTCCTGCGGCTCCGACCATCCGACGACGACGAAGTCCCCGGTCTCCACCGCCCGGATCTTCATCCAGGAGCCCGAACGCGCCGACACGTAGATGCTGTCCGATTTCTTGGCGACCACGCCCTCCAGCCGCATCTGCGTGACGTGTTCGTACATCACCTCGCCCATCTCGGCGATGTGATCGCAGTAGTGCAGCGGCCCCGCGGGAGGCAGGACCTCGCGCAGCACCTGCTTGCGCGCCAGCAGGGGCAGGCCGCGCAGATCCAGGTCGCCCACCGCCAGCAGGTCGAAGACGTACATGCGCGCCGGAAGCTCGACCGCCGCGCGCTGTATGTCGGCGTGGTTCTGCAGGCGGCCGCGTTTCTGCAGGCGGCCGAAGCTGGGCAGGCCAGCGGCGTCGTGGACCACCACTTCGCCGTCCACGATCACATGGCCGAACGGAAGACCGCGCACGGCCCGGGCGATCTCCGGGAAGGTCGCTGTCAGATCGTTCCCGTTCCTCGACCAGAGCACCGCCTCGCCCCCCTCGCGGGCGCCGATGATGCGGTAGCCGTCGTACTTGATCTCGAACACCCATCCCGGGCGCGTGAACGGGGTGTCGCGCGAGGTCGCGAGCATCGGCCGCACCGTGCGCGACTCGACCCGGACCTCGCGCGCGCCCAGCTCCCGGGCCCGCTCCTCCACGGCGGTCTGGCGCTGCTCCGGATGCGCGACCTCGTTGACCGCGAGCCCCGAATAGACGGACTCCACCGGGTAGGCCTCGGTGCCGCGCTCATCCACCCACGCATCGGATTCCTTGATCAGGAGCCACGAGTTCTCGGTCTGGCGCGTCTTCACCAGCGTCCAGCGGCCGTTCAGCTTGAAGCCGCGCAGATCGAAGAGCAGCTTGCCGCTCTCGAGCCCAGCGCGCGGATCCTCGACCGGCACCCACACGCCCTTGTCCCAGAGGATGACCGAGCCGGCGCCGTAGTTGCCCTCCGGAATCACCCCCTCGAATTCCGCGTAGTCCAGCGGATGGTCCTCCACGTGGACGGCCATGCGCTTGTCCTGCGGGTTGGGCGATGGGCCCTTCGGCACGGCCCACGAGAGCAGCACCCCGTCCAGCTCCAGCCGGAAGTCCCAGTGCAGGCGCGTGGCGTCGTGCTGCTGGACGACGAAGAGGCGGCTCCCGGCGAGCGCCGCGCCGCCGAACGGTTCCGGGGTGCGGGACGCCCGCCGCTTGGCGCGATACTCGGCGAGCTTGTCGGGCTTCCCTTTGCCCCCTTCGCCAGCCATCATGTAAGCTCCCCCGCCAGTTACGGATACCGATTCCCCGGGGACATCATGGCCGCACGAGCGATCGGAACCTCCAGCATCTCCTTCGGTCTCGTCACGATCCCTGTCAAGCTGTTCGCGACCAGCAAGTCGGGCGCGCGCGTGAGCTTCAACTGGATCGACCGCAAGACCGGCGTCCGGGTGCGTCAGCAGTACTTCAACCCCGACAACAACGAAGTCGTGCCCAAGGACGACATGGTCAAGGGATACCAGTTCGCGAAGAACCAGTTCGTGATCCTGGAGCCCGACGAGCTCAAGGTGCTCGAACAGCCCAAGACCGACGCCATCGAGATCGCCGAGTTCGTCCCCGCCGAGCAGGTGGAGCGGGTGTACTTCGACCGGGCCTACTACCTGGGGCCGGACCGGGGCGGCGCCCGCGCCTATCGGCTGCTGGCGGCTGCGCTGGAGCAGACGGGACGCGTGGCGGTCGCGCGCTTCGCCACCCGCGGCAAGCAGTACCTGGTGATGGTGCGCCCGTACAGGGACGGCCTGATGCTCGAGCAGCTGCGCTACAAGACCGAGGTCCGGTCGTGGGAGGAGGTCCCGGTCGAGGAGGGGGAGATCAACCCGGCAGAACTCGACTTGGCCGTCCAGATGATCGAGCAGAAAACCGCGGACGAATTCCAGCCCGATGAGTACAAGGACGAAGTGCGCGAGCGCCAGCTCGAACTCATCCAGCAGAAGATCGACGGCGAGCAGATCACGGTGGCGCCCTCCGCCGAGCCGCAGGCCCAGATCATCGACCTGATGGCGGCGCTGAAGGCGAGCATCGCCGGAGAGGGCGCCTCGGGAGAGGACGCCGCAGACACGACGCGGAAGGCGGCTACCGGCTGAGCGTTCCTAGTCGATCCCCCCGCCCGGCTGCGCCGCGCTCTCCACCCGTATCGACAGGATGTCGATGTCGTGGTACTGCTGGTGGCGAATGGCTGAGGCGTAGTGGCGCAAAAGCCTCAGCGGGATTTCCGATCCGCCGCTCGGGGCGCCCTCGCTCAACATCACGAGCTGGTCCTCGATGTTCGTCTCGTCGGTGGTGGCGATGAATTCGAGGTCGGCCGCGTCGCCGTCGCTGCCGGCGATGAGAAGCAGCCGACGGTCCGAACCGTCCGCGTCTTCATCTCCGTTCTCATCCCCGCGCATGAGGATGTGCGCGGTCTCCTCGCCCACGGCGCGCAGGCGCCGCTCCATGTCCTCGCCCCAGCGCTTGCGCGCGGCGAACGTCACCATGAAGTCGTCGATTTCGGACCAGATTCCGGGCGTGAGCCGGGTCTTCAGACGCGACCGCCGTCCCCCGACCAGTTCCTCGAACATCGCCAGCAGGATGACGGTGAAGCCGCCGACGGTCATGCCGTTGCCGAGAAGCTCGGACCATATCCCCTGGAAGTACTCCGGATAAATCCAGTCGAACTGGAACGCGAGCCCGAGCCAGAACGCGACGCCCACCACCAGGCCCTTGCGAAAGTCCAGGCCCTCCTGCAGCAGAATCTTCATTCCGAAGACGAAGATCAGGGCCACGATGATGATGAAGTAGGCCGCGACGACCGGCCCCGGGATCGCGATGATCAGGTTGATGAACTTCGGCAGGAACGCGAGCGACACGAACACGATACCGACGCAGATCCCGATTCGGCGGGCGGCGACTCCGGTGAGCTCGGCGACGCTGATGCTCATGCCGTAGGTGGTGTTCGGAACCGTCCCCACGAGTCCGGACAGCAGATTGCCCACGCCGTCGGCCGAAATCGCACCCTGGATGGAGCGAAAGTCGATCGCGCGCGGCCTGCGCCACGATACCCGCTGAATCGCGATGGCATCCCCGAGCGTATCCAGCGCGCCCACCAGCGTGACCATGATGAAGGACGGCAGAAGCGCCCAGAACTCCGGTCTGAAGCTGAGGTCGACGCCGGGATAGGCCAGCGGCGGCAGCCCGATCCAGGCAGCTTCCCCGACCGCGGACGTGTCGTACAGGCCGAACCCCAGGCGGGCGGTGAGGCAACCCGCGACGATGCCGATGGCCGGCGCCCACAGGCGGAGCGCGCCGGAGGCGCGAAGCGGGACGAGGATCATGACCAGCAGCGTCACCCCCGCGATGACCGGGCCCGCGAGGGGTGAAACATCCGCGGGCACCTCGCCCAGCTTGCGGACGATGAGGGGCGAGAGGGTGATCGGGATGAGCAACAGCACCGTGCCGGCGACCATGGGCGTGAAGATGCGCCTGAGGAGCGCCATCCTCGCCGCCAGGACGAACTGAACCAGCGCGGAGGCGATGATCAGGGTCGCGAGCATGCCCGGCCCGCCCTGCTCGAGGGCGGTCACGCTCACCGCCAGGAACGCGCTGGTGCTCCCCATCACGAGGATGTAGCCGGCGCCGATGCGCCCCACCTTGCGCGCCTGGATCGCGGTCGTCACCCCGCTGATCACCAGCGCCGCGCACACCGCCCACGACAGGTAGTCGTCGCCCAGACCGGCGACGGTGATCATCACCGTGGGCGTCAGGATGACGCTGGCGATGCACAGGATGGCGTACTGGATGCCCAACCCCGCCGTGATCGGCAGGGGAGGACGCTCGTCGGGTTCGTAGCGAACGTCCTGCCGGTCGATACCCGGGCTCACCGGGCTTCCTCGCTGCGACGTGTCATGCAGACTCCCCTGTCGAGTCAGTCCCGCTTGGTGACGGTGTATGCTGCGCGCGGCGGGATCACGCCGCGAGATCAGTTTGTCGCGGACCGCTCCGTGTCGACGGGCACCGTTGCCCGCACGCCCCACGCAACCGCCAGGTGCGCCGGTACCGTCACCGCAAGATGGTATCCGTTCACCTGGTCGATCCCGGGAACAACCTGCATCACGAGGCCGAGGACCGACACCCCGGCCGCCAACTGCGCCGTTCGGGTCGCCAGGGGACCCCACCTGCCGGCAAAGACCGCCGGGACGAGCGCAACCGCCAGCACCACCGACAGCGGGTTGGCCTGGAGGAAGTTCTCGTTCCAGTGCATGAACTCATGCGCGGTGAAGTGCGACACGATCATCACGAGCCCCGACAGGCCCGCGAAGAGAGACCAGATTCCAGCGACCAGCACGAACTCCGCCCGTGCGAGCCTCGAGACACGCGGGTTGGCGGCCTTGATCCTCGCCGCGGCGCCCACCCAGGCTGAACTCGCGAGCAACCCCGCCAGCAGCACCCCGGTCACGGCGAACCAGACGAAGCGCCGGGGAGGTTCACCCAGGGGGACGCGGGAAGGCTCGTCCAGTACGGCTTCGGATGTGACCAGGTCGGTCTCGCGCAGGAAGTCGCGCATCATCATGGGAATGAACATCTCGTCCCATGCGGCGATGGGACGATCGCCGCGCGCGCTCATGAAGAAGTCGAGCGACACGTAGACCAGCGCATTGCCTGCCGTGAGCCGACGGGTGTGGAAGCGGAAGGTCTCGCCCGGGACCTCGGCGAACCGCTCGCCCAGGCGCCCATCCAGGACGATGTCCAGGGCGTCGCGCGCGCGCGTCGAGCAGTTGTCGAGGAAGTACTGATACCGGTAGTAGGCGTTTTCCGGGCGTCGATTGAGTTCGACGATCCCGAGCAGCTGGAGACGCTGGGCCGGTGTCAGATCGAGTGTCTGCTCCACAACGCCGCGGTCCGACGCCACATAGTGCGCAATCATGCCTTCGGAGGAGAGGCCGGCCATCCAGTACTGCCAGTCGCCCAGGAGAAAACGCCAGAAGAAGCCCTCCTGGTTGAAGTCGAACATGCCCCAGTTGTACGAGACGTCCAGTCCCGTGGCCGGATCCTGGATGCGGATGGCGTTGTGGCCGAACATCTCGTAGACGACGGGTCCGGCTCCGACGGTAATGAGGGAGACGCGGAGTTCGGAGCCCGGCTCCGGCTCCTGAAGCCCCTGATCCCCGGGAGCCGGCTCCTGACCCCCTGCCGCCGGGGCCGGCCAGGCCGCGGATGCCGCCAGCGAGGCCGCCAGGAACAGGCTCGTTCGGCACATCGCGCTCGGTTTCGACACCGGCGATCACCTCGTTGTGAGGACAGGACCCGCTTCTTCCTTGCGCCGTACGCCGTCTGCCGCGCGCTGCTCCTCCGGCGACGCCGCGGGTGCAGGCGGAAGATGGTCCCGCGACCGTGACCACGGAAGGCCGGGCGGCCTGCAGCGCGAACGTGCAGGTGTCTCGTCGGAGCCGCCCGCGACGCCGGCCCGGTAGCCCGAAGCCCGCCCGCGGCCTACACTGGCGGAGGCATGGACGCCGGGCGGGCCCGCGCCACCCACGGTCGCCCGGCAACCCCACCGACCAGCCAAGGAGCAACCCCGATGTCCGTGGTCCCCCTTCCGCACCGCCGCACCGCCCCCCGCCCGACAGCTTCCCGCGCGTTCGTCACCCTCGCCGCCCTGAGCGTGCTGGCGACCGTGGCCGGGCCCTCGGCCGCCAGCGCCCAGCGCCAGTACGCCGCGGCCGCGCACGGGGGCAACTACATGCACAACTTCTACTTTCCCCCCGCCCCCAGCTCCACCCCCTGGTATCCGGCGTGGTCTCCGGACGGCGAGCGGATCGCGGTGGGCATGAGCGGCTCGATCTGGAGCGTGGACCCGGAGACGGGGACCGCAACCGAGCTGGCCCGTTCCGGGGACTATCTCTCCTCCCCCAACTGGTCGCCGGACGGGCGCTGGCTGGTCTACACCGCCGACGCGGGGGGCGGCCCCATCCAGCTGGAGATCCTCGACACGCACACCGGCGAGACCCGCCGCCTCACCAACGACGACCAGATCTACGTCGACCCGCGCTTCTCGCCCGACGGCCGCCGCCTCGCCTACGTCTCCACCCGCTCCAACGGCTATTTCGACGTCTACATCCGCGAGATCGCGGACGGGTCCTGGGCAGGTGAGGAGATCGCGGTCTCATACGACAACACCTTCGGACGGGACCGCCTCTACTTCGGGGCATGGGACATGCACATCTCGCCCGCATGGCTGCCCTCCGGCGACGAGCTCCTCATCGTCTCCAACCGGGACGTGCCGCTGGGGAGCGGGAACGTCTACCGCGTTCCGGCGCGCGAGAACGGCATCGACGAGCGGGTCCCGGTGCTGGAGGAGCAGAGCCTCTACCGCACCCAGCCCGACGTATCCCTCGACGGCCGCCGCTTCGTCTACTCGTCCACGGCGGGCGCGGCCGACCAGTTCAACAACCTCTACGTCCAGCCCACGACGGGCGGCGAGCCCTACAAGCTCACCTTCTTCCAGCACGACGCGTTCCACCCGCGCTGGTCGCCGGACGGCGAGTGGATCGCCTTCATCAGCAACGAGGGCGGGCTGCCCCAGCTCGCCCTGCTCGAGACCTACGGCGGGGCGCTCCGCACGGTAACGATCGAGGAGCGCCGCTGGCGGGAGCCCATGGGCACCCTCACGGTCACGACCCTGGGCCAGAACGGGAAGCCGGTGGGGGCCCGCGTCCATCTCACCGCCTCCGACGGCAAACACTACACGCCCGCCGCGGAGTACTCACGGGTCAGCCGCGCCGGAGACCGCATCTTCCACCACGCCGGCGTGTTCCAGGTGGAGCTGCCTCCCGGGCCCGCGCACATGCTGGTGACGCGAGGATTCGAGTACGCGCCGCAGGAGTTCGACCTGAACATCGCGGCGGACGAGAACCACCGCGTCAGCGTCCACCTGGAGGAAATCTCGGACCTGAGCGACCAGGGCTGGTACTCGGGCTCCACCCACGTCCACATGAACTACGGGGGCAACCTCCACAACACCCTCGAGAACCTCATGATGATGTCGGAAGCCGAGGACCAGGACGTGGTGGCCGAGCAGGTGGCCAACAAGGACAACCGCATTCTGGATCACCAGTTCTTCGTACCCGGGGGCGGCGCCCACCCCCTCTCCCGCGACGACATGGTGCTGGTGGTGGGCCAGGAATACCGTCCGCCCTTCTACGGACACGTCTTCATGTTCGGGATGACCGACCACCTCATCTCCCCGTTCGTGACCGGTTACGAGCAGACGGCCATCGAGAGCCTCTATCCCTCCAACACCGACATGTTCAGGAAGGCGAAGGCGCAGGGCGCCATCACCGGATACGTGCACTCCTTCTTCAACGGGGATCCGCTGGAGGGGACGCTGGGAGGCGCCAAGGGGTTCATCGTCGACGCCGCCCTGGAGGCCGCCGACGCGGTGGAGTGGTCCACGCCGCAGGACGGATACCCGCCCCTCTACGCCGTGTGGAGCAACGACGTGCGCGCCGCCGTGGTCGGCGGCGAGGACTCCATCTCCAACCTGCAGGCAACCCCGCTGGTGGGGTCGATGCGCACCTACGTGCGCACGCCGGACGGCAAGTTGTCGATGGAGGGGTGGTTCGAGGGGATGCGCGCCGGCAACGCCTTCGTCTCCAGCGGGCCCCTGCTCGACGTCAGGGTCGACGGCCGCATCCCCGGAGAGGAACTGGCGCTGCCCGCCGGCGGAGGCGAAGTGACGGTGGCGATCCGGGCCTGGGGGATCGTGCCCATGCGCACGGCGGTCGTGGTGATGAACGGCGAGGTCGTGGAGGAGATCCCCTTCGGGGGCGACCGGCGTTCGCTCGAGGTGGAGCGCACCTTGCGGGTGGAGCGCAGCAGCTGGATTCACGTCCGCGTCCAGGGCGACCCCGAGGACCGCTTCCCGCTCGACACCTCCTACCCCCTCGCGCTGACCAACCCCGTGTGGGTCACGGTGGGCGGGGCCCCGGTGCGCAGCCGCAGCGCCGCCGACTACGCGCTGCGCTGGATCGACAAGCTCCAGACGATGGCCGAGCTGTGGCCCGGCTGGCGCTCGGACGCCGAAAAGGAGCACGTGTACGCCCAGTTCGACGAGGCGCGCGCCATCTACCGCGCCCGCAGGGAGGAGGCCGCGCCGGGGACCTAGTCTCCCCTCCCCCCGGGGGACGCTCGATTCACGACGCTGTGGCCGCGATCCGTGCCAGGGGCAGGGCGTGCAGGCGCACCGGCCCCCTGTGGAATGGAAGTGCCTGCAATCCTGTGTAGATCAGCACGCCGCGTTCAAAGGCGGTCCCCGCGAATTCGGCCAGGGCCGCGAGGCCATCGAAGTCCCGGCGCCGGAGGGTGGCGGAAGCTTTGACCTCGACGCCGACGATGCGGCCGTCGGGTCGTTCCAGCACGATATCGACTTCGCGCTTGCGCTTGTCCCGAAAGTGGTACAGGCCAACCTCCTCCTCGGCCCACTCCGCGTGCTTCGCGCACTCCATGAACAGAAGGGTTTCCAGCAGCGCCCCGTAATGCGGACTGGTGAGGAGCCGGGCTTCGGTGCGCAGACCGAGCAGATGGGACGCGAGACCGGTGTCCACGAAGTGCAGCTTCGGCATTCGCACCGCGAGTCGCCGTGCCAGGTTCTTACGATATGAGGGAACCCGACGTATCAGGAACATGAGTTCGAGAACCTCGGTGTAACTCTTGGCCAGCTTGTCGTTCAGTTCGAGGTCGTTGGCGAGGTTGGCGTACTTGAGCAGGTTGCCGCTCAGCCCCGCGAGGTAGGGGGCCAGTGCGCGGAGCCTGGAATGGTAGTCGCCACGGGCGCTGTAGAGTGTGTCGAAGTCCTTGAAAAAGCGTCCTTCCGTATACGATCGAAACCAGGTGGTGCATGCCCGCCGACTCATGCCCTGGACCTCGGGATAGCCCCCCCTGAGGATCAGCCTGGCGATCTCGTCCCGGGTCGGGGCTCGATGGTCGTGTGCCGCAGCGAGCGCAGGGGAAGAATCCCCCGCCAGGAGGCAGTCGATCAGGTTCTGTCGGCTGCTCCGAAGCTCGGCGATCGACAGGGGCAGGAGTTCCAGGCGGGCCATGTGACCGGGCAGGGCTTCCTGGGCTCGCGCCGACCGGAAGATGTCGGCCGAGCCGGTAAGGAGGAACAACCCCTTGCGCGGGAAAGCGAGCCCTCGCCGGTCAAGCGGCGCACTGCCGAACCGGTCCGAAGCCTCCTTGATGGCGGGCACAAGCTCCGGAACCTGCTGGAATTCGTCGAGCACGACCGACTCGTTATGGAAGGACCTCACGAAACCGTACGGGTCGGAGGCTGCCGCCGCCTGCACGGCGGGGTCATCGAGCGTCAGGTAGCGCATGCCCAACTCGGCGGCGACACCACGGACCAGGGTGGTCTTGCCTGACTGCCTTGGACCCGTCACGTAGACAATCCGGAACTCGCGGAGCATGTCGAGCACGCCGGAATAGAGGTGTCTGGAGTACATCGGCAGATTTGGGAAGAGTGGCGCTATTACGAGAAATCCTACTCCTTGATACGAGAACTCTCACCCTCTAACACGAGAAATCCAAGCCCATATTACGAGACTCAAAAAGAGGATGGCATGAGGTTATGGCGGTGCGCGCGGGGTGTGAACCACGAGACAGGCATCAGAGCCGGCGGTGGACCTCCGCCCCCCTGAGGCTCAACGCGCCTCAGCCCTCCGGGCCCGAATACCTCACCTCGCCGCCGACGATCGTGTACGCGACCTCGGTGGCGGGGATGTCCTCCTCGGGGATCGTCATGATGTCCCGCGACAGGACGACGATGTCGGCGAGCTTGCCGGGGGTGAGCGAGCCCTTCAGGTGCTCCTCGAAGGCGGCGTAGGCGTTGTTGATGGTGTAGCTCTCGAGCGCCTCTTCGCGCGTCATGCGATGCTCACCGGAGAGAACCTCGCCGTTGTTCATGCGCCGGCTCACCGATGAGTAGAAGCTCGCGATCGGCGAAATATGCTCCACCGGCACGTCCGTGCCGTTGGCGATCATGACCCCGGCATCCAGGATGTCACGCCACACGTACGAGGTCTCGACGGCGCGCTCGAGCCCGAGGCGGAGGGGAAGCCAGGGACCGTCGGAGGTGGCGTGCACGCCCTGCATCGACGCGATCACATCCAGCTCCGCGAAACGCCCGACGTCGGCCGGGTTGAGGTGCTGGGCGTGCTCGATGCGCCAGCGCAGGTCGGTCCGGTCGGGGTTGGCCGCGAACACCTTCTCGTAGAGGTCGAGCACCTCCCGGTTGGCGCGGTCGCCGATGGCGTGGGTGTTCACCTGGTAGCCGTGCCGGATGGCCACTTCGGCGGTGCCCGTGATGTCCTCCACCGTCTCCAGTACCAGCCCGGTGTTGTCGATGTCGACGTAGTTCTCGAGCAGCCAGGCCCCGTGCGACCCCAGCGCCCCGTCGATCTGGCGCTTGATGGAGCGCACGGCGAGGAAGTCGTTGCCCTCGGGGATGGTGCGATAGTCGGGCAGCTTCTCGTCCATGACCTCGTTCGACTCCCGCCGCACCATCACGTAGAGGCGCACCGGCAGCGTCCCCTCGGCCGCCATCGCGCGCAGGCGATCTATCGTCTCGAAATCGCTCCCGGCGTCCTGGAAGGAGGTGACCCCGAAGGCCAGCGCCTCCTCGCCCGCCAGCTGCACCGCGCGCACGAACTCCGCGTCCACGTCCTCGGGCGAGCGCCCCTCGCCGGCACGGTCGATGGCGTCTCCCACCAGCAGCTGGGCGGTCTCGCGCAGCAGACCGGTGGCGGCGCCGGAAGCATCGCGCACAATGGTGCCGCCCGGCGGATCGGGGGTGTCGTCGCCGATACCGGCGAGCTCCATCGCGAGCGCGTTGGCAAAGGCCGCGTGCCCGCTGGCATGCCCCAGGCTGACCGGATTCTCCGGGCTGGCCGCCGAGAGCGCGGTGTGCAGCGGCACGCCATCCACGTTCGGCTCGGGCGTCGAAGTCCACTTCTCCTGGTGCCAGCCGCGCCCGGTCACCCACTCACCCGGCGGCGCCTGGGCGGCCGCGTCCCCGACCATCCGGACGATGTCGTCCCAGCTGGTGGCGGTGGTGAGGTCGAGAATCATCTTCGCGCGGCCCAGGCTCATGTAATGCCCGTGCCCCTCGATGAAGCCGGGAATCACCAGCCGGCCGCCGAGCTCGATGACCTCCGTGGAGGGGCCGACGTATCCGGCGATCTCGTCGTTCGTCCCCACGGCCGTGATGGTGTACCCGGTCACCGCAAGCGCCTCCGCCTCCGGCAGGGCGTCGTCCACGGTCACGACCTTGCCACCCGTCAGAACCAGATCCGCGTACCCGGTGCCGCCGGGTTGGCAGGCGGCCAGCAGGACACCCAGCAGGAACGCCGATCGCGTGAGCGAAACAACCGGAGACAGCTTGCTCATGGGAACTCCGAACAAGGATGGGGATGGATGAAGAAACAGCATTCCCGTCTGCCAAAATGGCAGACAAACAGCGCGCACTGAGCGCAAACTCTGCCAAAATGGCAGACTTTTCGACTACATCACCAGCATAGCGTCAGGGCACCATGCGGTCCAGAAACGCGCGCTCGTCCACCGTCAGGCTACGGGCGCCGAACGCCTGCACCTTGCGGAGCAGCGCGACAACCTCGGCGCGGTTGAGTTCGTGCAGCTCATCCACGGGGATGAGGTCCCATTTGCGCCGCATCTCCGCCTCGGGCCGGGCCTTGACCACTCCCTGCATGCGCCGCCGCACCATCCGGCGACGGCGTTCCCGGGCCCAGAGATAGACCAGCGCGCCGGCGAAGCCGCCCAGGTGCGCGAAGTGCGCCACGCCATCGTCTACCTGAGTGATCCCCGCGAAAAGGCTGAAGCCCGCAAGGAACAGGATCAGCCACCGCGCGCGGATCGGCAGGATGCCCCAGATGTAGACCGGCTCCCGGGGCCAGTAGCGGGCGAAACCCAGCAGGACCGCGAAGACCGCGCCCGAGGCCCCCACGACAGGCGCCATGGGAGGCAGGAACGAGAAGAGCGCGCCCCCCAGACCGCCCAACAGGTAGAGCCTGAGGAAATGCGCGGACCCCATGCGCAGCTCCAGCCGCGGACCGAAGAAATAGAGCCCCAGCATGTTGAGGGCGAGATGCCAGAAGCCCGCATGGAGGAACATGTAGGTGAGGAGCGTCCACGGCCGCAGATAGGCCAACTGCGGCACCAGGGTGAGGGCCCAGAAGCCGTCGGATCTCGGCCCCGCGACCGCAAAAAGCAGAAAGACCGCCACGTTGGCGGTGATCATGCGTTTGACCCACGGTGTCATCTCGGGCCGGCCCTTCCGTCCGCGGTTTCGTGAGGGTTGGAGGCGGAAGCGGCGTGGGGCTGGCTGCCTTGTGGCCGCGCCCGCGCCATCAGTACCAGCGCCCGGCTTGCCTGGTTCCGGGATTCGCACGCCGGGTCTGGTGATTCGACGG
Organism: Gemmatimonadota bacterium; assembly: GCA_022826025.1. GTDB lineage: Bacteria > Gemmatimonadota > Gemmatimonadetes > Longimicrobiales > Gaopeijiaceae > BD2-11. The sequence continues at coordinate 2,629 of JAJDVR010000238.1, read as the reverse complement.
CGCACCCGTGCATATTCCGGGTTCGAAATCCGAATCGAAACTGGAGAACCGGATGATGAACTCGACGTCGCGCTGGATCCTCCCGCTGATCGTTGCCCTGACCGCCTGCCAGGGGGGCGAGGCGCCCCCCCGCGCGGGAGATGGCGCCCCCCCGACCCTGGGCCTGCGCTCACAGGACGGCATGGTGTCGTCGACCAACATCATCGCCAGCGAGGTGGGCGCCGAGGTGCTCGCCGCGGGAGGCAACGCCGTCGACGCCGCCATCGCCACCGGCTTCGCGCTGGCCGTGGTCCATCCCTCCGCCGGGAACATCGGGGGCGGAGGCTTCATGGTGATTCGCAGCCCCGACGGCAGCGCGACCGCCCTCGACTTCCGCGAGAAGGCACCCCTCGCCGCCCATCCCGAGATGTTCACCGACGAGGATGGCGAGTACTCCTTCGACATCCATCACACCAGCTACTATGCCGTCGGCGTCCCTGGAACCGTGGCCGGCTTCGTCCTCGCCCACGAGCGCTACGGCAGCGGGACGCCCTGGGCGGATCTCGTGGAGCCCGCCGTAGACCTGGCCGGCGACGGCTTCACCCTCAGTCCGGCGCTGGCCCGTTCATTGGCCTCGGTCCTTACGCGCATGGAGCCCTATCCCGCCAGCGTCGCGCAGTTCTCGAAGAACGGCGTTCCGTACGATGAGGGAGAGCTCTTCCGGCAGCCGGATCTGGCGCGCACGCTGGGACGCATCCGGGACCAGGGCCACGACGGCTTCTACAGAGGCGAGACCGCGCGCCTCCTGGCCGAGGAGATGGTGCGTGGCGGCGGCATGATCACGGAGGAGGACCTGGCCCGCTACCAGGCGCAGGAGCGAACTCCGATCCATGGCACCTACCGCGGCTACGACCTCGTCTCGATGCCGCCCCCCTCGAGCGGCGGCACCGCCATCGTCCAGATGCTCAACATCCTGGAAGGCTTCGACCTGGCGGCGCTGGGACACAATTCCCCGGCCTACATCCATCATCTCACCGAGGCGATGCGCCTCGCCTACCGCGACCGGGCCCAGTTCCTGGCCGACACCGATTTCGTCGACGTGCCGCTGGAGCGGCTTACCAGCAAGGACTACGCGGACGAGTTGCGGGGCAGGATCCAGGCCGACCAGGCCGGACATTCCGAGCCGTCCCAGCTGGTCATGGCGGAGGAGAGCACCGAGACCACGCACTACTCGGTGGTGGACCGCGACGGCATGGCGGTCTCGGTCACCTACACGCTGGAGCAGGGCTACGGCTCAAAGATCACCGTGCCCGGGGCGGGCTTCCTCCTCAACAACGAGATGGGCGACTTCAACGGCAAACCCGGACTCACCAACGAGCGCGGACTGATCGGGACGGAGGCCAACCTGGCGCGGCCCGAGCAGCGCATGCTCTCGAGCATGAGCCCGTCCGTGCTGTCGCGCGACGGCGAGCTGGTGGCGGTCATCGGCACTCCCGGTGGACGCACCATCATCAATACCGTGATGCAGCTGGTGCTCAACATCGTCGATCACGGCATGACCATCGAGGAGGCGGTGGCCGCGCCCCGGATCCATCACCAGTGGCTTCCGAGCAGCGTGCGCATCGAGGAAGGCGGTGTTTCGGCAGAGGACCTCGCGGCGCTGGAGGCGATGGGCCACGAGGTCCAGGTGAGGGGCAGCCAGGGGCGCGCCAGTTCGATCGGGGTCGATCCGGCGACCGGCGAGTTCATCGGCGCGCCCGATCCGCGCAGTCCGGACGGGGGAGCGGCGGCGCCGTCGGGAAGCTGACGGCTCCGGGCGCCGGGCGACGACGATGTCCCGGGGTGCATCTCCGGAGAGGGGCATCGCGGGCGCCGGGACAGCAGTGCGTTCGCGTAGCTGACGCCGGCGCCCCATTGGTCGATCCGCCTCGGATGTCCGGCATGGGTCGCGCGGGACCGACCGGACCCTGTTCGTGAAGGACCCGAACGCGCCCGCACACCCGTACCTGATCGTCTTCGCGCTCTGGCTGCTCGTCTTCTCTGCGAGCAGCCAGACCATGGTGATCGCCCCGATCCTGCCCCTGATCCGGGAAGAACTGGGCATCGCCGATGCGTTCCTGGGCACCCTGGTCACGGTCTACAGCCTGATGGTGGGGATCATGGCGGTGATCTCCGGGCCGATCTCCGACCGCGTCGGGCGGCGCCGCATCCTGCTGCTCGGATCCGGGGCGATGACCTGCGCGCTCGCCCTGCACACCTTCGTGGACTCCTACCTGGAGTTCCTGGTGGTGCGCGTGCTCGCGGGCGCCGCGGGCGGCGTGCTCTCCGGCGCCGCGGTGTCCTACGTCGGCGACTACTTTCCCTACCGGCGGCGCGGCTGGGCGACGGGATGGGTGATGAGCGGATCGGCCGTCGGCCTCATCATCGGGATTCCGGTGGGCGTCCTGCTCGCGGGCGACTTCGGCTTCCGCAGCCCCTTCTACTTCTTCGGCGTCATGATGGCGCTGACGTTCCTGCTGGTGTACACGCGGGTGCCGCAGCCCCCTGTGAAGCGCCGGAGTTCGCGGCTGACGGTCAACCGGGCGGTCGCGGGCTACGTCGTCATGCTGCGCCGCCCCGAGATCGCCTTTGCCGCGCTCGCCTTCTTCAC
>JAJDVR010000141.1 GCA_022826025.1 Gemmatimonadota bacterium | reverse complement strand
GCGGTAGTCGCGGTTGTACGGGCAGACGCGCACGCAGATCGAGCAGTCGGTGTTCTGGTTGGCCCAGAAGCGGAAGCACTTCTCGGCATCCGTGGTCCATTTGCGGATGCCCTGGATGTTCGAGCGGTTGTGGACCACCGTGGAAGGTTCGCCGTCGTCGATCGCCTTCGCTGGGCAGCCGTTCGTGCACGCGCGGCAGATGTCGCACGTCTCCTTCACGCCGAATTGGACGGGCCGGTCGTGGGCAAGCGGCATGTCGGTGAAGACCTTGCCGAGCCGGACCCGGGGACCGTACTCGCGGGTGATGAGGAGGCCGTGGCGCCCGTACTCGCCCAGCCCGGCCTTGATGGCGAGCGGGATGGCCAGTGCCGAGTCGTTCATGCTGGCCACGGCCTGGTAACCGAGATTGGTGATGTACTGCGCGATGGCCAGCAGCACGATGGTGTCGCGGGAGTAGGTGGCTCCCGTCGCGGTGCCGCTCAGCGCGGAGGGCGCCGTGCGCAGGAGTTCGCGGTCCATGGATTGCGCGATCACGATCACGTTTCCGAGATCGGTTGAGATCTCCTGCGGCTTCTCGTGCTCGTTCTCGCGGCTGTAGGCGTGCGTGTAGAGCCAGCGCTCGTCGTTGCCGGTGATCCCCACCAGATCGGCGCCCAGGGTCTGGGCGGCGTGCTTGATCTCGCGCGCCATCTCCTCGGGAGAGGCCTCGGGCGGTCGGCTGCCCGGTCCCTCGCGAACGGCGGTGTACGGATCGAGAAAACCCTCGCGGCGATCGTCGCCTTCCCGCAACTCGGCGAAGATGTCCGTCACATGCCAGGACGCGTTGCGCAGCGCATAGTCGCGCTGGGTGAAGCCGTCGACGGACCGCCAGGTCAGCTTCGGCGTGCGGTACGTCTCGTAGAACATGTCCGAGCGGTGCGTACGCACCTCCGGGTCCCAGAACGAGCGGCAGAAGATGTCGTCCCTCTGCGAGAAGCGCTCGAAGTCGTCCCGGATGTCGAAGCCGGCCTCTTCGTCCGGGACGGCGGATCCGGCATCGCGTGTGCGACCCGCGTCGGTTGAGTCGTTCATTCTTGTCACGATGCCTGCATGTCGAAGGTCGCGCCAGCCTTGCTTGCCACCGGTCGCCGCGGATCCCCAGCTATTATGCGGCGCGACGGGATCTGTTGAACCACCGTAACGTAGAAGATGGTCAGGACCTGCGCGGGAGAGCCAACCGATGAAATCGAAGACTCTGCACTACTCCGGCGAGAAGGCGGCCGTGAGTTACGACGTGAGGAGATGCATCCACGCCGCCGAATGCGTTCACGGCTTGCCCGATGTGTTCGACCCAGGCCGAAAGCCCTGGATCGATCCCGACCGCGCCGAAGCGGAACAGCTCCTCCGGGTCATCATGAGTTGTCCGACGGGTGCTCTGCATCTGGAGCGAAGCGACGACGAACAGGCTGAGCCTACGCCCGAGCGGAATATCGCGGCCATTGAGCCGAACGGTCCTGTCTACCTTCGCGGTGACATGGAGATCGTCACGCGGCAGGGCGAGGTCCTGCTCAAGGACACACGTATCGCGCTCTGCCGCTGTGGCAATTCGGAGAACAAGCCGCTGTGCGACGGACAGCATGCTCGGACGGGATTTGAAGATGGCGGAGTGCTGGGCAGTATTGATGGGGCGCCAGCGCGCGGCGCCGGTGGCGGGGTTCGCGTGACGGCGGTGCCGAACGGCCCGCTACTGTTCAAGGGCCCGTTGTCGGTAGTGGGCTCGGACTCCACGGAAGTGTGCCTCGAGAAGGGGGCTCTTTGTCGCTGCGGGGCTTCGGAGAACAAGCCTTTCTGCGATGGAAGTCATGTCCGGGTGGGGTTTGCGGGGGACTGAAACACCGAAGCAGCGCTGTCCCGGCGCCTTCTACCATCCCGGAGATCGACGGCGCCGTGCCGGCCTTGATCCCTTGACAGGGTGTGGGCATTTGCCGATTTTGTATGTGCAATATTGCACTGGAGGGGCGAGTGACCACGCAGGCCCTGGCCAAACATCTTGGCGGACGGCGGGCTCTCGGTCGTGACATCCGGTCCGACCTGGACCTTGATGATGCGATCCGGTCCGGGCTGCCCGTCAAAGCCGTTGAGAGCGTAGTGAAGGCCGGTAGTCTGCGCGCGCGCGAACTTCATGCGCTGGTCATCCCACGGCGTACGCTTGCACACAGGAAGCGCCTGGGGAGGCGGTTGAGCAGCGAGCAGTCGGACCGCCTCGCCCGGGTGGTCCGCGTCGTGGCGTCGGCCGAAGAATCCATCGGCGACCGTGGCAAGGCAGGACGTTGGCTCCGCAAGCCGAACCGTGCCCTCGAGGGCCGCCGGCCCCTGGATCTGCTGGCCAGCGATGTCGGTGCCCGCCTTGTGGAGCGGGTGCTGGGGCGCATCGAGCATGGGCTGGGCGCATAGCGCGACGGTCACACCCCCTCACACGCTGAATCGCGCTTGGAACTCTGGCGGATCACCCGCGAAGCTCACGTGGCACTGGATGGCGAGGGAGCCCGCCTCTATGGGGCACGGTGGACTCCTCGCGGAACGCCCGCGGTCTACGCGGCTTCCCGCCTCTCGCTGGCAGCTCTGGAATACCTGGTGCACATCGACGCGGACGACGCACCGGACGATCTGGTTGCGCTGCGCATGAGCGTTCCGGACGATGTGACCGAACTGGCCTGTGCGCCCGCATCCCTGCCCGCCGATTGGCAACAGACGCCGTCACCGCCCCAATGCCAGGCGATCGGCGCCGAATGGGCCAGGAGGGGGGAAGAGCTGTTGCTGCGGGTTCCATCGGTGCTCGTTCCCGAAGAGAACAACGTGCTTGTGAATCCGATGCATCCGGACGCCACCGGGGTCCAGCTGATCGGGTCTCGTCACTTCTCCTACGATGTCCGTTTGTTGACCCGGGGATCCGCGAAAGGCCGTGGATACCGGCGCCGATGATGACGTAGCGCGCGTTCATCGTCCTCCTACCAGAACACGACGTAGAGCCCCACCGTCAGCATCACCACGACCGCGCCCGCCCACCTCGCCGAGGGCGCGGGTTCGAGGTCGACGGCATCGGACTGCGGCAGCGGCCGGGCTTCTTCCAGCGGGCGCACGCGCGACCCGACAACCATGGCCGCGCTCGAGAGGACGAACGCTCCGGCCGCCGCGTTCAGATACGCCTGCGAGTCGAAGAACGCATCGAGGGCCAGCGTCAACAGCCCGTACGCCACCGGCCCGATCAGGAGCGCCACGGTCGCTGCCCGCGGGGGGGCCTTGGGCAATACCATCCCCATGAGAAAGACGGCGAGGATGCCCGGCCAGATGAAGTTCCAGACGCGCTGCATGTACTCGTAGATCCCCCCGACCGACGCGAGCTGGGGGGCCAGCAGGCACCCGATAACGACGAAGACGCCGGTCGCGATCCTGCCGATGCGAATCGCCCTGCGGGGCTCGAGCTCCTCCTTCACGACGTGGCGCGAGTAGATGTCCAGCGTGAAGATCGTGGACGCCGAGTTCAGCATGGAGTCCAGCGAACTCATCACCGCCCCGAAGAGTGCCGCGAACATGACGCCGCGAAGGCCCGTGGGCAGCAGATCGGCCATGAGCGTGGGATATGCCTGATCTCCGATCGCGATCCCGTCGGCGTAGAGCTGATAGGCCGCGATCCCGGGCATCACGATCAGGAACGGGATCAGCAGCTTGAGGAACGCCGCGAAGATCACGCCCTTCTGGCCCTCGGCCAGGCTCCTCGCGGCCAGCGCCCGCTGGGAAATGAACTGGTTCAGTCCCCAGTACGCGATGTTCGGGACCCAGATGCCCATGAGGTAGATCGTCCACGGGAGCGTCGGATGATCGGCGGGCAGCATCAGGTGGAGCCTGTCCTCGTTCGCGGACAGGAAGGCGCCGAATCCGCCCACGGCCTCCATGGCCAGGAAGAACAGCACCGCCCCTCCCCCGAGCAGCGCGACGCCCTGGAGCATGTCGGACCAGACGACCGCCTTGAGCCCGCCGTAGATCGTGTAGCCGCCCGCGAGCAGGCCGATGGCCCAGACCCCGGCCGTCAGGTCGAGCCCGAAGATGCTCGTCAGGGCCAGGCTTCCCGCATAGAGGATTCCGGCCAGGCCGACAACGACGTAGACGATCATCAGATATGCGGCCATGATGACGCGCGGCGTCGGTCCGAACCGGAATTCGAGGTATTCGGGGAGCGTGTAGATGCCGGCCTGGAGGAACCTGGGCAGGAGCACGAGGGCCACGAAGACGAGCGCGATGGCCGCGATCCACTCGAAGGCGGCGATCGCCAGTCCCGTCTGAAACCCCTCGCCGGACATGCCGATGAAGTGCTCGGAGGAGATGTTGGACGCGATCAGCGAGATGCCGATGAGCCACCAGGGCAGGTTGCGGCCCGCCAGGAAGTAGTCGGCGGTCGTGTCCTCCCTGCGACCCGCGTAGAGGGATACGCCCACCACGATGCCGAGGAAGATGAGGAACGCGGCGAGATCGATCCGGTCTAGCGCCATTTTCGGGCCGATTCAGGGAGACGCTGGGTCGAATTCACACAGGCGCCAACCTCCGTCTGATTTTGGCGGTAACGTGCTTGATCTGGGCCACTGACAACCGTCCGAGCGTCGAGGCGTCGGAGGCGTCGATCGTCGCTATTTTGGCGCTGCGGATGATGGACGGGACGGGCAGGCCCGCCAGCTGCAGGTTGGCGACCGGCAGATCGTCGGGCCAGCCTCGGTTCTCGGCGCTGGTGATCATGACGACCCACAAGAGGCCGTGCAGCTCCTGGAGCTGAGCCGTCGAGACCACGACGGCGGGGCGCGACTGTCGGGTCGCGCGATCCGTGTAGGGGAACGGCACCTTGATTACGTCACCGGGCTCAAAGGTCCGCATAGGCCGTGGCGTCTGCTTCCGAGTGCCACTCCTCAAAGGTGCGGAACGGATCGTCGAGCGGGGTCGCGGGCTGCACCTTGGTGAGCATGACTCGCCCATCGAGGATCTCGTAGGCAAGGGCGTCCCCCGGGTGCAGCTCGAGGGCCGCGCGGATCGGTTTCGGGATGGTGGTCTGGGCCTTTGAAGTCAGCTTGCTAACGATCACGACTTCCTCCACCTCGGGTTGATCGGGACCGGGCATCCCTCAATGTAAGTATTTTCCTTACCGCTGTCACCGGCGAACGGTGCGGTGAGCTTGTCTACCTGGGATCCAGGAGCTGGTCGCAATGCATCCAGAGGATTCGCGAGTAGCGGAACAACAGCGGAACCAGCAGAGGGAGCATCACCGCCATCGTCAGGATGGACTGATTCGCCGAGAAGCCCGCGAATACCATCAGGACCACACCCAGCGGCGCGCACAAGGCCAGGCCCAGCCCGTAGCTGAAGTACATCGCCCCGGTGAAGTAACCCGGCTCTCTCTCGTATTGCAGCCCGCACGAGGGACAAGACGGATGCATCTTCCAGAGGCCTGCGAACACCGCGCCGTCCAGACAGCGCGGGCACCGGAGTCGGACGATGGCCCGGAGGCGCCTCGGCAGCCCCTCTCTCACGGACGGGGCGGCGCGCGATCGTTCGGGACCCGGACCGCGGCCACGGGCGTCAGCTCCGACCCG
>JAJDVR010000277.1 GCA_022826025.1 Gemmatimonadota bacterium | reverse complement strand
CACGCCGCTGGCCGATCAGCATCTGCAGATCGCCTCATACGGCGCGGAACTGGCCATCGGGCTGGCCAGGGGCTCCTTCGTTCCTGTAGTCGTGGGCGGAGCGGGCATCCTCAGGCTCCGGCCGGAGTTCGGAGACGAGATCCAGCGCGTCCAGTTGAAGTACGGGGTAGGGTTCCGCACCCGGGTGCTGGGCGCGTTCGACGGGGAAGTGGTGGTGGAGCGCAGCCGGTACTATCTGGACCCGCTGGACCTGGCCTTACCCGTGTCGGTGGGAGATCCGGCGCTCCCGGAGGATCCCGGCGCGGGCACGCTGCGGCGAAATCTGTCGCTGCGCGTGGGCCTCGGTCTGGAGCTGGGCGGACGGGATGACTACGGGCGCTGGCAACGGGACGATGATCCGCGATACCGGCGTTCGCCCTCCAGCGCCGCATTGACGCTCGAGCCCTTCGGCGGCGGGCAGGCCTTCGACGAGAGCTTCGCCATCGAAGATCAGCGCGTGGCGGGCTTCCGCGCGGGGTTCGATGTGGGCCGTTCCCTCGGGCTGCGGGGCTTCTACTGGCGCGGCGTCGAGGACGGCTACGGTTCGTGGGAGGACGACGCCATCCGGGGGTACGGCGGAGAGGCGCTCTTCAACCTGGGCGGCCTCGGGCCGTTCTCCCCCCACCTGCTCGCCGGCGCCGGCAGGATGGAATTCGGTCCGGACCTCGTCCGGGGCGGGGAGGCCATCCCTGCGGATCGCACGGCGCTGATCCTGGGGGGAGGCATCGAACTCGGACTGGGCCGGCATCTGCGGCTGACGGCGGCAGCGCGCGACCACATCATGTCGGGTCCGGACCTCGATGCCGCTGCCGTGGACTTCGAGGATGTCAGGGATCCGCGGCACCTCGTCCACAACTGGCAGATGTCCGCCGGCCTGAAGATCCTCGTGGGAGGCGACCGCGGCCGCCGCCGTCCGGACTTCAGCCGGGGAGACCTGGCGGAGATGGAGGGCCGCCTCGCGGACCGGGTGGACGCGCGCCTGAATGAGATGGAGCGGAGGATGGAGGAGACCGCTCGCGACGAAACCGCCACCACGGTCGAGGAACGGCCACAGGAGGTGCCTGTGACGCCGGTTGAGCCCGGGTTCGCGCCCGCGCCAACCGAACCCCGGCCCGAGCCCGCGCCGGCCGAAGTGCAACCCGGCCCCGCGTTGATAGGACCCGAGCCTGCCCGCATCGAACCCGACCTCGATCTCCCGGAACAGGTACGTGGTGGCAGCCGCCTCGATCCCGCCCTCGGGTTCCCGGCCCACGAACTGCGCCCCTACACGGGCGTCCTGGGAGGACCCCACACTCAGTGGATCTTCGGCGTTGCCGCGGACTGGGGCCCGAGCGATCGCCTGAAGGCGTTCAATTTCGTCCCGGAAGCGTCCCTCTCCCTGGGACAGGGGAAACCCAGCTGGCTGGTGGCCGCCAACCTGCAGTACCGGCCGCCCTGGCTCTACCAGCGCGACAGCTGGTGGATCAGTCCCGTCACCTCGTTCGGTCTCGGGGTGCTGAACCAGGACGGCTCGGAGCTCGTGCTGAACGCCTCCTGGGGCGTGAACCTCCAGCTCTCACACGTGCGCGGCGTCTCGGGCGAGCCCCTCAACCTCTACATCGCCCATCAGGGCATCGATCTGTTCAGGAAGGAACGCCTGATCGTGGGGATGAGCGTGGAGAGATAGCGTCAGCCGCTGTCCCATCCGGCCAAGCGTGGGGACTGGCGCTGAAATTCTCGCCGCTCGCGATCCCGGCTACCGGTTCCTGTTCCCGAGTGCCTCGACGTCCAGGGTCTCCATCTCTCCGTAGACGCCCTCCAGACGCGCCAGCAGCTCGTCGTTCAACCCCTGCGGATAACGGCTCAGGAGTCGCAGGCGCTCGTGGGTCTCGGAGTCCAGGGCACCGTCCTGTATCACGAGGGCTCGGGCATCGGGCGGCCCGGGCGGTGCGAAGCTGAGAAAATACGTCCAGAAGCTGTAGTCGAAGCCATCGGCATTCGCGAATTCGGCGGTCCGGACTCCGCTGAGGGGAACCCGCGCCAACCTCCCGGACATTCCGTGGCGCGGCAATCGGTCCACGAGAACGATCAGCGCGTCCTCCTCCAGAGCCAGCATCTCCGCCTCCAGGGTGTCGCTGCCAACGTCGAGCGCGGTCGCGATTCCCTCCGGCCGCGTCGCCGGCGAATACTGGTTGACGTCGGGGCCATAGTAGGGGATACAGGCCGACATCATTACGGACACGATTGCGGCGAAGACGAGTTGGTTGTCGAGGTGTCGCATGGTCATCTCCCCGGGACTCATCTTGCAGACAGAACGGCGATGGTCACCGCCGCGATCGATATCAGGCCCGGCAGCAGGTTGTACTTCACCGTCCGATCAGGGTCTATCAGCACATCGAAGCTCTCCAGGGCCGTGACGCTGTCCCGGCCTACTCCCGAGACGGAGCCCATCGGGCTTAGACGGATGTCGTAGCGCTCTCCGCTGCCCGTCAGCCTGTCGACACCGATCTCGGCGCCCTCGGGGAACAGCACGGTGGATCCGTCCAGAAGGTGAACCTTGAAGGATGTCTCGACCGCCCGCGGGGAGCGAGCGAGCAGGTACTCATCCAGCGCGGCTTCATCGCGCGGATACTCGTCCAGAGCGATGGCTTCGTGTCTCAGGACCGTAGTGCTCATGCATGAGAGGCCTGCCCCGGACATGAGCACAATGACGAGAGCACGGACGATTCGTTTGCGGAACTGGAGAAAGTGGCGGAAACCGGACCGTGTAACGGAGCCTTCATGCATCCTCCCAATGTGATGATCGAGTACGGTACTGGTGGAGCGGGTTCGCTGCCCCCGGTTCGCTCTACGCTGCCACCGCCAGCCGCGCGTTGAGTCCGGACGACGCGTCGCCCGCCGCCGGCCCTTCCGTCGTTAAGCGCTTTGCAGGCGGAGCGTTACTACTCTGCCGCCACCGTTCGAGTCTCCGATGCGCTGACCCCGGGATCGGGTTGCTCGGAGCCACGCCGGCGGGAGCGAGAGGATGTGGCGTCTCGGGGTCGTTCAGTTCCTCAGGAGCCGTCCGACGGACCGTCAGGAACCGTCCAGCGAACCGTCGAGCCATTCCGACCATGCTTCGCGATCCGCGCCGAAATCCTCACCGCTCACGGCCTTCAGGAGGTCGATCGCCGATTCGCGCGACGACTGGTGTTCGGCGTCCACGTGCGCGAGCAGGAGGTCGGGCGTTTCCCGGATCAGCTGTTTTCCCAGCGCGGGCTCGATCCCGGTGGCGGTCAAGGCCCTCACGACCTCCTGGAACGCGAACGGATTGGTGCCGTCGAGCACCGCCGCAATCGGTTCGCGCGCCGCGTCCCAACGGACGACCCGGCCGCGCTCCATCCGAGCCAGACTTCGGAGCACGGAAGCCGCCGCTCCCGAAACCTGTCCGTGGGGGTCGATCGTTGCTGCGACCAGGTCGTGCCAGGCGGTTTCGTCCTCTCCGAAGTTGAGGAGGACCGTCGCCGCGATCGCGCGCGACACCCAGGACGCGTCGTCCGCGAGTATCTTGCGGGCGAGGTGACGATCCCGCTCGCCATCCAGGGCCGCGATCAGCTCCCAGACGGGCTCGATGGCCGCCAGGTCGGCGTCGAAGAGCTCCGCAAACTTGCGCGCGGTCCCGGGATCCTGCCGGAGATCGAACCATTCCCGTGCCATGCCCAGAGCCCGAAGGTCCTCGTCGGCTACCGACCTCAGCGTCTGCCAGGACTGCGGCAGCGCGATGGTCTCGCTTCCTGCGGTGCGGTACCGCACTCGAGCCCGGTCTTCGATGCCGATGATGACCGTGTAACGTTCGGACCCGGATGTCGTCGACGCGAGGTAGCCGAAGACGCCCGCGTCGGCGAAGCCCAACTCACCCTTCATGGTGGCCGCACAGGCGTGGATGGGCTGGTCGGGAGCGGTCTGCTGGATCGCGTCGAGCAGCGCCGATGCCTTCCAACGCTCGAGCCCGATGAACTCGATGGGGCCTTCCGGCCCCTGGAGGACCTGACCCGTGCCAGGTGATGCCGTCACGGCGAGGAGAACCATCAAGCGAGAAGTGGATCGCAGGATCGACACGGTGGCAGGTCCTTTGGTGAAGTGCTGGTAAGAGT
>JAJDVR010000279.1 GCA_022826025.1 Gemmatimonadota bacterium | reverse complement strand
GTACGATCCGGATGCCCCGGAAGGGGTGAGCTACCGGGTGCTCGCCGACCACAGCCGCGCCGTGGCCTTCCTGCTCGGCGACGGGGTCTATCCGTCCAACGAGGGACGGGGCTACGTGCTGCGGCGGATTTTGCGGCGGGGAGTGCGGCACGCCTGGCTGCTGGGGCGCCGGGAGCCAACCCTGGTGGAGGTGGTGGACGCAGTCATCGCGGCCATGGGCGAGACCTTCCCCGAGCTGGTCGAACGGGCGGATCACATCCTGTCGGTGACGCGGGCGGAGGAGGAGCGCTTCCTGACCACCATCGAAGGGGGGATGGAGCGCTTCGAGGCGATCGTGGCGGAAGGGGACCGCGGGCGGGGTGGCGTGATCGGGGGAGAGGATGCCTTCCGGCTGTACGACACCTTTGGCTTTCCGCTCGACCTTACCCAGGTGATGGCGCGCGAGCGGGGCTACGCGGTGGATGTGGAGGGGTTCGAGACGGCGCTGGAGAGGCAGAGGGAGAGGAGTCGGGGGAAACTGGGTGGCGTTGCGAAGTCCGGGACGCTGTCCGTGTCGGCCCGCGCGGGGAATCCCACCGTGAGTGTCAACCTCAGGGCCCCGAGGGGGCTCCCGTGGCGGCAGCTGGTCGAGGACGCCGAGCAAGTCTTCGTCGGGTACGACCATCGCGCGGTGTCCACTGAGGTCATAGCAGTGCGCGATGGCGACGCTGAATGGCACATGCAGCTGCGCGAAAACCCCTTCTACGTGGAAGCCGGCGGCCAGGTCTCCGATCAGGGCACGGTCACCGGCGACGGATGGCGGCTCGTCGTCGAGCGGGTCGAACGGGTGGAGGGGCGAACGGCGCTGATCGGGCCGCTGGAGGGTGATCCACCGGCGCTTGACGCGGGGCCGATCCCGGTGCGGGCGCAGGTGCCCGAAGACGTTCGCCACGACACCGAGCGAAACCACACCGCGACCCACCTTCTGCACGCGGCGCTCCGGTCCGTATTGGGGGAGCACGCGACCCAGCAGGGGTCGCTGGTGGCGCCCGACCGGCTCCGCTTTGACTTCGCCCACTCCGGGCCGATGACGGCTGAGGAGGTCGAAGGGGTGGAGTCCTTCGTCACCGAGGCGGTATGGCGCGACTACCCGGTCGAGGTGGGGGAGTCGACCTACGACGAAGCGATCGCGGCGGGCGCGATGGCGCTCTTCGGCGAGAAGTACGGCGACCGCGTGCGCACGATCACGATTCCCGGGGTGAGCATCGAGTTGTGCGGCGGCACGCACCTGCGCCACACCGGCGAGGTCGGGCTCTTCAAGGTGGTGAGCGAGGGCGGCGTGGCCGCGGGTGTGCGCCGCATCGAGGCGGTCACCGGGCGGGGCGCGCTAAAGCACTATCGGTCGATCGAGGCGGAGCTCGAGGAGGTATCCGGCCTGCTGAGGACGCCGGTGGGCAACGCCGTGCGGCGCACCCGCCAGCTCATCGGCGAGAAGAAGGAGCTCGAGCGGCTGCTGGACGAGATGAGCAGGGCGGGAGGGGGGCGCGAAACCGTGGTGGTGGCCAGCGAGCTCACCCTCGGCGACGGCGACCCCTTCCGGGCAGCCTACCGGGCGGTGCGCATGCGGGCGCGCCGCGCTGACGAGGTGCGCAGCTACGGCGACGAGTTCCTGGCCGCCGAGCCCAGTGGAGTGGCGGTGGTCGCCGCCGAACTCCCCGGCGGGAAGCAGACCCTGTTCAGCTTCGTCGGCGCCGCCCTCATCCGTCGGGGGATCAAGGCGGACGAGGTGGTGCGGGGGGTGGCGGCGGTGGTGGGAGGACGCGGCGGCGGACGGCCGCACATGGCCCAGGCAGGGGTCGCGGATCCCAGCCGGCTGGACGAGGCGCTGGCGGCTGGCGAGGCGGTCGTGCGCGAGCTCTCCGGCCGCGGCGACCCGCGGTGACCGCGCCCCGGGACTGGCTCGACGCACGCCGTCCGGCCGTACCGGGCGGGTTGAAGCAGTGGCTCGCGGTCGAGGGCGAAGTTCCCGTCTCGGTCGCCGACCTCGCCGACCTCGGTATCGCCGCGCTCGACCGCGCCGAGGTGTCGCAGCGACTCGACCGGCACGCGGCCTTTCAGCTTCTCGCGGCGGACGCGTTTCTCACCTACGCCTGCGAAGCCGCCGTCGATGAACCCGACGTCGCCTCCCGGCTGCACCTGATTCTGGATCGCTGCGCGGCTGCCTGGCAGTGACGGACGAGAGGGAACTGCCGGCCGCTCCGGACTCGGTCCGGTGGGTGATACAAAAACTCGAACGGGCCGGCTTCGAGACCTGGGCGGTAGGGGGCGTCGTACGGGACGCGCTGGCGGGTCGCCCCGGCGACGACGACTGGGATCTGGCCACGCGCGCCCGGCCCGAACAGGTGCGGGGGGTGTTCCGAAGGGTCGTGCCCATCGGGTTGGAGCACGGGACGGTGGGGGTCCTCACGCGAGGGGAGATGTACGAGGTCACCACCTTCCGGCGCGATGTGGAGACCTTCGGGCGCAGAGCCACGGTCGAGTTCGCCGACGACATCGACGAGGACCTGGCGCGGCGGGACTTCACCATCAACGCCATCGCCTGGCACCCTCTGCGCCGCGAAATGCGCGATCCCTTCGGCGGGGCCGAGGATCTTGCCGCCGGCATTCTGCGCACGGTCGGAGACGCCGGGACGCGCTTCGCGGAAGACTTCCTGCGCATCCTGCGTGCCCTGCGTTTCGCCGGGCGCTTCGCCCTTGCCGTTGAGCCGGAAACGTGGTCCGCCCTCTGTGGGCACCGTCAACATCTGGCGGATCTTTCTCCCGAGCGGGTGCGGGAGGAACTGACGAAGATCCTCGGCTCCACGCATCCATCGCGCGCACTGTCGCTGTACGCAGCTTCCGGCGTCCTCCCCATCCTGTACCCGGAGCTGGCGCGATGCCTGAACAGGCGCGGGGAAGGCCGGCCCGGCTCGTGGAGCGCCGCCCTGCAGATGGTGGACATCATCTCCAGGAGATATCCGCTCGGACGTCTGGCATGTCTCCTGGGCGGGATCGGCGTGCCCGCACGGGGTGTCGGCGAGGAACTGCCCCCAACGGAGCGCGCCGGGACGCGCGCGGCTGCGTTGATGGAGCGCCTGCGCTATTCCCGCGCCGACACCGAGGGCGTGAGCGCGCTGGTGCGCACGGTCGCGGCCGGCCCTGAAATCGGCGCCGGAACGGAATTGCGCCGCTGGCTTCGCCAGACCCACCGGGTAGACCGCCGCCACCTCTTCCGCATCTGGATCGCCGGAGCGCGCCTGGAGGCGGGGCTGGGAGGCCGGGACCCGGAGCGCGCCGTACTCTCCCGCTGGAAGGCGATCCGAGCGGAGTTGGCGATGGATCCTCCGCTCACGCTGGCGGATCTGGCCCTGAGCGGGCGCGATCTGATCGAGATGGGCATGCGGCCCGGTCCCGATTTCGGCGACGTTCTCGCTCATCTGCTCGACCTGGTCCTGGATGATCCCGCGCTGAATCGTGGTTCGATTCTGGTGCGTCGCGCCCGGCGCTTCATCGATGGCCGCGCGCAGGCGTCGGGTACTCCGGAGAGGTCCGCGTGAACGAGCCCACGCTCTTCGGCGATGTCGGAACCGGGGTCGGCTCCGGTGGATCGGGAGGAGCGGGTCGGGCCGGCCGTGATACGCGCCCGGGGCGGGCATCCCGCGCCGGAACGGGGG
Source organism: Gemmatimonadota bacterium (assembly GCA_022826025.1). Lineage (GTDB taxonomy): Bacteria > Gemmatimonadota > Gemmatimonadetes > Longimicrobiales > Gaopeijiaceae > BD2-11. The sequence goes on along the minus strand of JAJDVR010000279.1, from coordinate 9,015 downwards.
CCCCGCTCGCGGCCCGCATGCGCCCGCGCACCCTCGCCGAATTCGCGGGACAGTCGCGTCTTCTGGAGGACGGCGGCCCGCTCAGGCAAATGCTCGAGGGGGGCGCTCTATCGAGCCTGATCCTGTGGGGCCCGCCTGGCAGCGGCAAGACCACGCTGGCGCGGCTCCTGGCCCGCCGCGGTGATGCCGCCTTCGTCGCGTTCTCGGCTGTGACGGAGGGGGTGGCGCGCGTCCGCGCGATCATAGCGGAGGCCCGGGAGCGCATCGTCGCGACCGGCCGCGGAACGATCCTCTTCTGTGACGAGATTCACCGCTTCAACAAGGCGCAGCAGGACGCATTTCTCCCCTTTGTCGAGGAAGGGGTGGTCTTCCTGGTCGGCGCGACCACCGAGAATCCGAGCTTCGAAGTGATCCGCCCCCTGCTGTCGCGGGCCCCTGTCTTTGTCCTGGAACCACTCTCGACCGAGGAGCTGACGGACATTCTGAGGCGCGCGCTGGAGGATGGCGAGCGGGGACTGGGACGGTCCCGGGATGACGTCCGCACGGGTGTGCTGGACTGGATCGCCGGACGCGCCGACGGAGACGCGCGACGCGCGCTCGGCGTGCTGGAGCGGGCCAGCGATCTGGCCGGTCCGGGCCGCGCCATCACCCGGGAGCACGGGCGGCAGGCGGCCCAGCACCGCTTCTCGCACTTCGACAAGGCCGGCGAGGAGCACTACAACACCATCTCCGCGCTGCACAAGGCGGTGCGCGGCAGCGATCCCGACGCCGCCCTCTACTGGCTCGCTCGCATGCTTCAGGGCGGACAGGACCCGCTCTACATCGCGCGGCGACTGGTGCGCATGGCCTCCGAGGACATCGGGCTCGCGGACCCTCAGGCGCTTGCGGTCACCCTGGCCGGACGCGACGCCTTCCACTTCCTCGGCTCGCCCGAAGGGGAGCTGGCCCTCGCTGAAGTCGTGGTGTATCTGTCGTCGGCGCCCAAGTCGAATCGCCTCTATCGGGCGTGGCTCGACGCGGGGCAGGCGGCGCGACAGACGCCCGGCGCGCCTGTGCCCCTGCATCTCCGCAACGCCCCCACCGACATGATGAAACAGCTGGGGTATGGTGCCGGGTACCAGTACGATCCCGATGCCCGGCACGGCGTCGCGGGGCAGAGCTACCTCCCCGCCGAACTCGAGGGCAGGCGCTTCTATGTCCCCGGGACCTCGGGCGCCGAACGGGATGTGGCGGCGCGACTCGAGCGTTTCAGAGCCCTGCGCGCCCGGGCTTCACCGCACGGGGAAGAACGCGATTCGAAACCGCCGCCGGACTCCGGAACGTAGGCGAGGGCCGGGCGCCTGGACTTGCGATGGGCGGTCCCGGTCCCGAGCCTTGCAGGCGCAGGCGGAACGAGCCCGGAGAGGCTCGCCATCCACGGAGACACTGCCATACCTCATCGATTCATCGACAACCGCCCCGCCACCGATCGCGCGATTCTGGTCGGGGCACCCCGCGGGCGCATGCGCGGGGTCACCGCGCGCGAGCACCTCGAGGAACTCGCCCGCCTGGCGGATACCGCCGGCGCGGATGTCGTGGGGACCGTGCAGCAGCGTATCCGCAGTCCCCATCCCCACTTCTACATCGGCAAGGGCAAGGCTGGCGAGCTGCGCTCGACGGCGCGGGCGGCAAAGGCCGACCTGATCATCTTCGACGATGAGCTGAAGCCGGATCAGGCTCGCCACCTGGAGGACTTCCTGGGGATCCGGGTGATGGACCGCGCCGAGCTCATCCTGGATATCTTCGCTACCCGCGCGCGCACCCGCGAAGCCCGCATGCAGGTGGAGCTGGCGCAGCTGGAGTACCTGCTGCCACGCCTCAAGCGCATGTGGAGCCACCTCTCGCGCATCCGCGGCGGGATCGGGCTCAGGGGGCCCGGCGAGACGCAGCTCGAGACCGACCGGCGCCTGATCGGCACCCGGATATCGGAACTGAAGCACAAGCTGGAGGGGGTCGCCCGGGCGCGCGCCACCCAGCGCAAGGGGCGCGCGAACTCCTTCCGGGCGGCGCTGGTCGGGTACACCAACGCCGGCAAGTCGTCGCTCCTCAGGGCGCTCTCCGGAGCGGACCTGCTGGTGGAGGACCGGCTCTTCGCCACTCTCGATTCCGCCACGCGCGTCGTGCCGGTAGGAGAGGGACACCAGGCGCTGCTGACGGACACGGTGGGCTTCATCCGCAAGCTCCCGCATGATCTCATCGCCTCCTTCCGTTCGACGCTCGAGGAAGCGCGCGAAGCGGATCTGATCCTGCATGTGGTGGATGCCGCGGCTCCGGACTGGGAAGGCCGGCTCTCCGTCGTGCACGAGGTGCTGGAGGAGCTAGAGCTCCTGGATGCGCCCCGCGTCCTCGTGTTCAACAAGACCGACCTCATCACCCACGCCGAGGAAGAGGTGTTGAGGGAACGCGTTAGAGGGCGCGAGCATACTCCCTCCGTCTTCCTGTCGGTCTACCAGCCGGCGACGCTCGATCGGCTGCGCAGCGTGCTGCTGACGCGCATAAGGGCAGCGCTGCAGAGCGTACAGGTGGTGCTGAAGGTGACGGACGGAGGGACGCTTGCAGCGCTTTATCGCGAGGGTGAGGTTGTGAAGACGACGCGAGACGACTCCGCCCTCACGGTCACGGCCCGACTTCCCGCGCCGGCCCTGGGCCGCCTCCAGGCCCGCGGCGACATCGAGATCCTGGAGGTTGCCGCTCAGGCGGTGTCCGCGGGCATCGTCCCTTCATCCGGTTGAGGCACGCCATGCGCTTCTACGTCAACATCGATCACGTGGCCACCGTCCGGCAGGCGCGCCGGACGGATGAACCCGATCCCGTGCGGGCGGCGGTACTGGCCGAACTGGGAGGCGCCGACGGAATCACCGTGCACCTGCGCGAGGATCGGCGCCACATCAGCGACCGGGATGTCCGGCTGCTCATGCGGACGGTCCGTACGGGGATCAATCTGGAGCTGGCCACCGCGCCCGACATCCTCGGACTGGCGTGCGAGCTCGCACCGATGCAGGCTACGCTCGTCCCCGAGCGCCGCGAGGAGGTGACCACCGAGGGCGGACTGGCGCTCGGTTCGGCGGAGGTGCGCGCCGCCATGCGGGACGCGCTTGGCCAGCTCGCCGACGCCGGCGTCCGGACGTCGCTCTTCATCGACCCGGACGAGGACGCGATCGAAGCCAGCGCCGAGCTGGGCGCCGATGCCGTGGAACTGCACACGGGAGAGTATGCGCTGGCGGCCATGGCCGGCCGGCCGGCTCAGCTGGACCGCCTGGTGTCGGCGGCGCGCGCCGGGCGGGCGGCGGGACTGGCGGTGCACGCCGGGCACGGGCTGACCTACGAGAACGTCATCCCGGTGGCCGCGGTCAGCGAGATCGAGGAACTCAACATCGGGCACAGCATCATCTCGCGCGCGGTGCTGGTGGGGCTCGAGCGCGCGGTGCGGGAGATGAAGGAGATCATCCGGGGCGCTCCCGGGATGATGAGCGCCGAGGGCTGGCTGCCTCCCATCGGTTTCTGAGGTCCCGCCCGTGACACTGTCCTGGAAGCCCCTCGTCGGGCTTTCCGTCAGCGTCCTGTTGCTCTGGTGGGTCTTCCGCGGCGAAGACCTGGGCGCCATTGCCGCCGAGGTGGCGGCCGCCGACCTGCGGTGGCTGCTCGCGTCGGTATTCGTCGCGACCGCCGACTACCTGTTGCGCGCAATGCGATGGAAGGTGCTGCTCACGCCGCTCCGATCACGGATCGGCCTGCGGGCCCGTTTTGCCGCTACCGCCATCGGCTTCATGGCAAACAACCTGCTGCCTGCCCGTGCCGGCGAGTTCGCCCGCGCCTGGTCGCTCGCGCGCATGGAGAAGATGCGGACCTCCGCGTGCCTGTCCTCCCTCGCCGTCGAGCGCGTCTTCGATGGCATCACGGTGGTGGCGCTGCTGGTGGTTTCGCTGTCGCTGCCGGGGTTCCGCGCCAACTCTGAACTCGCCGGCGACCTCGTCGGAGGCGCGGTTGCCGGGTTCCTGGCCGTGCTTGCGATCGTCATCCTGGTCGTGACGCTGGTGCTGGCGCGGCCGGACGTGGTGCGGGCCGCCGCCCGTCCACTGGCCTCCCGATTGCCGGGCGCGGCGGGAGACAGGGCGCTGTCCATTCTGGACGGCCTCATCGAGGGGCTGGGTGCGCTTCGAAGCCCGATGCTGGTGGCGCGCGCGGCGGCGTGGAGCCTGGTCTTCTGGCTCTGGCATTCGGCGTCGTTCTGGCTCGGCTTCCGCGCATTCGGCATCGATGCCGGATATGCGGAAGCGCTCTTCCTGAACGGAGTCACCGCGCTGGCCGTTGCGCTGCCCTCGGCGCCGGGGTTCTTCGGCCCGTTCGAAGCCGCAGTGCGGCTGGCGCTCGTCGATGTTCTCGGAGTGGCCGAGAACCCGACGCTGGCGTTTGCCGCGGGATACCACGTCACGACGTTCATTCCCGTGACTGCAATCGGGCTCTGGTACTTCTGGCGCATGGGGTTTTCGTTTCGGGAGATCGGGCCCGCGCGCAAGGGCGGCGAAGAGGTGGTCCGGCAGGGGCGTCGGGCGCCGTGAAGCGCGCAGTGGTGGTGGAGGCTCCGGCCAAGGTCAACCTCGTGCTGCGCGTGGGCGCGCGGCGCGCGGATGGGTACCACAACGTGGACACCCTCTTCGCTGCGGTCGGGTTGTGCGACCGCCTGCGGGTGGAGCGCGCCCCGGCCGGCATCACCGTGGAGGTCGCCGGGGCCGACCTGGGCGACCCGCGCGACAACCTGGTGTACCGGGCTGCGCGGGCCTACCTGGACGCACGGGGTGAGCGGGCTGGGGTGGCCATCCGGCTGGTGAAGCGCATTCCGGTCGGCGGCGGGCTGGGCGGAGGCTCGTCGGACGCGGCGGCGACGCTTCGCTGCCTGGACGAGCTGTTCGAACCTCGCGCGGACGTCGCCGCCCTCACCGCGATCGCGCGCGGCCTGGGCGCCGACGTCCCCTTCTTCCTGTCGCCGTCGCCGCTCGCACTGGGCGCCGGCCGCGGCGACCACCTCACGCGGCTGCCCCCGCTACCACCCCGCCGGGTGCTTCTGGTGGGGTCGCCGGAGGGGGTGGGGACGGCCTGGGCCTACAACCTGCTCGCCCGGGGGAGGGGTCGGGGGATGGAGGAGCGGTCCGCCAGGCAGCCGATTCCCCTCACCCCCGCCCGCTGCCGGGATTGGGCGACCGTGGCCGGACTGGCCCACAACGACTTCGAGGCGCCCATCTTCGCCGTCCGGCCCGACCTGCGCGAAACGCTGCGCTCGCTGCGGGACACCTCGCCCCTGCTGGCGCTCATGTCTGGCAGCGGCAGCGCGATCTTCGCGGTCTACCGGGACGAGGAGTCGGCTGTGCGGGCTCGCCGCCGGATCCAGCCGATGCACCGGGACGGACACGTCCATCTGACGACCACCCTTTCGAGATTTCCCGCCCTTCAGCCGGTGTAGGGTTTACAGCGCGATGGTGCCGATCACCCTGCGGGCCAGTGCCGGCGCGAAGCCGTCCCGGCTGTTCCGCGGCGCGGCCTCGCTCTTGAGACCGCGCCGGAGCACGAGTAGGATTCCGAGAGCCGTCATGAGTGGCCCGTCGTCTAATGGCAGGACACCGGTCTTTGGAACCGGCGGTGGTGGTTCGAATCCACCCGGGCCAATCCGCTCCCGCCCTGAAGGAGGAGCCCTCATCACGAGTCCGGTGCTCGCCCCCGCTACACTCGCGCTGGCGACGACCCTTGCAGTGTCGTCCGTCGTTGCGGCCGCGGTTCCTCCGCGAGAGAGTCGCAACCTTCCTCCGGACCCATCGCCGCAGGAAGCACTGGCGCAACCCGATTCTTCCGCGATCCACGAGCGGGCCCGCGACGCGCAGCGGCGCTTTGAAAGCTTGCGCGTGCAACATCTGCCCCTGTCCGTGGAGCCCGGTTCCTCCCCGTGCGACGAACTCATCGGCCGCATGTGCTACTGGCACGGCGACAATCACCATGAGCCGGATCCGGAGGCCGTGGAGATCACCGTGGCGCGCGAGGAACTGCTCGACACCCTGGCGCACGCCGCGCGGCGGCTGCCCGGCGACGGCTGGATCGCGGGCCAGCGCGTCTTCTACCTGGTGGAGGCGGGCCGGGCGCACGAAGCGCTCGAGGTTGCCCGCGGCTGCGCCGCTCCGGAGCCGGACCTGTGCGAACTGCTGCGCGGTCTCGCGCTCCATCGCCTGGAGCGTTTCGAGGACGCGGAGCGTAGCTACCGGCTGGCCCTGGAAGCGATGGATTCGCGCGATGCCGAGGAGTGGCTTTCGCTGGCTCTCCTGCTGGAGAGGACCGATGAATCCGGCCTGGACGGCCTCGATCCGGAAGCGCGCGCGGCGGCGAGCCGCAGACTGTGGGCGCTCGCCGATCCCTACTACCTTGTGCGCGGCAACGACCGCTGGACCGAGCACATGAGCCGGCACGCCCTGAGTCGCATTCAGCGGCGCGCGCGCAATCCCCACGGGCTCCCGTGGACGTCCGGGCTGGATGAACTCGCCATTCGCTACGGGCAGGAAACCAGCTGGACCCGATACGTACCCACCAGCGGCTCGAGCATGCGTCCGCGGGTGACCGGGCGCCATCCTCCCCACTCCGAGCGGTACATGCCCCCCGACGGCGTGCTGACCGGCGTTGCCGGCCCGCCTCCGGGCATGGTCTGGGGTGACCCCGTTGAACGGCCTCGCAGCGCCTACGCCCCGTCCTATGCACCCGAACTGGGGACGATGCACACCGTGCTGGCCCGCTTCCGGCGCGGCGACTCGTTGCTGGTTGTGGCTCCGTTCCGGTTCGAACCGCGGGACACGTCCGGAGCAGTGCCCGGCCCGGACATCCCCGAAGAAGAGAACGGGCATCGGCGCGATGTTCAGGCGGGACTCTTCCTGGTACCCTGGGCGGAGACGACCGGGGAGATGCGGCCGCCGACGCAGCGCGTGCTGTCGGAAAGCGGCACGCTGTCGCTCGTGGTGCCCCTCGGCAGCTACGTTTACAGCGTGGAAGCCCTCGACCGCAGGGCCGGCCAGGGAGCGCGTTTTCGCGGAGATCTCGCCCTGGGTCCGCATCCGGATGATATCCCCGATCTCTCCGATTTCCTGATCGTCGCAACTCCGGACCGAATGCCCGAGTCGGTCGATGACGTCCTGGACCATGCGCTGCCGTCCCTGGCGCTCGGCGGGCTGCAGGAGTTGGCGGTCGCGTGGGAGGCCTACGGGCTCGGGATGGGTGAAACGCGGATCGCCTATCGCCTCGGAGTCGAGCCGCTCGACCGGTCGTTCTTCCGCCGCCTGGGAGAGTTCCTGAGGCTGGTGGGGAGAGGGGATCCCCTGATGCTGGAGTGGAGCGAGCCGAGCCCGGGGCGGCCGGGTGCGCACTTCCGCTCCGTCGATCTCGATTTCAGAAACCTGGAACCCGGGATCTACGAGCTTCGGCTGGAGCTCAGCGTCGACGACTGGGCTCCCGTGATACGACGCCGGCGTGTGCAGATTGTCGGATAGCTCGGCGGTGTTGGCGTCGAGCAGAACGCGCGTTGACGCTCCTCTCAAGGAGGTCTACACTTAACGGCTGTTGTCGCGTAGACCGCCCCTCTGAACGCCAGACTACGGTGACGCCCCCATGGACGATCAATACCGCCGCGGTCCGCTATTGCTCCTGGCTGGCCGGGCCAACCGGCCGCTGGCCGCGGAGATCGGGGAGAGGCTTGGCGAATCGGCCTTCGGCGCCACGGTGCGGGATTTTGCCGACGGCGAGATCTTCGTCCGGCTGGACCGCAACGCGCGCGGCCGAGACGTCTTCATCATCCAGCCGACGACGACGCCGGCCGACAACATCATGGAGCTTCTGCTCCTCGTCGACGCCGCCGTCCGCGCCTCGGCCGCCCGGGTCACCGCCGTGGTGCCCTATTTTGGCTACGGACGCCAGGACCGCAAGGACCAGCCGCGGGTCTCGATCGGTGCCAAGCTGGTTGCCAACCTGATCGTCGCGGCCGGGGCCGACCGGCTGCTGGGCATCGATTTCCATCAGCATCAGATCCAGGGATTCTTCGACATCCCCGTGGATCACCTGTACGCCGCGCCCGTGCTGACCCGGTACTTCAGCGACATGAACCTGGATGACCTGGTCGTCATCGCGCCCGATGCCGGGTCCGCGAAGATGGCGCGCGGCTTCGCGCGCCGCCTCGGGGCTTCCCTGGCGGTCATCGACAAGCGCCGGCGCACCGCGAACGTGGCGGAAGTGGTCAATGTCGTGGGCGAGGTGAAGGGCAGAACCTGCCTGATCGCCGACGACATGGTCGATACGGCAGGCACCCTCACCAACGGCATCTACGCGCTGAAGGAACGCGGAGCGGCCGCCGTCTACGCCTGCGCCACCCACGCCCTCCTGTCAGGAAGGGCGTCCGAGCGGCTGCAGGGGGCCCCGGTGGAGGAAGTCGTGGTCACCAACACCATCGGCATTTCTCCGGAACTGCGCTTTCCCAAGCTGAAAGTGCTCTCCGTGGCCGGCCTGCTGTCCGATGCCATTCGCTACATTCACTCCAACGCCTCCGTGAGCCAGTTGTTCAAGATGCCGGCCCGGGAGGCCCCGATCGTCATCGAGGCCGGTGACGCCGAGCCGGCACCAGTGAGTGCGTGGCCGACGCACGCGGCCCAATCCCCTCTGACAACTTCCTGAAATCCACGAAGAGCCCGAAATGAGCGTAGCAGAAGCCTCCCTCCAGGCCCGGCGCAGGGAAGAGACCGGCAAGGGCGTCGCCCGCCGCCTTCGGCGCGCGGGACGTATTCCGGCGGTTGTGTACGGCAAGGACATGGAACCCATCCCGCTCTCGCTGGACGAGCAGGAGGCGGTCCATCTGTTCGAGTCCATCCCGGTGGCCAACACCGTCCTCCAGCTCGACATCGGCGGCGGGGAGACGTTGCGCACGCTGGTGCGCGAGATCCAGACCCATCCGTTTCGCCC
>JAJDVR010000020.1 GCA_022826025.1 Gemmatimonadota bacterium | reverse complement strand
TGATCCAGACCCGATCGCCCTGCGCGATATGGGCGTCGGCCACGTGGCTCCCGACGAATCCGGCGCCGCCGGTTATGAGGACCCTCCGGCTCACGCGGGCAAGCTCCGATGTTGGCACGCGCCCTGCCGGCCCGTCATCGTCTCCAGAGCCTCCCTCTCCTGCTGTGGTGGACTTCGGTATTGTATACGGTAACCCAAACCGGCATCGATGGTAGCGAAACTGGATCCACCCCTCACCCTGGTCATCCTCGCGGCCGGCCGCTCGACCCGATTCGGCCGCCTGAAGCAGCTCGCGCCCATCGGTCCGGGCGGCGAGGCTCTCCTCGACTACGCCCTCTACGATGGCGCGTTGGCCGGTTTCACCCGTTTCCTGCTCGTCATCCAGGAGACGCTTCGGCCCGATTTCGACGCGCACCTGCGCGATGCGACAGCCCACCTCGACATCCGCTACGCGTACCAGCGAATGGCCCACCCGGAGCTGATGGATGATCCCCCAGCCGGACGAACCCGCCCCTGGGGTACGGGATGCGCGGTCCTGACGGCGGGAGAACAGGTCGATGGGCCCTTCGCGGTGTGCAACGCCGACGACTTCTACGGGCGGGGGGCGTACGTAGCGTTGATCCGCGCGATGCGGGGCTCGGATCCGGCAGCGAGCGGCCCACGTCCGGCGGAGAGTAATGCTGACATTACAGATTGTAATGTTGACATGACTTCCGGCGATCTCACCCGAGCCTTCATCATAGGCTATCCCCTCGAAGTCACGCTCTCAGGGAGCGGCGGTGTCTCCCGCGGCCTCTGCGAGATCGACGAATCTGGCGCGCTGCGCGGGTTGACCGAGGGCTTGGAGCTCCGACGCGACAGGGACCGCGGCGTGGGCCGGGACGTAGCTGGCCAGCGGCTCGATGTCCCCCTGCAAACCCCCGTATGCACCAACCTCTGGGGCTTCCAGCCGGACATCCTTCTGCCGCTGCGCGACTTGTTCGCCGCGTTTCTCGCTTCGGGGCCGGGCCTCGACCGCGAGTTCTACCTCTCGGAGGCCATGAACGACCTGATCGCCGCGGGCCGTGCCCGCTGCACCGTTCTGCCCACCCGGGAGCTGTGGCTTGGCGTCACGTTCCCCGGCGATCACTCGGGGGTGGCCGAATCGCTGCGCGGGCTGGTAGACTCGGGGGTCTATCCGATGCGTCTTTGGGACGCCGCGCCATCCCTGCGGTCCGCCGGGCCAACGCTCCCGGACGCTGGGCCATCCCCTGTCTCCCGCGAGTAAGACCGTATGCAACTCACGACGCTCGACTGGATCGTCATCGCGCTGTACGGGCTTACCGCCCTCGCCATCGGCCTCCGCTTCGCCCGGCGCGCGGGATCCGGGGCCGACGAGTTCTTCCTGTCGGGGCGGAAGCTCCCGTGGTGGCTGCTGGGCACATCGATGGTCGCGACCACCTTCTCGACCGACACGCCCAACCTGATCGCGGACTTCGTGCGTGGCGGCGGAGTCGCGCAGAACTGGTCCTGGTGGGCCTTCCTGATCACCGGGATGTGCACGGTCTTCTTTTACGCGAGGCTCTGGCGGCGGTCGGGCGCGCTCACCGACATCGAGTTCTACGAGCTGCGCTATTCGGGGCGCGCGGCGGCGTTCCTGCGAGGGTTCCGGGCGGTCTATCTGGGCGTCTTCTACAACGTGATGATCATCGCCACGGTGACGCTCGCGGCGACCAAGATCGGCGGCGTCCTCCTGGGGCTGGATCCGCTGACCACGGTCCTCATCGCGGGAACCGTGACCATGATCTACTCCGCGACGTCGGGGCTCTGGGGCGTCGTCGTGACCGACCTGGTGCTCTTCGTCGTAGCCATGATCGGATCGGTGGCGGCCGCCGTGTTCGCGCTGCGCCAGCCCGAGGTCGGGGGCCTCGCGGGGCTCGTCTCGCACCCTGAGCTGCAGTCCGCGATGAACTTCTTCCCGGACTTCTCGGACTGGAGCGTCGCCGCGGGGATCTTCATCATCCCGATCGCGGTGCAGTGGTGGAGCGCGTGGTATCCCGGGGCCGAGCCTGGGGGCGGAGGCTACGTCGCGCAGCGGATGCTGGCCGCGAAGAACGAGAAGGAGTCGATGAAGGCCACGCTGTGGTTCAACATCGCGCACTACGGGCTCCGGCCCTGGCCGTGGATCATCGTGGCGCTGTGCTCGATGCTGGTGTATCCGGAGCTGTCCGACATCCAGGCCCGCTTCCCGGAGCTGGATCCGGGGCTGGTGGGGAATGATCTGGCCTATCCCGCCATGCTGGTGTTCCTGCCCGCCGGACTGCTCGGGCTGGTGGTCGCGTCGCTGGCGGCGGCGTACATGTCGACGATCAGCACCCAGCTCAACTGGGGCTCGTCCTACGTCGTGAGCGACTTCTATCGCCGCTTCGTGAACCCGGAAGCGAGCGACCGGCAGCTCGTAACGATGGGGCGGCTGTCGACGGTCGGGCTGATGGTGCTGGGCGCCTTCATCGCGCTGCAGCTCGACACCGCCGGCCAGGGATTCCAGATCCTGCTCCAGATCGGCGCCGGGACGGGGCTCATCTTCCTGCTGCGCTGGTTCTGGTACCGCGTGAACGTGTGGAGCGAACTGGCCGGCATGACAATCTCCTTCCTGGTCGCGGTCTACTTCGCCTGGGTGCACGGGGCACTGGGGATGGCGCCACTCCCGGCCTGGACGCAGCTCGTGATCGGCGTGGCGATCACGACGGTCGGCTGGCTCGGGGTGACCTTCCTCACGGCCCCCGCCGATTCCGAGACGCTGCAGGGCTTCTACGACAGGATCCGGCCGATGGGCAGGGGATGGCGGCGGGTCGTCGACGTGGGCGAGGGGCCGCGCGAGTCGGGGTCCGTCACCGCGGCCTTCCTGGCCTGGTTCCTCGGATGCGTGCTGGTCTACGCGGCGCTCTTCGGGACCGGGTATCTGCTCTACGGCCGGGGCGTGGCGGCGGTGGCCGCGCTGGCGATCTCGGCGGGAGCGGGCATCTGGCTCTTCCGGCTGTTGCCGAAGTTGGGCTATTCGGATTGAGCTGGCGCGTCACCGCCCCCGGCCGCGTCAACCTGATCGGCGAACACACCGACTACAACGGCCTGCCGGTCTTGCCCATCGCCATCGACCGGGACATCCGTGTCGACTTCCAGATCGTGGATGATCCGGTGGTGCGGCTGGACAATCCGTCGGCCCGTTTCGCGCCGTTCGCGTTTCAGCTGAAACGTCCCATCGAGGCGGCGGACCAGGGAGACTGGTCCAACTACGTGCGCGCCGCGGCGCGAGGACTGCTCGAGCATGGGGTGCCGCTGGAGCGAGGCATCGAAGGGACGGTGACGGGGAGTGTTCCGATCGCGTCGGGGCTGTCGTCCTCGTCCGCGCTGGTGGTGGCCTCCGCGCTCGCGCTGCTGAAGGCGAACGGGGTAACGCTTCCGCGCCTCCAACTCGCCGCCCTGATGGCGCGCGCCGAGCGCTTCGTCGGCCTCGAAGGGGGCGGGATGGATCAGGCCGCGTGTCTTCACGGGGTCGAGAGGCACGCCCTCCGCATCGAGTTCGACCCGCTGCGCGTGACGCCGGTACGCGTGCCCGAGGGATGGCGGTGGGTGGTGGCGTCGTCGCTGGTTCGTGCCGAGAAGTCAGCGGGCGCGCGCGATGCATATAACGAGCGGGCGCGGCAGTGCCGGGATGCGCTGGAGGAGGTGCGGGATGCCGTGGGCGTGGAACGCACGCCATCACAGGAATCCAGCTACCGGGGCCTGGTCTCGGCGGGCGACCTCGACGGCCTGCTCCGCGTCGCCCGCCGCATTCTCGCCCCCGTGCTGTTTCTCCGCTTCCGCCACGTGGTCACGGAGGGCAGCCGGGTGGCGCTCGCCGAGCAGGCCATGCGCGATGGCGACCTGCACCGCTTCGGTGACCTCATGGTGCGGTCGCACGAAAGCCTCCGCGACGACTACGAGGTGAGCACGGGGGAGCTCGACGCGATTGTGGAAGTCGCGCTCGAGGCGGGGGCCGCGGGCGCACGCCTGACCGGTGCCGGTTTCGGGGGCTGTGCCGTTGCGCTCTGCGACGACAGCACTGTCGCGCGCGTCATGGCGGCACTCGCCGCGCGGTTCTACGAGCCACGCCTGGGCCGGCCGCCGACCGGCGACATGATGTTCGCCCCGAAGGCGAGCGTCAGGGCGCGGGTGGAGCGATTGGGCGACTAAGGCTTCACCAGTCGCAGAACCTGCGGTTGCTCGACGTCGTTGACATCACGCCGCACCCCGAACACCTCGGCGGCGCCCACGCGCATCAACTCAAAGCGCGCTGGCGTGCCGACGACTCCGAGCCACACCCCCGACGAGTCCAGCACGTACCACTCCTGCGGTTCGTCGCGCCGGGCAAGCCCAAGGTATTCGCCCGCCCACACATTCCCGTCGGCGTCCACGATCATGCGCTGATAGCCCGGCTTCTCGGCGGGCTCGGGCAGGCGAGCCATGAAATCGCGAATGAAGGGACTGGGATCGGGTCCCAGCCATTCCTCCCTTTCACGGTCCACTTCCGCGCTGGACACCGTCAGCGGAACTCCGAGGATCCTCGCGGTCAGGCGCAGGTCCCCGGTCCGGCCGTCGACGATCGAGTACTCCAGCGCGTCGGCCGTGCCCATCGCGATTCGTCCCTCGCCGTCCGGCACCGCGTGGGGCAACCGGCCCATGATCGGGATGTCGTCCCCTTCGGTAATCATGAGGTTCTCATATCCGGGGAGGCTCGTGACCGAGTCGCTCGACATCCGGTCCTCCGACAATCGAACGATGGTGACCGGAGGGCGCTGCACGCCCGCGCGTCGTCTCTCCTCATCAGTGCCTGGCGCCAGATCCAGTCCCCAGACCACGTCCGAGGGCACCGGGTGCCGAACCGGTGAGACCCCCTCCGGCATCCGGAACGAAGAGACCAGCCCCGATCGCAGATCGAACTCCGCGCCGCTTCCCCCCACCGTACGGTCCAGCGCCACGAGCCGCCCGTCGGGCCTCAGGACGATGGTCCAGAGAGAGCGAAACTCGCCCGGCCCCTCGCCCGGCCCACCGAAAGCACGGACAAATCGCCCCGTTGCATCGTAGATCCGGATCTGCTGGGACGCACCGTCGGCAACGGCCAGATCCCCGGATCCCGCGCGCAGCACATCCCTTACGCGAAAGAAGGTGTGCATCTCGCCCGAGCCGGTCTCGGCCAGGTCGAGGATCGGTTCCTCCTCGATCCGCCATGCGTCGCGCGAGTCCCACAAAGGTGCAACCGACTCGACGATCGTGACCCCGAGGCTGTCGCGCGACGTGTTGGTGGAGACGGAGGCCGTTTCGCAACCGGCAACCGCGGTCGCGGCCATGGCCAGGATCGCGCGCGCAAGGTGCCTCATGCTACCCGGATCCCACCAGATCCAGCGCCGCCAGCGCCAGCACCTGCGTGCTCGCGACGAGGTCGTCCACCGCGCAGGACTCGTCCGGCTGGTGTGCTTCCTCGAGGGGCCCGGGACCGTAGGCCACGCAGTGCTCGATGCCGGCGATGCGGGCGAAATGCTTCTGATCGTAGGTGCCGGGACTGGCCACGAGTTCGGCGGGGCGGCCGTTGACCGTTTCCACCGCGCGGGACAGGGCGGCGACCAGCGGCGATCCGGGCGGTGTGGCGGTCGGGTGGACCACCATCCGCTCCTCGATGGTGAAACGGCGACCCGGGTCGTCGGCCGCCACCGACCTGACCAGGCGCACGATGTCGCCGCGGACCTCGTCGAGGGATTCCTCGGGGATGAAACGGCGGTCGACGGTGGCCACGCAGCGGTCGGCCACGCAGGGCGACTGGGTCCCCTCGTCGGCCTGGCCGCCGGTGATCGCGTTGACGTTCAGGGAGGGGTGCCGGGAGGGCTCCGGCACGATGGGGAGCGCGGAAATGCGCGTCGCGAGTTCGGGGGCGAGCCGGGTTCGGAAGGCTTCCAGAAGGGCTCCCATGTCGTCGATGGCGCTGTGCCCGAGATGGCTCATGCTGCCGTGGGCGGTGTGGCCGTGCGCGACTACGTCGAACCAGTAGACGCCCCGGTGTCCCAGGCACACGCGGGCGGGTCCGAACGGCTCGGGGATGATTGCGTACCTGGTTTCGTCGCTCGAGATGACGCCGGCTTCGCAAAGATACGCCACCCCCGCGAAGCCGCCGCTCTCCTCGTCGACGGTGGCGCTGATGTCCACGGCGCCCTTGAGTTCGACCCCGGCCCGCCGCAGCGCCTCGACGGCGAAGACCGCGGCGGCGATCCCCGACTTCATGTCCGACGCACCCCTTCCGTAGATGCGCTGGTTGCGCACCACCCCCCCGAATGGGTCGACCGTCCAGCCGTCACCCGGCGGCACCACGTCAAAGTGGCCGTTCAGGTGAAGCCGCGGGCGTCCCCGAATGCCCGGCCCCCGCCCGACCACGTTCACCCGGGGGTATTCGGCTGTGTGCTCGGGGCGCCCCTCGGCCTCCACGTACTCCACCGCCAGGCCCGTTGCCTGCAGCCGCCGGCCGATCAGTTCGGCGCACTCGCGGTAGCACGCTCCCGGCGGATTCACCGTCGGGATCCGGATCATCTCCGCCGTGAAGGCCACGATTTCGTCGCGCGCGGCCTCCACTTCGGCGAGGACGCGGTCCTCCCGGCGAACGCGGGGCGGCGGGCCTCCGTGGTACATGCGGGTCTCCGGGCCGGGGGGCATGCGGGCGTGGGGGCGCGCATGAGCCGGATTGCCCCGCGCGCGGGATCCTTACATTGTGCGCCGCCCCTTCACCACACGAAACCCCGCCGGAGACTTCTCATGACCACGATGTTCAGCCTGGAGGGACGCACCGCCGCGGTCGTCGGAGGCGGCTCCGGCATCGGCGAAGCTGTCGCGGTCGGATGCGCGGAGGCGGGCGCGCACGTGTCCTGCCTCGACATCGACGCGAACGCCGCCGCCCGCACCGCAGCGACCATCCGCGCGGCCGGGGGCGAGGCCGCCTCCGCCCCCCTGGACATCATGGACGGCGCGGCGGTCACCCGCGCGTTCGAGGACATCACGGCCGCCCGCGGATCCCTCGACGTCGTGGTGTGCACCCCCGGCGTGAACGTGCGCAAGCCCCTCCTCGACTATACGGACGAGGAGATCGACCGCGTTCTGGGCCTCAACCTCAAGGGCGGCGCGCACGTCATCCAGTCCGCGGGACGGATCATGAGCGCTCAGGGCTCGGGGTCCATCATCCTCTTCAGCTCGATCCGGTCCGTGGTGGTCGAGCCGGGCCAGAGCATGTACGCCGCCACCAAGGCGGGGATCGTGCAGATGGTGCGGGTCGCCGCGGCCGAACTCGGACCCCGCGGAGTGAGGGTCAATGCGGTCGCGCCGGGCGTGATCGACACGCCGCTCACGGCCCCGATCAAGGACAACCCGGAC
>JAJDVR010000075.1 GCA_022826025.1 Gemmatimonadota bacterium | reverse complement strand
TCGGTCCAGTCGGTGGGCAGGCGCCGGCGCACGATGGCGAGGATGTGCGAGCCGAGGTTGGGGATCTCGATCCAGGGCAATATCAGGAACCTCGGATTGTCGACCACGAGCGGGAGGTTTTTCTCGCGCAACTCGTGCGTCCATCCGATGAAGTTGTCGCGCGAGGCGAGCTTCCAGGCCGCGGTGGAGAAGCCGAGCATGGCGATGGGCCAGCCGTTGCGGTCGTGGACGGCGTAGCGCATCTGGGCGCCGACCAGGGTCTTGTATCCGAGGTAGTGGTAGCGGGCGACGAACTCGTTCCAGAGTTTCCCTTCCCGGGTGGCGCGCACCACGGTGCGGAAGTCGAGGGGGCGGACCTCGTCGAGGGTGGTCGGCACGGGGAACAGCGGCGGCTCGGTGTCGGGTCCGAAGACGATGGGCTTGGGCCGGCCCCGCCGCCACCTGGGCGGCGGCAGCTCGATGAGGCCGTCGCGGTGCATGGCCAGCATGGCGACGCGGGCCATCATGTCTTTCAGCCCGCCGTCGGGCTTGAGCCAACCGATGCGCCGGCAGAACTCGATCGACAGGGCGCGGCGGGAGAGTGGGACGGGCTCGGCGATGAGCGCGCGCAGCAGCGCCATTTCCTCGATGGTGAAGTCGCGCCCGTAATATCGGCACTCGACCGCGCCGGTCATCCCGATGCCGTGAGTTCGCGCCGGCGCTCCTCGCTCATCGACCACGGCAGCCAGGGCGACAGGTCTTCCGGCGACTTTCCGCCGCTCTGCGCGCATGCGGTCAGCCATTCCCTGAGCCAGCGCCGGACGTCGATGCCGTTGATCGCCAGCGTGCCGGCCACCGAGTACATCGTCGCCGTGAACCCGGCGCCTTTCTCGCTGTCGGAGCCGAACGAGAGCCGTCGCCCGATGACCGCGAAGCGCAGGGAGAGCTCGCCGCGGTTGTTGTCCATGGGCACGAACGGCTTGTCGACGAAGACGCACAGCCCCTCGCGGTGGTTGAGGAGCGAGCGCAGCGGCTTGGCCCTGCGCGCCCTGTCCGTCAGCCCGGCCAGTTCCACTTCGGCGGCTGCGAACAGCTCGTCGACCGCCTTCTTCAGCCCGGCGTGCGCGACGTCGAACGTCGGCGACTGTCGTTCGAGAGGGTGAGCGGCCTCGTAATGCTCCAGGCGCGCATCGTTGAGCCGGTAGATCTTCGCGATCCGCTCGATCCATCTCTGGCACCAGCGCCTGAGCCGCACACGCCCGGCCGCGCAGTCGATGAACGAGCGCCTTTGATGCGCCCAACACCATTGCAGGATCACCTTGCCGGCGAGCTCGCGGGCCAGTTTCCTGTAGGCGCTGCGGAACCGGTCGCAGACCAGAACCACGATGCCCTGCGTCGAGCCGAACAGCTTCATCGCGACCTCGGCGCTGCGCGAGGGATCGATGTGGTAGTAGACCGCGTCCGGGCTCACCGAGGTCCACAGCCAGGCGCTGCTCGACCGGCCTTTCTCGCGATAGGCCTGAACGCGCCAGGAGGTTTCGTCGCCATGGCGTAACGCGGCCTCGTTCTGGTGCGCGAGGATCGCTTCGGCCAACGGTTCGAACAGCGGCACGAAGCGCTTGATACTGTCAGCCAGCGTCCCCGGCGAGATCGCCAGCCTCATGTCGGCCAGCCAGGCCGCGACCCGATGCAGCGGCCGGCAGCAGACGAACCGTTCGTAGAGCATGCACGTCCAGACGCGGATCCCGTAGGGCGTGGTCTCGAACAGCCGCGTCACCGGCGGCGCGGTCACCTCCCGCGGCGAGGAAGGGCAGTCGCAACTCCGGCGCCAGCGCGACCGCACGATGGTGCTCTCGTAGGCCTCGACATCGATCTCGAACAGAGTGGTGCACCGCTCGCCGTTGGCGGCATAGGGCTTGCCGCAACGCGGACAGACGCGCGCATCCTCCGGCGGGTCGCGCGGTTCCTTCTTCTTCTTGAGCCCGGGGTGCTGGGTGCGCCCGTGTCCGACGCCGCCGCGCTGCTGGCCGCGCCCGGTGCCCGGCTTCTTCTGCCGCTCGCTCCTGCTGCCGTAGAGCGTCTTGGACAAGACGCTCCGGGTTGAGCGCAGCTTGTCAAGGTCGAGTTCCAGCTTCTCGACACGCGAGACCAGTGCCGCGTTCTCGTCCTTCAGATCCCGCACCTCGGCGCGCAGCTCGGGATTTTTCTTCCGCAGCGACGCGATCAGCTCGGTGGCCCGCACGACCGCCGCACGCAGCCGGACGTTGCGTTCGCGCAGCCACGCGATCGTGCCCTCCCGGGCCTCTACCAAACGCTGGGCCGCCGCGAGCCGCCGGTCGAATTGCTTGCGCAGCGACTCGGCCACGCGCTCGCCCTCGCGGTACACCTTCGCGATCCGCGAACGACCTCGGTCGATGTCCTGCTTCAGCCAGTTGATCTCGTCCTGGTAACGCCCCTCGACCTGCTCCTGGTGCTCGTGAGACCGGCGCAACGTGATGCGAAGATCGGCGATCTCGTCGTCCTGGTACTCGACCCTGCGTTCCAACGCCTTCATGGCCCGCGACGCGGTCTTCGTTACGGCCAACTTGAGCTTGAACCGGCAAGTCTTGAGCTGCCTCTCCAGCGACCGCACGCGCGTACAGGCGTCCCTCTCCGACCGGCGCAGTTCCTCCCGGCGCAACTCCGCCACTCGCGCGCGACCCCGTTCCTCCTCGATCCGCGCCTCTGCCTCTTCAAGCAGAGACGCCCAGTCGAGCGGCCCGCACGCCGGCGCCACGATGGGAGGCGACCACAGGTTGTCGCCGCCCTCAGCCGGCGTCAGGTCGGTGCAGAAGTCCGCGTCGAGAACCGCCATGCGCGAGACGGTAGCGCATGCGCGAAATAGTTACCAGTCCCCGTGTGCATGATCGATTCGGCGCGAATGGTGATCCCGAGACTCCGGCAGCCGTAAGCAGGCAACCAAGCAGACGACGTTCCATACGGCCTGACGGAATGCCGATCACCAAGTGCCGTCATCCTCGGATACTATTGGTCCAATTCACTTCCTTCCCGAGGGTGTTCGAGTGGCTGATGGATGTCCTGACAGATAGTCAATTCCTGTTTCAAATTGCCTGATTCATCCAATGTCCTGACTTCTATCCGTATCTTGCACACTCCCTTGTAATACCTGTCTGTTTTCTTCGCTCGGGCATTCGCACTCACCTTTTCTCGGATCGCCTCGAATACTTGAAAGATCGCGACGGGTGCCGCAATCAGCGTGGCAATGTCGGCCGCAATGGCGAGTATCTCCAGCCCTGTCTCGTGCTGCACCCAAGTGACCGGCGGATCCACGCCGGAGAACACACGAATAAACTCCGCCGTGTCTTGCGTCCATGGAGAAGGATGTCCGACGCATAGATCGGCTGTCGCTATCGAGCCCCCAGCGGGAGAAAGCTGACAAACAGCCTGACCGGCTTGATACTCACTCTCGTACATATATGCATTGGCGTGTGCGAATCCGAACACATCCGTGTATTGCGCCCCCGCCATCACCGGTCGTAACTTCATCGAAGACACTTCCCTCGCGCTCACCCCGATTGCTCCAGCGTACGAGATCAGCCGTTTCTGCAGACTCGACTCCCGTGCATTCATTGGTCGCTCTCCCGCATACTATCTCTTTCCTGATTCCCCAGATAAGGCGTGGGCTGGCACCGAGATAACGCCCACGGTGCGGCGAACTCGGCAATGTTGTCGGTGAGCATACTATCGCTCAGGTGTATGATGAGCGACAAATTTCCCCGGCCACCGAATGTCGATTTTAACTTCACCGACGCGCATCTCGCCACCCCCATCCCCCGGGACCCCCATCCCCCGGGACCCGAACGGTTACCGTCCCCTCCTACCCGGCGTAAGCGATGGGGTCCCGGGGGAAGTCGCGACCTTGCGCCCGCTCATCCCCCGACCGTCGAACGGCTACTCCAGGACCCGGGCGCCCGACCCTCGGCACCCCAAGGCACCGCAACGGCGGGTCGGCCGATGCCACCTCAACTACGAAACGCCCGCCCGGCAGACTCGCCCTCGGCATGGAGCGGAAGCAGCGGCGCCGGGTCGGGTTGACCTCGACACGGTCGTCGAGTGGCACGTCAGGATGGCGGTGGACCCGAACCGACGGTCCGATCACGCAGGAATCGCCGTCAAGCGGCAAGAATTTGCTCGCAGTGGGAGGGCGCCGTTACAGTGCCCATTCGACCCCCATCATCGACGCGGAGTGCGCACATGAACCGAGAGCCGGGTGTCGAGAACGCGCCTTGCGCGACGACGGGAGCGGCGACCGGGAGCAGACCCCGCCGAGCCGCAGGCTGCGCCCCGAAGCACCGCCCTTGGTCACCCGGGGCTCGGGCGATGGGCACCCGGGCGCTTTGGTGCACAGCGTTGCTCCTCGCCCTCTGCGCGCCGGCGATGGCGATTGAGACCCTGAGCGTCGGCTTCGGGATGAATACGGAGGCAGACGGGCGTGCGCTCGAAAGCGCGGATGACGCCGCCCCGGCCGATGGCCGGATGCTTGCAGAGCTGCCGCCCTACACCTCTCCGACTCTCCCAATCGGCGAGCAGCTCTTCCTGGTGCTTTCGCTCGCCACCGCCAGCGGTGACGTGTCTCCGTTCACCCTGAACATGCGCGAACCCACCGGAGCACGACGGCCAGTCTCCAGGGAGGATCCCTTGGTGCTCACCGGCGGGGAGACGATGCCCATGGTCGAACTCTGGATCCGCGGAAACGCAACCGCGCGCGACCAGTCCGTCACAGTGAGCATCGCCGAGGCTCGAGTTACCAAAGGCATACAATCGCACTTTGATTACTTCTCTTTCGAAGAGCGGACCATCCCGATGCCGCGCACCTGCCCTCACGAGCCCGGGGGCAAGGTGGTGTCCGAGGAAAAGATAGCGTTGATTGAGAAGATAAACGAGAGACTCTGCCAGCTCGCCCGCAGCAATGACTTTTATGGAATCCAGAGGACATTGAAAGGAATGGGCAACCACTACTTCGGCGAGCCCATCACGGTTTTGGAAGCCTACCCCTACATTCGATGCCCCTCGCCGATTGCAGATAATCTCGACCTGCTCAGAGTAGCCATGAGGAATACCGGCAGCCTAAAGTTGTTCACGAACGATATAGTCGTCTATTTCAGTCAGCGAGAGCCGTGCAACTACATCTTCCTCAACAAACTCGTGGCATGCAGGCAGGACATCGGATATGGCTGCATGAATGTCTTCGAGTCCCTCGACAGAAGGAGGCGACTGCTTAGCCAGACCCAGATAGAGGGCATTAGCGATACAGAGAACTTCGCAGAAGAAACCTACGGTCGATTCCTGCAGTATCTGAAAAAGAAGGTCAACCAGATGGGCGGACCGACTCGCGACCTACACTTCTGCGCGATAATGAATGAGCCAGCGCATTGTTTGGACAGAGGATGAGCGTGGGACTGTCCCATCGGAATCAGCAACGGCTCCTTGCGCAGTCCGCACTGATGCCCTCGTGATATTGTTGTCATCGAAGTCAGCCGTGGCGTCTAGCGCATCGAGCCTGTTGGGCAACGCCCCGACCCCGGGAGGCCAAGCTGACACCGAAAATGCGCCCCGCTCGCCCGTCAGCGTGAAGAAGCGAGGAGACTCTTGATACATTACCCCGAATGGAAAGAGACCCGGGAAGGGATGTGGGCGGCAGAGCTCGATTTCCCCATGATCGACGAGGAGACACCGACGTTCATGGGCCGGCCGCACGTGAGCGGCGCCGGCGAGCTCGAAGACGCCGATGTCGTGATCATCGGCGCGCCTTATGTCTCCAGCAGCAGCGACGAGTGGGCCGGAGTCGGCAAGGAACACTGGCTGGCCGCCCCCCAGCGGGTGCGCCAGCAGTCCATCCGTTATCAGTCGGGCTACATCCAGGATTTCCGAATGGATGTGTTCAAGCACCTCAACGTGGTCGACTACGGCGACGCCGACATTCCGCCCGAGGTCAACTGGGGGGCGATGGACCCGGATCTCATCCTCGAAGCGCAAGCCGCCGTCGAGGCCAAGGTCAACGACGCGCTCGATGCCGGTGCCCTCCCGGTGGTACTGGGACAGAACTCGCCGTGCGGGTCCTACGCGATCGCGAAGTGCGTGGCCGAGCACGCCGACGGCGATGTCGGCATCGTGAGCCTGGACACGCACTGGGACATCTTCAGGCTGTGCCCGCAGACCCGGGATCCGCGGATCGCGGGCGGATTCTGCTGGCTCTACAAGACCATCGAGTGGCACGACAACATTCACGCCCGCAACCTGGTGGAGATCGGTCCGCGCGGCATGCTCGAGAACCCCGACGTGGTGGAAGAGCTGATCGAGCGCGGCGCGGCGTTCTATTCGGGCTGGGACGTGCGGCGCCAGGGCATCGAGGCGGTGTGCAAGGGGCTGGACCACGCCTACAACGGCACCCGCAGCGTGTACGCCCATTTCGACATGGATGTGATCGGCGGCGCCGGGCCCGCTCCCGGCGACATCATGGGCGAGCTGGCCGAACCCATCGGCATGAGCGACTACGACGTCATCCGCATCGCCCACGAGATCGGTCTTCGCGGATGCGACGGCTTCTCGTTCATCTGCATTCCCCCGGGCTCGCCCGTCATCTACCGCCTCATCGTCTTCATCGTCATGTACCTGCTTGCCGGTCGCGTGATGAACCGCTCCCTCGCCCCTGAGAAAGGCCTTGCAGGCTGAAAGGAACGCATCCGGTCTGGGGCGAAGCCCGAACCCTTTTCCCGACGGGAGGGCCCGGAAAGTCGCTCTCAGCCCGTCGAGGTGCGCGGACCCTCATTGTCTCCATGCCTCCGCGTGATACCGCGCGGCCCGCTGATACGTTATCTCGCGTGTGTCGTGCGCGAGTGGCCGGATGTCGCGACGGTGCGCGTTGTGTGGCCAGTCGCAGATCCCGTCGTCGGCCATGAGCCCGAAGTAGCAGCTCCACAGCACGAAGGAGCCGCGCGAGAGCCAGCCCGGGCGCGCCGTCTCGAGCGCACGCACCCATCGTGCCCGCTCCACGTCCCGCAGCGTGAACCCGATGTCAGCGGCGAAGCCGTAGTCCATCACGTGCCACAGATAACGTGAGGCGTTGCGCAGCACCGTCCATGCCGGACCGTTCCACCACACCCGTTGCGCTATCTCACTGCGCCTCGGCGACGCCGCCAGCGGATCGTCAATCGGCGGGATCGGCGTGCCCTTCCACTGACGAAGCTCCGGGTGTGGGTCATAGCCCAAGTGCGTGATCCAGTCCTCCGGAGTCGCGCCGAGGCCGCTCACCGCTCCGGCTCCCGAGGCATCAGCCGATCCGGCAGGTCCCGTGCAAAGCGCCTCAACCTCCTTACGGCGCTCGCACCCAGCTCGTGCAGCGCACTCGGCGGGGGATCGGCCAGCACTCTGGCGATTCGCGGCGCGCCATACATGCCGTGATCGACAACCGCCTGCACGCCGTCCAGCGTCCATCGCCACCATGCATCTATCGCAGCCGCGATGTCCTGATAGTCTCTCGCCGTCTCCCGCGAGACACACGCTTGGATCTTGGGACTTATATCGGTAGCTTGACGGGGTGTGCCCCGCCGCCACGCCGGGCCGTGCGCGCAGCGCCTTCGCTGCGCGGGAGTGCGGGCTTTCGCCGCGAGCCGGCCGTCCTCGGGGGCGGTCTCGCTCGCGCGGTGCCCGCGCGCCCTTGCCCGTTCGCACCCGCCGGTGCGCGACGCCGGTCCCCGGCGCCGCGTGTATCGAGGTATGCGTTGAGGCGTTCTCTTGCCCTGCCCGCGATGTTCACCGCCGCGTTCTGGTCCGCGTGCGCGGTGTGCCCGCACTCGACGCATCGAAAGTGTTCTCCTTTCCTGTTCTCCCGGCTCTGGCGCCCGCATGCCGGGCACGTGACGGAGGTCCCGCCGGGGTGGACCTTCACGCACCAGGTGCCGTCTCTCACGCAACGGCGCTCGATTGCGTGGTGCAGCCTCCCCAGGCGCGCTCTCGCCATCGACTCGTTGACCCCGCGCTTCGCACTGCTTCCCGGAACGCTCCGCGTGCCTCGACCCGACGCGCTCATGCTCCTCAAGCTCAGGTTCTCGAGCGCGACCACATCGCTCCCTTCGCTGATGCGCTTGGCCTCGTGGCACTCCGCGTTCCTTTGCACGCCGTGCGCCTTGCGCCGCAGCCTGCGCGCGCGGCCTCGCAGCGCGCGCCATTGGCGCGAGGCTTTCGTGCAGCACCGCGCGCGGTGCCGGTCGAGACGCCGCGCCGCGTCGAGCAGCGCGCCGGTGTCCGGGCGCTGCCAGTCCTTCCCCGCGTCGTCCATCAGCGTGTGGCTGATGCCCGAGTCGTAGCCCGTGGTCGTCCCGCCGGGATTCTTCGGTGCCGGCAGGTCCTCTCCGTACTGCGCGTGCAGCCAGCGCTGCGCGCCCTTCTCGACGATCTGGGCGCTTCGCACTCCCGGCGCGACCGGCGTGCGCGAGCGCAGCACACCGACGCCTCCCACGCGTACCTCGTGCGCATCGGCCCGGCTCACCCGCACCCGTTCTAGTACGTGAACCGCAATGCGCCGTCCTATGCGGCGCGGGTGCGCGCGACGCAACGTGTCCGGCGCCCGGGGCGTTCTCGCCAGGCGCCTCAGCGTGCGCGCTGCCGTGCCCTCGTCCTGTTCGGCGAGCGCGAGGCGCAGCCTGTCCTCCTCGGCGGCCTCGCGCAGCGCGAACGCCGCGTGCGCCTGGCTGGCCGCGGCGCGCTGGAGAGCGAGCGGCGCCCTCGGCAGTGACCCTTCGCCCCGAGCGCGCGTGAGGCGCGACCACAGCGCGTCCTGGCCCGCGCGCGCGGCGCGTATCGGGAGCGACGGTCTGCGCTCCAGCACGCCGAGCGCCCAGTCGAAGGCCTCGCGCTGCACCGCGCGTGCTCGGCCCAGATCGGGGCACGCGTCCAGGCGGTACTTCACGCTATGGACCCGCAGTCTCGGCGTGCGGTCCCATCGCCCGGGTTCCCCGGTGACAATCAATGGCATGGATCAATGATCAGTGATTCGTCCAACTCTGTCGAGCATTCGATGTAAGTCCCTGGATCTTCGCGGCGACCAGGTCCACCGGATGCGCCACCCGCACCCCATTGTCCGCGGTCATCGGCTTCTCTACCGGCTCCGGCATCATGCGCCCCCACTCCATGAACGTCACCGTCACATCCCGCTCGCCAGGCACCAGTACATCCACCATTCCATCCCCTCCCTCTATGACGCCCTCCCGCAGAGCCGGGATGCGTCTCACCAAGCCCCGAGTCACCTGGCCCCACGGACCGGCGAAACCGAAGTCCGTCGAACGGCGGTGCCCGAGGTACAGGGCGACCGCCGTCCCGCCGTGGAGGCGCAGGTGCTCCGGCATTTCTCCGAACTGGTCCCACAAGCGCCGCATCGCGGCATCCATGAATCCCGTCTGGCTCGGTCGCTCACTCACCTTCGCCTCCACTCCTCTGTCGCCCCTTCCAGCCGTTCGACCTCTCCTTCGCTCCGGACCGCCGCCGTATCCTCGACTCCGGCCCCACGGCGCCGCCTCTGCGCCGTCCCGCCTCAGTCCGTCGCGGTCGCGCACCACGGGACCCCAAAACCCAGCGCCGCTCTACGGCCCGGAAATTCGCTCTCAGCGCCACTTGATCCCGATCGGGGCGATTTTCGTCCCCTCCGGCCGGAAACGGGCCCCTGGGAACGCCCAGGAGCCGCATTCTGCCCCCGGGCCATACCCGGGCATACCCCCCGGCTGGGGCCTCCGGACCCTCGACAGGCCCTCACCGGTCCATGCCACAGCCGTGAGCGCGGCTGCGGCCCCGACGACGGTCCCACTCCTCGCGGAGCGCGCGCCTCCTCGCGAGCCCGGGCGCGCGCTCCTCGCTCAGCCGGGCCGCCGTCGCCTTCCGCAACCGGTATGTCTCCCTGCGCGCGGCGCCGAGCCTTTCCTTCGCCGTCTCCCTGGCCGTCTCGACGGCCTGCGCTTGCGGTTCCAGCTTGCGCAGCCACCCGTCCATGATGCCGCGATCGGCGAGCCACGTCCTCACGCGACGCGCCTGCCTCCCCTCCCGGACCCTTGCTCCGGCCGCGCGTGCCTCCTCGCGCCGCGCCCGATGCTGGATTGCCAGTCCGGCCACCCCCTCGTCCGCGCGCTGCACCGCCGGATCGGTCTTCACCGCCCCATGGAGCGGGGGCGGATCCGGCACCGCCGTCAGCAGGCGCAGATCGTCATCGCTCAACTCGGCCGGGGCCGCACTGCGCAGGCACTCTCGCTCCTTCTCCCCCAACCCCGACAGCGCCTGCTGCGCCAGGAGACCCACCATCGGCTCGGCCGAGCGCCGCCGCCTTGCCTCCTCGCACGCCTCCATCCATTGCGGCCCCCGAGGCACCCTGCACACGAAGCCGAAGTACTCCGCCGAGCACCCGATGAAGTGGCGCATCGCGCGGCCGTTGCCCTCGATGAACGGATGGGCATGGTTGATCGCCACGACCGCCTCGGCCGTGTGCTCGCACCACTTCGCCGGCGTCAGGGTGCCGCGATCGCGGAGCTCCACCAGTGCGTCGCGATGCCGTGCCAGGGTGCGCGGCAACTTTACCCGCCCCTCCTCCGAGCTGCCGAAGGCGACGGCGCCCTTGCTCAATTGGTGCACCGGAAGCTCTATGAACTCCCCTTCCACCGTCATCGGCTCGTGTCGCGCGCAGCCCGCCCACTCGTACACGTCGCCGAACAGGTGGCGGTGCACCCCCTTGAGCCCGCGCATGTCCGGCACGAAACCGGCCGGGGGCAGGCTCCCCTCGGCTACCACATACGCCCGGAACTCCGCAAAGCCGAGAGTTACCTCGTCCCTGATTCCAAGACGATTGCGATGCGTTCGGGTGCCGGGATAGAAGAACGGGTCAAGTACGTTCGAAGGCAACCCCTTGCCTCTCCGCCATGCGCGGATTGAACCTCACCAGGATCTGTCTGCTCAGCTCGGGCGGCACCCGCTGGTCGAGGAGGATCCGGTGGAACGCCCCGCACAGCGGTGTGCCGTAGACTCCCTCGTCGGACGCGTAGCCCGCCGCGAGCTGCATGCGCTCCTCGAGCTCGCGCACCGCCTCATCGCCGAGCGGCGTGTAGTCCTGCGCCCGCACGAAGGCGCGGATTTCCGCCACAAGCGTCCGATCCTCCTCCGACAGGTACGGCGTCGGATCGGTCTCGAACCAGTCTTCAATCGCCTCCGTCGGCGCGCCGTGCACGTTCAAGCCGTGCACGTTCAATTTGACCGCCATGACTGGACCCTCCCTCGCTCAGACCTGACCCATTCTCTCTCAATCCCCATCCCCGTAGCGATTCGGCGCTTCACTCGACACGTCGGCCTGCTCGGCCAGCCAGGCGACCAGTGGCGCCGGGGGCTCGGGCTCTGCGAGCCAGCCTTGGCCGGGATGGCGCAGAAGCGCGATGTGGACTGCGAGCCCGAGCCGGTTCTCGGGGCGCCGCCGCGTCGCGATCAGGTCCAGATCGCTTAAGGTGTCATTTCGCCCTTTTCCGCAATCGACCCCAGATCTTCGTCTGGCAGCACGTAGTTGCGCTCCAGTGCGCCGATGTCGGACGGGATCCCCAGCACGCTGTCGCGCACCGACGCCGGGACAAGGCGACGGGAAGCCATGGGCGCGTCTCCAAAACGGTGATTCCGGTTCTGAGACCGCCTACAATATATGGACGATTAAAGAGACGGCTCGCCCCCGCTGAACCGAGCACTCAGCATGCCCACCGAAACCGTCCCCGAAACGGTCGATATTGGTACGGCCGCGGCGGCCCGGGCCGGCGACACCCTGGGCTACGCCCGCGTCTCCACCAACGACCAGAACCCCGAGGCTCAGCACGCGCGCCTCATCGAGGCCGGGGCAATCCGGGTGTTCACCGACGTCGTCTCCGGAAAGCGCTTCGACCGCCCCGGGCTCGCCGAGCTCATCGACCACGCCCGCCCCGGGGACCGGCTGTGTGTCACTCGCCTCGACCGTCTGGGGCGTTCGCTGCGCGAGCTGCTCGAAACCGTCGACGCCCTCAAGGCCCGCGGCATCCACCTGGTCAGTCTCGAGGAGCGTCTCGACACCTCGTCTGCCGCCGGCGAGCTCGTGTTCCACGTCTTCGGCGCGATCGCGCACTTCGAGCGTCGGCTCATCTCCGAACGCACCCGCGACGGCATCGCCGCGGCGCGAAAACGTGGCCGACAACCGGGTCGCCCGCCGCTCGATCCAGAAACGGTCTCTGCCGCTCAGAAACTCATCGAAGCCGGTCTGTCGCCCGCGAGAGCTGCAAAACAGCTCGGAATAGGCAGGGCAACGGCCTACAGAATTGCCGCCGAGCTGCGCGAAGGGGGTTCCGCGCCATTGACGTAATTCTGGGTGCAAGCCTTCCGATGACGCCACGTCGAGACGGGGGAGCTGACGCGCCTGCAGTTCGGGCTCTCTGCCGAGGATGCGGTGAGCGTGGGAAGGCAGCTCGCGCAGTTCGGAGAGAAGCTCCAATCACCGGAGCACTAGCCTTCTCCGCAAGAAGGCAGCAGTGAAGCGTCTCCGTGCGGCCATTGCGGTGAGGCCCATCCGCCTCCAGCACCGCCGCTTCCCGCTCGAAGAACTCGGCGAAGCGCTGATAGGCTCTGGCGTGCATCATGAGCGGGTCCCGCGAAGACGGTATCACGTCTCCGTGAGCAGGTAGAGCAGGACGGCCGCGGTGGCGACGTGCACCACGGCCAGGGCGAGTCCGACGTACCATGCGGCCCGGAAGACCGCGTTGTACAGGTTACCCACCGCCGCCTTGAGTTCGGCCCGGTCGATCTTGTCCATGTTGGCGGCCTGGGTCGCCTCAATGGCTGCGCTGCGCGTCGCGTCCACGATGGCATCGGCACGCTCGCCGCCGATACCGCTCTGGCGCAATCGTTCACCGGGGTCCATGGCGTGGTGCTCCTGCCGGCAACGAGAGCAGTCCTTACAGATCGCTCGCGATGCTGCAGGTGCCCTCAAGCGTGAGAAGTGTTTCGTGGGACTTCTCGAACAAAGCCCTCTCGTCATCCAGGAGCGCCTTGCAAACGGCGTCCCAATCTTGAGTCGTCTGCATCGTGGGCGGTAGGCTCTTCAGGGTGATCGCGCCACTTGCGCTCGAGTCTACGTCCGCCCCGCACGTCGAACAACCCAGCCTCCAGTCAAGTCAACTTGATGCTCCCCTTTCCGAAACCCTTGCCAAGGGAGAGGCCGTGGCCATCGTCGGATTCGGAGCCTTGTCCACCCGGGCGCGCGCTGGTCGGCGGGGTCGCAATCCGTACATCGGTGAGCCGATTGCCATCGCCGCCACGAAGGCACCGGCATTCAAGGCCGGCAAGGCCCTGCGCGAGGTGGTCAGGGAATAGAGAAAAGACGAAATCGGCACTGAGCTCAACGGCGCTCTGGGTGAAGAGCTCGCGTTGTTCCGGGTCCGTGCAGTCTCTGAATCGTTGGAGCAGCTCCGTCATGACAGGGACATGAGGCGAGCAAGGCGCGCGGCGATGTCTTGCGCCCATGCCGGAAGATCGGGAGTGTGGTGAATGAGGTCGCGTTTGGTGTCGCCGTCGAGAACGCGGTGCAGGATGTACTCCACATTCTCATCGCCCCATTCGGGGAAGTCGGGATCGTAGTCGGGATCCGCGCCAATATCCTCGGCGATGGCGGGGCCTAGCCACAGCAGAGCAGTGACTACTGGAAGCGCGCGGCGCTCCAGCCAGGGGAACAGGAGTTCGGGAGCACGCTCGATTTCGATGGTGGTCCGTCCAACGACTTCGGTGAAGGAAGGACCATCGGAGAGGTAGTGTTGGCGCACGGCGCACTGGTCGGTCAGGGAGAGCGCGTTGGCGCAGACTTCGCCCGGTTGGAACAGGCGCATGCGGTCTCGTCTTTCCATGGCGCGAAGGACAAGATTGAAGTCCGGGGCAACGTGGGCGCCGAGAAGGAAGGAAAAGTGCGGCCGGTCGTAGAGGTCACGGCCGATGCGTCGGATCTGACCGATGCCGATGAGGCGATCAAGTGTATCCTGGAGGTTGCGGGGATCGCAGTGTCCCTCGAAGTCGCGTGGCGTACCTACCCAAATGCCCGGCGGAAAGGATCGGATACGGCTTTCGATGGATGCGTCGACTGCGTCCATGGCTGAGGTCGTGGTGATTGAAGTAGGGGGAATTATATCGATGACTAAATAGCTGAGCACAAATGTAGATCAGTAGGAGATTCGGGCGGCATTCGACGATCATTGCAGTTGCCAGACTGAACGATGAACGTCGAGGAGGCCGCCCGAATGAATCACAGTGTACTGGAGATGAGTCGAGGGGTAAGGCGGAGACTGGAGGGCGTGGTGCGCAGGAGTCCGGAGGCGGACTACGCGCGACGTGCGTTGGCGCTGCTGCAGTTGTGGGAGACGGGGGGCAATGTGAGCGAAGTGGCCCAGCGACTGCGTGCGGCGCGCTCATCGGTGCATCGATGGCGGTCACTGTATGAGCGCTACGGCGAAGAGGGGCTTCGTTCCCAAGCCCGGGGCCGCAGGGATGGGAAGGCCACCCAGGAAGTGCTCTCGGTGCTCGAAGCGGTGGTGAGGCAGGACCCGCGAGAGCTGGGCTACTTGCGCTCGCGGTGGAGTTCGCAGTTGTTGGCCATAGAGCTGGCGAACAGAAGTGGTGTGCAGGTCCATGCGACGACGGTGCGACGGTGGCTGGCGAAGCTGCGCTTTGGGTACCGCCGGGCTCGTCCCACCACCCTGCGACGGGACCCGAGGAAAGCCGAACGTCTGGCCGCGATCGAGGCAGCGTTATCGGAGAATGACCCACACACGGAAGTGTTCTACGTCGATGAGGCCGATGTGGACCTCAATCCTCGCATCGGGTCAAGCTGGATGCGCTGCGGCGAACAAACCACGGTCCCGACTCCGGGGCAGAATCAAAAGCACTACATCGCTGGCGCCCTGCATGCTCACACCGGCCGAGTGGTCTGGGTTGAACATCACCGAAAGACCTCGACGCTGTTCTTGAAGCTGCTCGAGCACCTTCGTCGCACGTATCGCCGGGCCCGGACCATCGTGCTCATCCTCGACAACTACGTGATCCACAAGAGCCGAGTGACACGGCGCTGGTTGGCGCAAAATCCGAAGTTCCAGCTTCTGTTCCAGCCTACCTATTGCCCCTGGGTCAATGTCATCGAGAGGCTCTGGAAGGCCATGCATGACACCGTGACCCGAAATCATCGCTGCCGTTCCATGTACGAACTCTGTCAGTCCGTCGTCCG
>JAJDVR010000187.1 GCA_022826025.1 Gemmatimonadota bacterium | reverse complement strand
CGCGGCTGTCCGGGTCGGCGAGGCCGGCGGGGTCGGGGACGCGCCCGGAGACGGGGACCACCATGCCGGGATTGGTCCCCCAGGTGACCTGCGGCTCCAGGTCGGCCAGGTCGACCTCAACCACGCGGTCGAAGCGCGCGCCGCGGTCGGTGCGGAGGGTCGACCATCGCGCCACCGCCTCGTCGAAGGCGTCGTCCACGGGCGCGTGCGGGCGTCCGCGCAGGTAGGAATACGTGGTGTCGTCGGGCGCGATCATGCCGGCGCGCGCTCCCGCCTCGATGGACATGTTGCACACGGTCATGCGGCCCTCCATGGAGAGCGCACGGATCGCCTCGCCGCGGTACTCCAGCACGTGCCCCGCCCCCCCCGCCACCCCGATGCGGCCGATGGTGTGGAGGATCAGATCCTTGGCGGTGAGCCCCGGCCCGAGGCGCCCGCGGTAGCGGACCTCCATGCTGCGCGGGCGCTCCATGAGCAGGCACTGGGTGGCGAGCACGTGCTCGACCTGCGAGGTGCCGATCCCGAAGGCGATCGCCCCGAATGCGCCGTGGGTGGAGGTGTGGCTGTCCCCGCACACGATGGTCATGCCCGGCTGGGTGGCGCCCAGTTCGGGGCCGATGACGTGCACGATGCCCTGCCGCTCGTGGCCCATGTCGTAGAGGGTGATGCCGTGCTCGGCGGCATTATCGCGGAGCGCCTCGATCTGGCGGGTCGCCACCGGGTCGGCGACCGGGAGGGAGCGGTGGGTGGTGGGCACGTTGTGGTCGACGGTGGCCAGGGTGCGCTCCGGGCGGCGAACCGCTCGGCCGGCGGCGCGCAGCCCCGCGAAGGCCTGCGGCGAGGTGACCTCGTGCACCAGGTGCAGGTCGATGTAGATGAGGTCGGGGCGCCCTTCCTCACGGCGCACGACGTGCCGCTCCCAGACCTTCTCGAACAGGGTGGTGGGCCGGGCGTTCATGCTCGGTTGGTGACCGCGCCCTCGGACGCGGACGCGACCAGGCGCGCGTACTTGCGCATGACCCCGGTGGCAGAGCCGTTGGCGGACTGCGCGGACGGGCGCCACGCGCTCGCCCGCTCGCGGATCTCGGCGTCACTCAGGTTCACCGAGAGGGTGCGCGCGGCCACGTCGAAGGTGATGGTGTCTCCGTCCCGCACGGCGGCGATGGGGCCGCCGTCAACCGCCTCGGGCGCGACGTGGCCGGCCATCAGGCCGTGGGTGGCGCCCGAGAAGCGGCCGTCGGTGAGCAGCCCCACCGAGGGCCCCAGCCCCGCCCCGGTGAGCGCCGCCGTGACGGCGAGCATCTCCCGCATGCCGGGCCCGCCGCGCGGCCCCTCTCCCCGGATCACCAGCACGTCCCCGGCGGAGATGGCGCCCGCCTGCACCGCCTCGAACGCGTCCTCCTCGCAGTCGAAGACCCGCGCCGGGCCGCTGTGATGGCCGCGCTCCGGGCCGGCCACCTTCAGCACGCACCCGTCGGGTGCCAGGTTGCCCTTCAGGATGAGCAGGCCGCCGTGCGGCTTCACCGGATCCTCCACTGTCGAAACCACCTCCTGCCCGGCCGCCTCGGCCGCCAGCGCCGCCTCCCCCGCCACCGTGCGCCCGGTGACCGTGGCCGCGGCGCCGTCGAGCAGCCCCGCGCCCAGCAGCCGGGCCGCCAGCAGCCGCACCCCCCCCGCCGCGTGCATGTCGGTGGCGACGAAGCGGCCCCACGGCTTCATGTCCGCGATCACGGGCGTGCGTGCGCTGATGCGGTCGAAGTCCTCCAGCTCCAGCTCCACCCCCGCCTCGCGCGCGACCGCCAGCAGGTGCAGCACCGCGTTGGTCGACCCGCCGGTGGCCACCGCCAGGGTGACCCCGTTGGTCATGGACGCGCGCGTGAGAATCTGGCGGGCCGTCACCCCGCGCCGCACCAGGTCGACCGCCAGGCGGCCGCAGTCGCGCGCGACCCCCGCCTTGGCCGGATCGGTGGCCGGCACCGAGCCGCTGCCCATCGGCGAGATGCCCATCGCCTCGAAGACGGTCGCCATGGTGTTGGCGGTGAACTGACCCCCGCACGAGCCCGCGCCCGGGCACGCCGCGCGCTCCAGCTCGTCCAGGTCCTCCTCGCTGATGCGCCCGGCCGCGCACGCTCCGATCCCTTCGAACACGTCCTGGATGGTGACGTCGCGTCCCCGGTAGCGGCCCGGCTGGATCGACCCGCCGTAGAGCATCAGGCTGGGCAGATCCAGGCGCGCCAGCGCCATCACCGTGCCCGGAATGGTCTTGTCGCACCCGGAGATGGCCACCACCCCGTCGAACCCGTAGGCATCCCCCACCAGCTCGATGGAGTCGGCGACCAGCTCGCGGCTCACCAGCGAGGCCTTCATGCCCTCCGTGCCCATGGTGATGCCGTCCGAGATCGCGATGGTGTTGACCTCGAGCGGCATGCCCCCGGCCTCGCGGATCCCCTGCCGCACCGAGTCGGCGAGGTCGCGCAGGTGGGCGTTGCACGGCGTGGTGTCGGTCCAGGTGTTGGCGATCGCGATCAGCGGCCTGGAGAAGTCGTCGTCCTCCATCCCGACCGCACGCAGCATGGAGCGCGCGGCGGCGCGGTCGCGCCCGGCGAGGAGCGCCTGGCTGCGGAGGGGCAATTGTCGCGGATTCATCCCCGGCCTAGAGCCATGCCATGTGGGCGCGCAGCTGCTTCCCCACGGTCTCGATGGGATGCTCGGCGCCTTCCACCCGCATGCGGTCGAACGCCTCCTGTCCCCCGCGCGCCTCCTCGATCCACTGGCGCGCGAAGGCTCCGGACTGCACGTCGGCCAGGATTTCCTTCATCGCCGCGCGCGAGGCGTCGCCCACCACCCGCGGGCCGCTCACGTAGTCGCCGTATTCGGCGGTGTCGCTGACCTCGCGGCGCATCCCCTGGATCCCGTGCTTGTACGCCAGGTCCACGATCAGCTTGAGCTCGTGCAGGCACTCGAAATACGCGAGAGCGGGGTCGTAGCCGGCCTCCACCAGCGTCTCGAAACCGGCCTGCACCAGCGCGGTGAAGCCCCCGCACAGCACCGCCTGCTCCCCGAAGAGGTCGGTCTCGGTTTCCGCCGCGAAGGTGGTCTCGAGGATGCCCGCGCGTGCGCACCCCAGCCCGGCCGCGTACGCCCGGGCGAACTCGGTCGCGCCGCCGCTGGCATCCTGATGCACCCCGTAGAGGGCCGGCACCCCGCGCCCCGCGACGAACTCCTCGCGCACGCGGTTTCCGGGGGACTTGGGCGCGATGAGGATGACGTCGGTGTGCTCCGGCGCCACGATCTCGCCGTAGTGGACGTTGAAGCCGTGGGCGAAGACCAGGGTGTCCCCCGGATTCAGGTGCTCCTCGACCTCGGCCTCGTACACGTCGCGCTGGATCGTGTCCGGAATGAGAATCGAGACGACGGTGGCGCCTGCCGCGGCGTCGGCGACGGAGGCCACCTTCAGTCCGTCGGCCCGCGCCTTGTCCGCGGACGAACTTCCCTCGTAGAGACCCACCACGACGTCGGCTCCCGAATCCCGCAGGTTCAGGGCGTGCGCATGCCCCTGGCTGCCGTAGCCGATGACGGCCACGGACCTTCCCTGAAGGAGTCCGGTGGAGGCCCCGTTGCTCCCCATCGTCGTCTCGCTCATCTGCCGGTATCCTCGTCTTTGCGCGCCCGCGCGCGCGATCCGAATTAACGTGAAGAAGCGGTCCGCGGATCCCGCGGACTACCTGTAGACCCTGTCAGCCGATCTGCCCTGGACCCCCCGGGACTCCCCTGCTCCGCCCTCTCCTCCCTTGATCCTGCGCAGAATGGAGAGCAGGGCTTCGTCGGTCACGTCGATGCGGCGCTCCGCGAGATCAGTGCAATAGCGCGACGCCTCGGCCATCTCCTCGTGGGTGAGGTCGTGCCCGAGCTTCTCGTAGCGGTGGCGCAGCGCGTGCCGCCCGGAGTGCTTGCCCAGCACCAGCTGCGTCGGAGGCGCACCCACGGTCTCCGGGGTCATGATCTCGTAGGTGGCCCGGTCGCTCAGCATGCCGTGCTGGTGGATGCCGGCGGCGTGCGCGAAGGCGTTGTCGCCCACGATCGCCTTGTTCGGCTGCGGCATGACGCCGATGGTCTCGCTCAGCAGGCGGCTCGTCGGATAGAGCTCTTCCGCGTTGACCTCGGTGAAGTGCTCGTTGATGTCGGCGCGCACCTTGAGCGCCATCACGATCTCCTCGAGCGACGCGTTGCCCGCGCGCTCGCCGATGCCGTTGATGGTGCACTCGACCTGCCGCGCCCCGGCGTCAAGCCCGGCCAGGCTGTTGGCCACCGCGAGCCCCAGGTCGTCGTGGCAGTGCACCGAGAGCACCACCTCGCCGCCCAGCCCGGGCACTCTGGCCACCAGCTCGCGCAGGGTGTCGCGGAACTCCGCCGGGAAGGTGTAGCCCACCGTGTCCGGGATGTTCACGGTGGTGGCGCCCGCCTCGACCGCGGCGGTGATCACCGCGCACAGGAAGTCGAGATCGGTGCGGGTGGCGTCCTCGGCGCTGAACTCCACGTCGTCGGTGAAGCGGCAGGCGCGCGCGACCGCCGCCGCCGCCCGCTCCAGGCACTCCTCGCGCCCGATGCCGAGCTTGCGCTCCAAGTGGATGTCGGAGGTCGCGATGAAGGTGTGGATGCGCGACCGGCGCGCCCCCTCCACCGCATGTCCGGCGCGGTCGATGTCTCCCGCGGTGGCGCGCGCCAGCGCGGCGATCACCGGCTCGCGGATCTCTCGCGCGATGGTCCCCACCGCGTCGAAGTCGGTGTCGGAGGCGATCGGGAACCCCGCCTCGATCACATCCACGCCCAACTCCTCGAGCTGGTGCGCCATGCGAAGCTTCTCGGACGGGGTCATGGTACAGCCCGGGGACTGTTCGCCGTCTCTCAGAGTGGTGTCGAAGACCGTGATCCTGGCCATGTGTACTCCTCGGTAATCGGTACTGCCCGGAGCAATGGTAACAGATTATGCCCGGGACAGGGGATTGCGATCGCGTGCAGCCGGCATCGAACCCGCTAGGCTGACTGCTCCGGTACGTGAGGGATCAGTGCCAGTGCGTGAGGATGATCGCGAAGATTATCAGGCGGACCAGGTCGAACCCGGAGTTGATGGCGACCAGCCCCCACTTCTTCCCTTCCCACGCGACCCGCCCCATCTGAAGCGGAAGGAAGAAGCCCAGCCAGGGCCAGAAGGCACCGTTCCAGGCGTAGACCCAGGGCGCCTGATCCGGACCTGCTCCCCACGCGGAAGGTCGCACCAGAGCGACATAGTGAGCGAGCACGAACACGAGAAGGAATGAGCCCAGCGCGTAGATGACCATGGCCTTGGTCATCCCGCCCTGGGCATCTTCACCCTCCATTCCCATGTGCCGGGCCCAGGCTTTGCCGAAGAGCGGCCCGAACCAGAGGAATCCGAGCGGCATCGCGACGACGACACAGACGAGGATGGCCAGATAGTTGACCGAGACCGTCGGTTCCATGCGCTGTCCCTCGCCAATGCCCGTTCGCCTCGGCCGGCATCAGCCGGACAAGGCATTCCCGGAATCACATCGGATGGTTGTCCACATCAAATGGTTGGCACATCAGATCATTCTCATGCCACCTGGAACCTTGCAAGGGATCACGCTTGCGCCGACTTCGCAAGGTTGGCGGGAACGGAGATGGCGGTTTGATGCCGGTGATCATGTGAACTTGCACTTCAGATTATCATGATGATCCGAGGTAGCACTCGGATCGTCAGAGGTTGGAGCGGTCGCCGAGACCCGACAGGGTCGGGACCGGAGCCTGGATTCAGCGGCGAGAATGGGGGGAGCGACAGCGTGAAGGTGGGCCTGGTGGGATTCCCGGGTTCGGGGAAGACGACCGTGTTCAATGCGATGACCGGTCAGGACGCCCCGGTCGGATACGGGGGCGAAGTGCGCCGCGCCGTCGTGGCCGTGCCGGATCCCCGGGTGGAGTGGCTCTCGGCCCTGTACCGGCCGAAGAAGACCACCTTCGCCAGCATCGTCTTCTGCGACATCCCCGGAGAACACGGCTCCGAACATCGCGGGCTCTCGACCGCGGCGCTGCAGCAGGTGCGCGACCAGGAAGCCCTCTGCCTCGTTCTGCGCGGCTTCGACAACCCGGCGCTCGAGCACGCCCCCGATCCCGCCGCCGAACTCGAGGCGTTCCACGCCGAATGCGTCCTCGCCGATCTGGTGTTCGTCGAACGTTGGCTGGAGCGGGCGCGCAAGGAGGCGAAGCGCGGGCTTGAGGTGGCGGCCTTCGAGTGCATGCGGGAGACGCTCGAATCGGAACAGCCGCTGCGCGTGCTTCCCGAATCGGAGCTGGATCGTTCGCTGTTGCGCGGCTATTCGCTGGTCACCGACGCGCCGCTGCTCGCCGTGCTCAACCGCGAGGAAGACGACCTGGGCGAGGCGCGGCCGGATGAACTCGGGGAGGCGCTGGCCCGCATGGGCGCCGGGGGCATGTCGCTCTCGGCCAGCCTCGAGGCGGAGATCGCGATGCTCGAGCCCGCGGACCAGCAGGAGTTTCTGAGCGACATGGGGCTGGCCGAGCCCGCCCTCGACCGCTTCATCCGCGCGGCCTACCAGCTGCAGGACCTGATCTCCTTCTTCACCGTGGCGGGGCCGGAGGTGCGCGCCTGGACCATCCGCGCGGGCACCGATGCGCGACGGGCCGCCGGGAAGATCCACTCGGACATGGAGCGCGGGTTCATCCGGGCGGAGGTCATCCCCTGCGATGTCCTGGAAGAGTACGGATCCGAGCAGGCGGTGAAGTCGGCGGGACGGCTGCGGGTCGAAGGCAGGGACTACGTCGTGCAGGACGGGGATGTCCTGCGGGTGCTCTTTAACGTTTAGCAGTCGGGGGATGAATCCGCCCGTGCACCGAGCGCGGCGAGGCGCCGGGACGAGGACGAGCGGGAAGCCGACGTCTGGAATACCCAAAATGAGTAGAATCTGTAAATCGACGGTGTCTCTCACGGGGGTGTCCCCGCTGGCTGTGGCGGCGTGGGTGGCCTTGCTGGCCGTGGCGAGCACGGCTGGCGCCCAGACGCCGTCGCGCGCCGAACTGCTCGGGATCGCGCGCGAGGTGGTGGAGGGGGCGGCGTTCGTGTCGCTGGCGACGCTGGATGAGGAGGGCTTTCCGGCCGTGCGCGCCATGGACCCGCTTCCGCCGGACGACGACTGGGTGGTGTGGTTGGCCACCAACCCCGGGAGCCGCAAGGTGGATCAGCTGCGCACCCGTCCCCAGGTGGCGCTCCACTATCTCGCGGAAGGCGTGCCGGCGTACGTCACGCTCATCGGGCGGGCCCGCCTGGTCGACGACCCGGAGCTGAAGGCCCGGAACTGGAAGGAGTCGTGGACGCCGTTCTACCCGGACCGGGGCCAGAGCGTGCTGCTGATCGAGGTGACGCCGCTTCGTCTCGAGGTGGTCTCCGAGGCGCACGGCGCGCCGGGCGACCCCGAGACATGGCGGGCCCACGTGGTGGAGTTCGGGTCCGGAGCGGGGCGCAGCCCGGATTCCCGACGCCGGTCCGATAGAGGATAGCGGGCCGATCCGCCAACGGCAGTCATCACGATGCCCCTGCGGGCGAAGGTATCGCGGGCGCGGCCCAGGCATCCCCTGAAGAGGGGATACCGGTAGAACGAAACTCGCTCCAGGATTGTTTCCTCGGACGATTCGAAATGTAGCACGGGGGATTCGTGAGAGAGCCGCCACTCCAGGAACATCCGTTTGCGGCGCGCGACCTGTGTGGTGCCACCACCCGGCAGTGCCTGGTGGCCTGGGCATTCGCAGCCCCAGCCGCCGTATGGATGACCGTCTACGGCTCCACACGGCGAGGCGCTCGCATCCATGTGGCGTTGTTGGCGTTGTTGGCGGCGGCGGTCGCCGGTCCGCTACCGGCGCAGGTCGTTGGCGACCGCGTGCGCGTGTTCACCACGGACACCACGGTCATCGGTGAGATCACGCATTTGAGCGAGGAGGGATTTGAACTCGCAAACGACCGATTGCGCCAATCCTTCGCGTATCGCGACCTGGACCGTCTGCAAGTCAGTGACGGCCTGGAGTCCAGGTGGAAGTGGGGGGCCGCCATCGGTGCTCTTACAGGAGCGGTGGTCGGACATCTGCTTGCCGGCAAAGTGGAGTACACCGAGGAGAGGTCAGGTGGTATTCGCTGGAAGGTGTCAAGTATTGAGGCGAAGTTGGCGTGCGTCTTTATTGTGATTCCCAGCCTGATCTTCATTCCCGCGTGCCTCGAACAGGGAGAGCCCGAGACTGCCACGCGAACGAGAACCGAGACCGCTCCGACTCTGATCGGAGCAGTGATTGGCGGTGTCGCAGGCGGCGGCATCGGTACGCGATTCGAGCACGAGGCCTGGGAATCCGTCCCTCTTGAAGAACTTGTTGTCCCCGCGCCTACCGTATCCCTCCCGGGCCATCCCGCAGACGTGCTCTCGTCCGGCGGGAACCGAGTGCGCGTTACGGTCGATGGCAG
Source organism: Gemmatimonadota bacterium (assembly GCA_022826025.1). Lineage (GTDB taxonomy): Bacteria > Gemmatimonadota > Gemmatimonadetes > Longimicrobiales > Gaopeijiaceae > BD2-11. Next base: position 841 of record JAJDVR010000187.1, on the reverse strand, counting down.
GACGCTGATCGGGCGCGTCACCGCAGTGAGCGAACAGGAGTTCGAGTTCGTTCAAGGCGCGATGCGCCGATCCTTCGCCTACCGCGACATTGATGGCCTGGAGCAGAGCAGCGGGATCCAGTCTCGTTGGGCCGAGGGGCTCGGCATCGGTTTTCTCGGAGGGGCAGTCACCAGGACGGCCATTGACGGATCATGGAGTTGTTGGACCGACGACAACACTGATTCTGCCTGTACCACGAACGAATTATTGATGGTTGCCTGGGGCGGAATGGGAGGTCTCGTGGGCCTCGGCGTGGGCAGCCTGGTCCGATACGAGGGCTGGGAGTCGATCCCGCTCGGCAGCGAGATGGTCGGTATCAGCCCCTTTCTCTCGCCACGGCCAGCCCCGGATGGGCGGCATCATCTCCTGCTGGGCGTGCGCGTCGCATTCTGACGGCGCCGGGCGCGCGCGAACTTGAGCAACTCCGCCTCGCGCCCGGGAGTCGGCGTTGATGCGGGGCCGAGACCCCGGACACGCAGCTTGCGGAGCGATTCCCGACGTGGTTAGGTCATTCCTCATGCTTGACTTGGGGAAGAGGTACGGCGTCGACCGGAGGCACGCGCCGACCAGGAAGGATGATGAACATGGAGCGACATTCCGAGGCATCCGAACCGAACGAAGGCTTCAGGGATCCGACCTCGCTCATGAAATGGACGCGGGGCTTCCTGTACGCCGGCATCGTCCTGTACCTCCCGCGGATCTGGTCCGATTCCCGTGATCTGCTGGGCGGCGGAGGCGAGGGAGCGGCGGGTGACCGTGGACCGGTGGCGATGGTCCAGAACGTCATGGAGATCTCGATCT
>JAJDVR010000150.1 GCA_022826025.1 Gemmatimonadota bacterium | reverse complement strand
GTGGCGGTGCTTTCGTCCACGGCCATCGGGGAATCGTACCTGAGGCCGGTGGACTACTAGTCCGGATTAGCGGGCCGCGCTCCTCAATACCCGGCCACCTTGCGCCGCAGCGTCTCCAGCAGAGGCACCGGCGTCAGCTCGCGGTCGATGATGGCGGCGAGTTCCTCCTCCCGCTTCCAGTGCGCCTCCAGGCTGGCCAGCTCGAGCTCCAGCAGCCGCCGCTCGGAATCCTCGCCGGCCGCGATCTCCAGGGCGATGGTGCCCGTGCGCGGCAGATTCCCGAAGCGCGCGCCCCTCTTGACCAGCACCCGTGAAAGACCGTCCGTGCCCCCGACTTCCTCGATCAGGCGGGTTGCTGAGGCGATCCGCCTCTCGGAAGCTCCCTCGAAGTGATGGTAGGCGAGAACCCGGCGCAGGGTGCGCTCCGCGGCCGGGCCCGTCAGCCGCAGGCCTTCGTCGTCATTCGGGGACGCCGCGCAGGCCGGACAGGCGCGCGACACCACCAGAGGCGCGTCCCCCTCGGTGGGACGGATCATCAGCCCGGCGCGTGCGTCGTAGGAGAGCACCCGCATGACGTATCCGCAGCGGCCGCATTCGCGGCGGCCCCGCCACGCCGCCGAACCGAAGCGCAGCCACCGGGCGCCCCGGGTCGTCCACCGCGGCGCGTGCTCCCAGAGCACCCAGGCGCCCAGCAGGCCGATGCCCCCGGTCAGCCAGCCACCGACGGCGGCCGCGCCCACGGCCGTGCCCGCTAGCGACACCTGCTTGAACCGCTTGCGGCGGGCGCGTAGCTCGCGCCCATAGCGCCACCAGGCCTCTTCCCGGCGCTCGCAGCGACCGACGCGCACGATCTCGAGCGGGCCGACCCTGAGGAGCGCGATGTTGTCGGTGCGTGACAGGAGACGCCCCCGGTCGACGGAGACCTTCTCGAGCTCCTCGAGCGCCTCCCAGCGGTCGAGCAGCGGCACCAGCGACCACCGCCTGCAGGCGCCGCAGATCATCCACAGCCGGCCCCGGTCCGCATCGAACGCCACGCGTCGCCCGCGCGGCAGATACTCCAGCGCCTCGTTCTCGGGGAAGGGGGCCTGGCAGATCAGGCAGCGTGTGTACACCGGCGCGACACTCCGGCAGGAGTCGACATGATCCGGGAGCGGGAAGGCGAGGCTTGGCGAATGCCCTCCGGCGCGGCACATTCCCCACACCTGTACGGAGCCGGGACACGAAACCGTGCATGGCGGGCATGCGCCCCGCCACCCGACTACATCCTACCGAACCTCCGCGCGCCATGATCCTGGTTCTCGACAACTACGACTCCTTCACCTGGAACCTGGTCCAGATGCTGGAGGCGCTGGGTGCCGGGACCGAGGTGGTGCGCAACGACGAACGCACCGTCCAGGAGATCGAGCGGCGGGCTCCCGAGCGCATCGTCATTTCTCCGGGACCCTGTACGCCGAGCGAAGCGGGCATCAGCACCGAGCTGGTGCGGACCCTGGGTCCGCGGACGCCGATCCTGGGGGTTTGCCTGGGACACCAGGCCATCGGAGAGGCGTTCGGGGGCGCAACCGTCCGGGCCCGGCGCGTCATGCATGGCAAGACCGCACCCATCCGCCACAATGGCCTCGGGGTCTTCCAGGGGCTTCCCTCGCCGATGACCGTGGCCCGCTATCACTCCCTGGTCACGGACCCGGCGGCGCTCCCGGCCGAACTCGAGCCGGTGGCCTGGACCGATCTCCCCGGCGAGGAAGACGAGATCCAGGCCATGCGCCATCAGACGATGCCGGTCTGGGGGGTTCAGTTCCACCCGGAGTCGTACTTCTCCGACGCGGGCCCGCGGCTGCTCGAGAACTTCCTGCGCCTCGCGCTCTAGCTACTTCTGTCCACGGGGCCCTCTGCAGCGTGTTGCATATGCGCAGATGCAACAAATCGTTGCTTTTCCCAAAATGCAACACTGTGCAGAGGGGTTGTGTCGAGGCGTGGACCGCGATGAAGAGGCCACGCACTTCTCACCCGTCGACCTCGTCCTCCGCCCTCCCGTCGGTGCGCGTTGCTCTACGAGATGATCGGCGGCAGCCCCCGTTCCGCCAGAAGGCGGTTGAAGTCGGTGATGTCGTCCGCGGCCAGCTCCGCCCAGCGTCTCAGGTACTCCTCAAGCTGCACCCGGTAGATCCCTCCGACCTCGCTCATCGACTCCGTCGGCGGGTCGTCCGACCCGGAGGAATACCCGGCCAGGCTCGCGATCTTCGCCCATAGCCGCCGGGGCCAGCGGATGGTGTCCTGGCGGGCCGAGCCACCCGTGAGCCTCAGGTCGAAGAGCTCCATCTCGAGTTCGATGAGCGCCAGCCCGAGCTCCTCTCCCACCTCCGCGATCTCGGCGTAGAGCGGGTTCCCGCGCACCCGCTCCTCCAGGTCCGCCAGGCCCCGGCGGGTCCATTCGATGCGGTTGATGAGCTCAGCCGTCGAATCGCTCATTTCGCGCAGTTCGAGCTGAAGGGCCAGCTGTGCGCGCATGTCTTCGGCGGAAGCCGCGGAGGCCGGATCCTGCAGGATATCGAGCTCGGCGGTGCGCTCTTCGGTGCCCGCGGTGAGCCGCACCCGGTAGCGCCCGGGGATGGCGAGGGGCCGAACCGGACCACCGTCCGGCGGAGGCCGCCATCCCTCCTGGCCGACGCCGCGATGCGCGTGCTCGAGCGGCGGCGTGCGGAGCCGCGGAGTCGCCGAGGCCGTGTAGCGCAGGTCCCACATCACCCGGTTCATTCCGGAGCCGAAGTTGCCGGAGAGGGTGCGGACCGGCGTTCCGTCCATCGTCTCGATATCCACCGTGACGGGTCCGGCAAGATCCTCGCCCAGGTGGAAGTTGATGGAGGCCCCGTAGTCGGGGTTCTCTCCGGCGGCCGGATCGTCCGGCTGGGCGTTGCGGGCTTCCCGGGGCAGGAAACGGTACGCCGGACGCGGTGCGAACAGATGCACGCCGTCCGCAACCGCCTCCGCGCTCAGCTGCTGCAGCGGCGTGATGTCGTCCAGGATCCAGAATCCCCGCCCGTAGGTGCCGACCACCAGGTCGTTGAAATGCGGCTGGATCTCCAGCCAGTGCACGGGGGCGTGCGGCAGATCGCCCTGCAGGGGTGCCCAGGTCACCCCGTCATCGAAGGAGACGTAGAGCGAGTTCTCGGTTCCGAGATAGAGGAGACCGGGACGCACCGGGTCCTCGCGCACCACGTGGGTGTAGCTGAACACGCTGCGCGGGATGTCGTCCGCGAGCGAGCGCCAGGAGGCCCCGTAGTCCTCCGTTTTGTAGGCGAAGGGATCGGTCCCGCCCAGCTGGTGGAAGTCGACCGTGATGTACGCCGCCGCCGGATTGTAGCGGGAGGGCTCGATGTTGCTCACCGTGCCCCACTCGGGGAGCCCGGAGATGTTGCGGGCCACCTCGATCCAGCTCTCTCCGCCGTCGCGCGTCACGTGCACGAGGCCATCGTTCGAGCCCGCCCAGATGGTGCCGGCCTCGATGGGGGATTCGGCGAGGGCGAAGAGCACGGAGGCGTAGGTGGGGCTCACGTCCTCCGTGGTAAGCCCCCCCGTCTTCTGCATCCGCGTGGTGTCGGCGCGCGTGAGGTCGGGGCTGATCACGCTCCAGCTGTGCCCCCCGTCGGTGGTCCGGTGGATGTGCTGGCTGCCGGCGTAAACCACGTTGTTGTCGTGCGGCGAGATGTGGACGGGGAAGGTCCACTGGAAGCGGTAGCGGACGTCGGCGGCTGCCCAGCCCTCGGGGTTGTCGGGCCAGACGCTCACCGTGCGGGTGATCCCCGTGGAGAGCTGGTGGCGTTCGAGGATGCCTTCGTAGCACCCCGACCAGATGACGTCGTTGGTCACAGTGTCGGGGATGGCGAATCCGACCTCGCAGCCGCCCACCGAGCGCCACGCTCCCACCGGGATCGCGCCCCCGGTGAGGGTGTTGGAGGGCCCGCCGGTCGAGGGCCCGTCCTGGCGGTTGCCGTACAGGTTGTAGGGGACCCGGGTGTCGGTGTGGACGTGGTACATCTGGGCGATGGGCAGGAGTGGCCGGTACCAGTTGCGCCCCCGGTTGGTGGAGATGCGCACACCCTGGTCGTTGCCGATGATCATGCGGGCGGGGTCGAGCGGGTCGATCCACATGTCGTGGTTGTCGCCTCCGGAGATGACCTCGAAGGACACGCCACCGTCCAGCGAGCGCGTGTGCACGGTAGACATGAAGTGCACCTCGTCGGGGTCGTCGGGCGCGACCGCCATGCGCGAGTAGTAGAGGGGCCGCTGGGCCAGTGCGTGGTCGGCGTTGACCATCGTCCAGGAACGCCCTCCGTCGTCGGACCGCCACAGCGTGCCCTCGTGTTCCTCGAGCTCCTCGTACTCCCGGTTGGAGTTGGTTTCGATGAGCGCGTACACCCGGTCCGGGTCGGAGGCGGTCATCGCGAGGCCGATCCGGCCCATGGTGCCGCGGGGCAGCCCGGCGCCCTCCAGCCGGGTCCAGGTGTCTCCGCCGTCGCGGCTGGTCCAGAGGCCGCTCTCCGGGCCCCCGCTCTCGCGCCCCCAGGTCCAGATCCGCATCTGCCAGGTCGCGGCGAAGAGGATGCGCGGGTTGGTTGGATCCATCACCACGTCGATCGCGCCGGAGTTCTCGCCCGCAAAGAGCACCCGCTCCCAGTTCTCCCCGCCGTCGGTGCTGCGGAACAGCCCCCGCTCCTGCTGGGGACCGTAGAGGTGGCCCGCCGCTGCGACGTACACGATGTCGGGGTCGTCGGGGTGGATGACGATGCGCCCGACCCTCCCCGTCTCGTCGAGCCCCATGTGCCGCCAGGTGCGGCCCGCGTCGGTGGACCGGTACACGCCGTTGCCGATGGAGACGTTGGAGCGGATGAACGACTCGCCCGTCCCCGCCCACACCACGTTGGCGTCGGAGGGCGCGATCGCCAGCGCCCCGATGGATTGAGCCGGCTGGTCGTCGAAGATGGGCCGCCAGGTGTGCCCGCCGTCCTCGCTCTTGAAGACGCCCCCCGACGCGGCTCCGAGGTAGTAGACGTTGCGGTTGCCGGGTTCACCCACCACCGCGCTCACCCGGTTGCCCACCGGACCCACGTGACGGAAATCGGCGTCGGCGAAGAAGTCGTCCGGTAGCTCGCCGGGAGCGGTCAGCTGGGCAGCGAGCCCGCCGGCCGTGACGCCGGCTGCGAGAAGGGACTGGATGAACGCGCGGGCGAAAGCCCGGGTTGGGTGCCTGACAGTCATGGAAAACTCCGCGGAGGGCTACCGAAGGGACGCCACAAAGGTAGGTCGGGGACTGCATCGGGCAATCTCCCCGGGTGGGGCGATGGCCAAATGTTGAGTTTTCAACAACAATGGCGCAAACTCTTCCACTCTGCGTGGTGTTCAACATGTGGTAGCACGCAGAAACCTCGGAACGCCATTCGAGCGAGGGAACCATGACTACGCTTCCACCCGGCTCCCCCGGCGGCTTGCCGGATCTCACGCGCGCTCACGGCCGGCGGGCCGCGCCCCGGCTGACCGTCGGCCTGCTGGCCACTGCGGCCCTGGCCGGGTGCGCGGGCGATTCACCTCATGGCGAAGGCACGGGAAACGCGTCGACCTCGACCGGCCCGCGGCCATGGGCCACCGCGGAATCGTGGTGGGAGGTCACCCTGGAAGCCGTCTCCGGCCCCGACCTGTTCCTCACCTCCATCGCCGACCTCGACGTGGATTCCCGGGGCCGCGTCTTTCTGGTCGACCGGCCGCAAGGCGGCATCACCGTGCTGACCCCGGAGCTGGAATCGCTCGCAATGGTGGGGCGAGAGGGGGAGGGTCCTGGCGAATTCGAGTTGAGGGAGGTGCAGATCCTTCCGGGCGACACTCTGCTCGTATACGATTTCCGCCTGGGGCGGGTCACGCTCTTCGATCCGGAGAACTTCGAGGTGATCACAACCAGACCTCCTCCGAATATCGAGCGGGGCATCGTCAGCAATCTGTGGAAACTGCCGGGGCAGGGGCGCTTCTTCGCACTGGATCGGCTTCCCTACCGCGCTGGCGAGGGAGAGGCGGCGGACCAGGACCGAATGGAGGCTCTCCTGGCGTTCGACGAATCCGCCGATGTGGTCGCCGACACGCTCGCGACCGTGGCCGACCGCGAGATGCTGGTGGTGCGGCGAGAGGGGTTCCTGAGCGTCGGCTCCCATCCGTTCGGGCGCGAATCGCTCGTCGGCCTGCTCGGGGATGACCGAATCGTGTATGCGAACTCGGACGCGCTCGATGTCACCGTCATCGACTTCGAAGGAACCACGGTTCACTCCTTCTCGAATCCGCTGTCCCCGATTCCGGTGACCTCTGCGGAGTTGCGGGCTGAAGTCGAAGAAATGCGCGAGTTGATGGCAGATGTGCTCCGCGCGGGCGCCCCCTACACCTGGCCCGCTCTCACCGGGCTCGTAACCGACGATGAGGAACGCATCTGGATCGGCATCCGGGGCCCGAGCGAGAGCGCCGCGTGGGAATGGGCCGCATTTGAGCCGGATGGAACCCATGCCGGATCCATCCTGCTCCCCGCGGGACATCTGCTTCAGGTCGTGAGGGACGGCAGGATCTACGTGCTCTCCCGCGACGAACTCGATGTGCCTTCCATCCGAGCCTATCGTCTGGAGGCCTCTGAAAGCTGATTCGAGATTCGCCACCAATAGTCGTCAGTAGTTGTCACTAGATGTCAGTCGCTCATCGCCGGGCCGATTCTGCGGGCTCCCGGCTTCTGGAGTTATCCCGCGCCGCGCGCTATCTTGCTTCCTGTTGGCGGAGGGACCGGGCGTTGATCGAACGGCGTCCGGTGGACCGGATGGAACCGACGTGAACGTGGAGGCCGTCCCTCAAGCATGACCGAGTGCGCATGAAAGCTCGCGTCCTGGGTATCGTTCCCGCCCGGCTCGCCTCCACACGACTCCCCAACAAACCCCTCTTCCCCATCCTCGGCCGGCCGCTCATCGAGTGGGTCTGGCGCAGGGTGAGGTCCATGCCGGTGCTCGACCATGCCGTCGTGGCGACCGACTCCACGCAGGTGGCCCGGGTCTGCCGCGATCTGGGCGCTCCGGTGGAGATGACCTCGGCGGACCATCCCTCCGGCACCGACCGCATCGCCGAGGTGGCGGCACGCACGCGCTACCGGCACTACCCGGTGATCGCAAACATCCAGGGGGACGAGCCGCTGCTCGAGGAACGCCACCTGGCGGCGGCCGTCGAGCTGGTGCGCGGCGGGGGATGGGAGATCGGCACCTGCGCGACCCCGGTGGAGCGCCTGGAAGCCTGGAAGGATCCTTCCGTGGTGAAGGTCGCGCGCGCCGCCACGGGCCGGGCGCTCTACTTCTCGCGCGCCGCGATTCCGTACAAGCGCGCGGCGAAGCCGGATGCCGGCGACCTGCTGCGCGAGCCCTATCTGCGGCATATCGGCATCTACGCCTGCGCGCGCGATGCCCTCGAGCGATGGGTGGCGATGGCCCCGACCGCGCTCGAACGCCTCGAAAAGCTCGAGCAGCTGCGCCCGCTCGAGTCCGGCATCCGCATTGGCGTGGCGGTGGTCGGGTTCGCCCACCCCGGCGTCGACACGCCGACCGACGTGCTCTACACCGAAAGGAGACTGCGGGAAATGGAGCAGCAATCATCCAGCCTGGTGAGCGGAACATGAGCGAGAATCAGACCGACCGGACACGCTACGTCTTCGTCACCGGAGGTGTGGTGTCATCGCTGGGGAAGGGCATCGCCGCCGCTTCCCTGGGACACATCCTGAAGGCCCGCGGGTTCAGGGTGACCATCCAGAAATTCGACCCCTACATCAACGTCGATCCGGGCACCCTCTCGCCCTTCCAGCACGGGGAAGTGTTCGTGACCGACGACGGCGCCGAAACCGACCTGGACCTGGGCCACTACGAGCGCTTCATCGACGAGTCGCTGTCCCAGGCCAACAACGTCACCACGGGCGGCATCTACCAGTCCGTGATCAACAAGGAACGGAGGGGCGACTACCTGGGCTCGACCGTGCAGGTGATCCCGCACATCACCGACGAGATCAAGGACGCCATCCGCCGCCTGGCGCCCGAGAACGACGTCATCATCACCGAAATCGGGGGGACCGTCGGCGACATCGAGAGCCTGCCCTTCCTGGAGGCAATCCGGCAGTTCCGCCTGGAGATGGGACGCCCGCACGTCGCGGTGATCCACCTCACCCTGGTGCCGTTCCTGGCGGCGGCCGGGGAACTCAAGACCAAGCCCACCCAGCACTCGGTGCGGGAACTCATGCAGATCGGCATTCCCCCGGACATCGTGATGTGTCGCACCGAGCGCTCGCTGGATGCAGGCACCCGCCGCAAGATCGCGCTCTTCACCAACGTGCATCCGGACGCGGTGGTGGAAGCCCACGACCAGGAGACCATCTACGAGGTCCCCCTGGAGCTGCACCGTCAGGGACTGGACGAGGTGGTGCTGGAGCGGCTCGAGCTCCGGGCACCCACGACCGATCTCAGGCGCTGGAGGGGCATGGTGGAGCGCATCAAGCGGCCCTCCCGCGGCAAGGTCCGCATCGCCATCGTGGGCAAGTACACCGAGCTCGTCGATTCATACAAGTCGATCGAGCAGGCGCTCATCCACGGCGGGGTCGAACACGACGTGAGCGTGGAGCTGGACTGGATCTCCAGCGAACGCTACGAAGGCGACCACGATCCCCGGGAGCTGGAGGATTACGACGGGGTTCTGGTGCCCGGCGGTTTCGGAGAACGGGGCGTGCAGGGCATGCTGAACGCCATCCAGTGGGCGCGCGAGAACGGAATGCCGTTCTTCGGCATCTGCCTCGGGCTCCAGTGCGCGGTCATCGAGTTCTCCCGCAACGTCTGCGGCCTCGACGACGCCAACTCCTTCGAGTTCGACCGCTCGACGCCGCACCCGGTCATCTGCCTGATGGACTCCCAGGCCAACGTCACCCGCAAGGGAGGCACCATGCGGCTGGGACAGTGGCCCTGCCGGCTGCTCCCGGGATCCCACGTGGAACGGATCTACGGCCGGACGCTCGTCCAGGAACGGCACCGGCACCGCTACGAGGTGAACAACGCCTACCGGGATCTGCTCTCCCGGGAGGGGCTGGCGTTCACCGGGCTCTCCCCCGACCGCACCCTGGTCGAGATGATCGAGCTCCCGGGGCATCCCTGGTTCGTCGGCTGCCAGTTCCACCCCGAGTTCCTGAGCCGTCCGACGCACGCACACCCGCTCTTCGCCTCGTTCGTGGAGGCGGCCATCCGTCACGCGGGCATCGCTCCCGTGCCCGAAAGCGGGGTGACCGGGAGCGTGGCCCTCTGAAGGACGCCAGCGGTGTTTGAGAGCTTCTTCCTCATCGCCGGACCCTGCGTGCTCGAAGGCGACGACGTGAACCTCGCGGTCGGGGAAGCCCTGGCGTCCCTCTCCGCGCGGCATCGTCTTCCGGTGTTGTTCAAGTCGTCGTTCGACAAGGCCAACCGCTCGAAGCTGGCTTCGGCGAGAGGACCGGGGCTTGAGGGGGGCCTGCAGGCGCTGGAGCGGGTCAAGGCGGACTGCGGCCTCCCGGTGCTCACCGACATCCATGAGCCCGCACAGGCGGCGCCCGCTGCCGAGGTGGCGGATGTACTGCAGATCCCGGCCTTCCTCTGCCGCCAGACGGACCTGCTCACTGCCGCGGGCCGCACCGGCTCGGCGATCAACATCAAGAAGGGACAGTGGATGTCTCCCGAGCAGATGGCGCACGCCGTACACAAGGCGCGCGCCGCGGGGGCCGGGGAGGTGGCCGTGACCGAGCGGGGCACCTTTTTCGGCTATGGCGACCAGATCGTCGACATGCGCTCCTTCGTCCGGGTGCGAAGCGCATGCGGCACTCCGGTGGTGTTCGACGGCACCCACTCCGTCCAGCGCCAGGGACACGCCGGCGGGGGCACGGGCGGGAACCCCGAGTTCATCGCATGCCTGGCGCGCGCGGCCGTCGCCGCCGGTTGCGATGGGCTCTTCCTCGAGGTGCATCCGGCTCCCGCCACTGCTCCTTCGGATTCCTCCAACATGCTCGAGCTCACGGCGCTGGCACCGCTCCTGGACGATGTCCTCGCCATCCGGCGGGCGCTCTCATGAACAGGCCGGACGGAAGATTCCCCGACGAGGCCGCGCGCCGGGTCCGACTCGTCATCTTCGACGTCGACGGGGTGCTCACCGACTCCGGCGTATACATGGGCGAACTGCCGGACGGGTCGCCTCTGGAGCTCAAGCGCTTCGACATCCAGGACGGTCTGGCGATCAAGCTCCTCATGGGAACCGGGATGCGGGTGGCCCTGGTGTCGGGCCGAGTCTCGGCGGCGACCACGGTGCGCGCCCGCGAACTCGGCATCGAGGAGTGTCATCAGGTGCCCGGCGCGATGAAAATGCCCGTGGTACGAAACTTGCTGGCCCGCAACGGGGTTTCATGGGACGAAGTCGCCATGCTTGCGGACGACCTGCCCGACCTGCCGGTCTTTCGGCGTGTGGGATTGCCGGTGGCGGTCGGGAACGCCACCCCGGAGCTGGTGCGGGACGCGGTCTGGCAGACGCGTGCGCAGGGGGGCAGGGGAGCGGTTCGGGAATTCGTGCGCGCCCTGCTGATGGCGCGGGGGGAATGGGAAAACGTGGTCCAGGGCTATTGCGATGCAAGGAGCGATGACGTCCCCGCTGAAGACACGGGCGGCCGGAGAGGCTGACGCGGACGGGATCCGTACGCGTGCGCCGTCGTTGCCCGGCAGAGACGCCGGCGCGGCCGCCTCCGCCATTGCCGAAGCGGCCCGGGTGCTCCGCGCGGAGGGCGGCGCGCTCCTCCATCTCGCCGACCGCATCGACCAGGCCTTCGTCGAGGCGGTCGAAGTCGTTCTGGCCGCTTCCGGCCGGGTCATCGTCTCGGGGATCGGCAAGAGCGGCATCGTCGCGCGCAAGATCGCGGCCACGCTCACTTCCACAGGCACCTCCGCCTTCTTCCTCCACCCGGTGGAGGGGCTTCACGGGGACCTGGGCATCGTCTCGCGCGAGGACGTCGCGATCCTGGTCTCGAAGAGCGGCGACACCGGGGAACTCGCCGACCTCGCCGCGTACCTGCTGCGCTTCGGAGTGCCCATCGTGCTGATGACCGGCAGTCCGCGCTCGCCGCTGACCCGGCATGCGACCGCGCTCCTCGACTGCTCGGTGGCCGAGGAGGCCTGCCCCCTGGACCTGGCGCCCACCACCTCCACCACCGCCGCCATGGCGATGGGCGATGCGCTGGCGATCGTTCTTCTGCGCCGGAGGGGCTTCGAACCCGCGGACTTCGCGCGCCTGCACCCGGGAGGCGCTCTCGGGCGCAGGCTCACGCTTCTGGTCGAGGACGTGATGGTGGGGGAAGGGTACCCATCCCTCCTCCAGGACGCGCGGGTGCGCGACTGCATCGTGCCGCTTGCGCACATGCGCGGCACCGTGCCCATCGTGGACGGGCAGGACCGGGTCGTGGGCGTCGTGACCGCCGGCGATCTCACGCGCCTCATGGAGCGCGAACCGGACTTTCTGCATATTCCGATCCGCGCCATCATGAGCCCGGAGCCCAGGCTGGCCCGCCTCGGAACGCTGGCCTCGGCGTCCGCCCGGCAGATGGAGAAGCACGGGGTCATGGCATTGCCCGTGGTGGACGGAAAAGACAGGCTGCGCGGCGTCGTGCACCTCCACGACCTGATGAGATCGGGAGTCCTGTAATGTTGAAAAACAAGAGGATGGCGGTACTTCTGGCGTTCGCGGCGATGGCGGTCGCGGGGTGCGAGGAGCAGGTGGCGACGACGCCGCTCCCCGAGGAACTGCGCGCACTCCAGGCCGACCAGGTCCTCTTCGACATCGTGACCCATGTGACGGTGGACGGAATTCGGGAGGCCCGCATCCAGGCCGACACCGCGTATATCTGGCAGGACTCGACCTCCGTGGCGCTGCGCACGGTGAACCTGATCATGTACGACGAAGGCGGGGAGGAGCGGGCGCGCGTGACCTCCCGGACCGGAATGATGAACGAGGACACCCAGCACATGGTCGCGCGCGGCGACGCCGTTCTCGTCATGGAGGACCGGCGCATCGAGAGCGCGGAGATCCACTACGAGCCCCAGAGGGACCGCATCTGGAGCGATTCGACCACGGTCATGACGATGACGGAAGGAGGCCGGGTGGTCGAGGGATCCGCGTTCCTGTCCGACGCCAACTTCGAGAGCATCTTCATTCAGAACCAGCGAACGCGGAGCGGCGGAGGGCCCTGAATTGCGCCGCTCCCCGGTTCTGGCCGCCCTGGTGGCGGGCTCGGCCCTGTGCCCGGCGACGGGCGTCGCGGCGCAGGACACCTGCGACCTGCTCCAGTCACGCTCCTCCGCCGTCCAGCTGACGGCGGACGGCTTCTACAACTTCATCTCCGACCCGGTGTTCGGCTGCGGCGAAGGCGTCATCATCCGCGCGGACAGCGCCGTCCTCGATGACGTCTCGGGCTACACCCGCTTCATCGGCAACTTCGAGTACCGCGACTCGACGGCGTTCATGAGCGCCGACCGCGCCGACCACTACGCCTCCGAGGGCCGGCTGATCGGAGTCGGCAACATCCACATCACCGATGGGGCCTCGGGCGCCATCTTCGAGGGCGACAGCACCGTTCTGGTCGGCTCCAGCTCCCGGCGCGAGGACGGTGAGATGACCATCCTCGGCCTGAACGGGCGGCGCGCGCATGCGGTCATCCTGGTATCGCCCCAGGCGGCCGCGCCCGATTCGGCCGAAGTCCCGTCGGACTCCGCCGAGGTGCAAAGCGATTTGGCCGAGGTCTCGGACTCGACCGACGTCGCGTCGGATACCGCGGCGATGGAGAGCGATTCGGCCGGAGTCGTGGACCCGGCGGAAGCTCCGTCCGGTGACGTGGCGCCGGTGGGCGACTCGGTGCTCGCCGGGGATTCCACCGCCACTGCAGCCGGTGCCGCCTCGGAAGACCCGGTGGACTCGACCGCGCCGGTCGACTCCACCCAGGTCGCCGCGGATACCCCTGTCCCTCCGGTCGACTCGGCGGCTGTCGAGGCCGGCGAGGAAGTGGTTGCGCCCCCCGAACCACCACCCCCCGACACCACGCCCGTCCCCTATGACGTCGATGCCGAGCGCATCTACCTGAGCGGCGCGGACTACATGCTGGCCACCGGCAACGCGGAGCTCTACAACGATGAGTTTCGCGCGCTCGCGGATTCCATCGAGTACCGGGAAGCCACCGGCAGGCTCTTTCTGCGGGGGACGGCTCCCCGCGTCTTCGGATACGGTGCCGAATACGTTCTGAGCGGCGACGCGGTGGACCTCGACATGGGCGGCAACGAGGTCGCGGCGCGGGGTGATGCCGCACTCTCCGGAAGCGAGATCGACCTGACCGCGCCCGAGGTCCGGGTGTTGATGCGGGACGGGGTGCTGCATCGCATCGTTGCCATGAACGAACGGGCGCCGGAGACCGAACTTCCCGGGCCGCCGGGGGGTGTCGGCGGCCCATCCGGGGATTCGGCAGCGGCCACCGCTACTGCATCGGAAGAGCAGACCACCGACGACGTCCGGGTCGAGTCCGCCGAACCGGCGCTGGGCGAAGCGATCCCGCTCGGCGAAGAACCGGCCCCCGGAGACGAGGACGCCTTGCGCGCCACGTCGGGCGAGACCGGAGACTCGGCTGCGGTGCTTCCTCCCGCCCGGCCGCGCGCCGTGGCCCAGACGTTCGAACTGGAGGGGGATTCCATCGACGTTCTGGCCCCCAACGAGGTGCTGGAGCGCGTGGTCGCCGTGGGCGACGCGCGCGGCGAGTCGCTCGCCCGCGATTCCCTCAATACCGACGACACGCCGGAGATCGCGCGCTCGGACTGGGTCTCCGGCGACACCATCATCGCCGTCTTCCGTCCCGTCGCCGCCGAAACGTCGACCGGGACAGGCACCGAACCGGCCTCGAGCGAGGCGGCCGGCGGCTACCAGCTTGATCGGCTGGAGGCTCGCGGCGAGGCCGCGAGCCTCTATCGCATGACGCCCTCCGGCGGCGGCGCGGAAGGTGAAGGCGACGAGGCGGGGGAAGGGGACGAAGAAGCCGTCGACGAGCCCCCGCAGCAGGCCGCGGCGGGGGAGGAGGCCGACGAGCAGGGCGCGCAGGAAGCTGTGGCCGGGGACGAGGTCTCCGGGGAGCCCACGGGGGAAGCCGCCACGGAGGAAGACCCCGACGCGCAGGAACCCGCGGGAGAGGACGGGGGAGAAGACGCGGCCGCGGAGCCGGAGCCGGACAGCCGGCTCGCCCTCCACTACGTCCGGGGAAACCTGATCACTATCTTCATGCAGGACGGCGAAGTGACCTCGGTCATCGTGGAAGGCAACGCCCGCGGCGTGCAGCTCGAGCCCCTCGTGGCCTCGCCCCCGGACACGACCGCGGCGCCCCCCGACACGACCGCGGCGCCCCCTGCCACACGGAGATGAAATGACGCTGGAACGCTTTCTGGAACTGATGCAGGAACTCGAGCCGCACGATGTCTCGGTGGCGGTCGCGGTTCTGGAGTTGATCCGGGGCGCGGACGATTCGGGATGCGTGGGCCGGGACGACTGGGTGTCGTCGGTGCGCCGCCAGTACGAGGAACTCGAACTCCACCTGAAGGCATCCTGGCGCGAGCGCGGCGGCGAACTCGGCGGCTACCTGGAGGAACAGGTGATCGGGCGCCTGGAGGCGGTCGGCATCGCCGGCCGCGATCCCCGCGAAGACGGCTGGGAGCGGCTTACCCTCGACGCCGAGCTGTGGGAAGAGATATCCGTCGACCGCGGTTCGCTGGTCGAGAACATCGAGGCCATGGCGGTGGTGCTGCAGCACAAGTTCGGCGTGCTGGCCAGCGAGGCGGAGGACAACGGCGCCTCGCCTCCGGCCAGCCGGCTGGTCGCGACCGGGCTGACCAAGAGCTACGGCGGCCGCAAGGTAGTGAACGACGTTGACATCGCGGTGGAGCAGGGCGAGATCGTCGGGCTGCTCGGGCCGAACGGCGCCGGCAAGACCACGACCTTCTACATGATGGTCGGGCTGATCTCACCCCAGGCCGGGGAGGTGCGGCTGGACGACCGGGTGCTGACCGGCATTCCCATGTACAGGCGCGCGCGCCTCGGGGTCGGTTACCTCGCCCAGGAGCCGTCCGTCTTCCGGCGCCTGACCGTCGAACAGAACGTAATGGCGATCCTGGAGACGCTCCCGCTGGCGAAGGCGGAGCGCAGACAGCGCCTCGACGAGTTGTTGTCGGAGCTCTCCATCGGCCACCTTCGCCACTCGAAGGCCTTTTCGCTCTCCGGCGGGGAACGGCGTCGTCTGGAGATCACCCGGGCGCTCGTCCAGCGTCCCAAGTTCATGCTCCTCGACGAGCCTTTCGCCGGAATCGATCCCATCGCCGTCAACGACATCCAGCAGATCGTGGCCGGGCTGCGCCACCGCGGCATCGGGGTGATCATCTCGGACCACAGCGTGGAACAGACGCTCGAGATCGTCGACCGCGCCTACATCATGCACGAGGGCCGCATCCGGGTGGTCGGCACCGTCTCCGAACTGGTCTGGAACGACGAAGTCGCCGAAATCTATCTCGGCCCCGTTCTGACCGATCGCATGCGCAAGCGCTTCAATCCCCCCGTGGCGGCATGACCGGTCTCGGCACACGGCTCATCCAGAGCCCGGAGCTCAGGCAGGAGATGAAGATCAACCCGCGCCTGTACCAGGCGATGGAACTGCTTCATCTTCCGCTGCTCGACCTTCAGCAACGCCTCAAGCAGGAGATGACGGAAAACCCGTTCCTGGAGGTGGTCGAGGGCGACACCGAGCAGGAAGTGGAACTCGACCAGGATGGCGCGGACGAAGACGGGGACGAGGTCGACTGGGAATCCATCCTGCTCGACGGATTCGACGCCGGCGGACACCGCGCCCAGTACGAACCTCGTGACTTCGACATCCCCACGCCGTCACGAGCTCCCGACCTCCGCGATCATCTCGAGAACCAGACTCAGCTGCTGACGCTCTCCGGCCGCGAGCAGAGGATCGCGCAGGAGATCATCGGCAACATCGATGACGACGGCCTCCTGCGCTGTCCGCTGGAAACCATCGCCCAAGACCTCAACAGCTGGCTCGAGGATGTGCGGGACGTCGCCCTCGAAGCCGCCGAGGACGAGTCTCCGGAGGAGCTGGCCATCATGCTCGCCCCTTTCGGCCTGGGTGAAGTGGAGGAGATGCTCGAGACCGTGCAGGACATGGATCCCCCGGGCGTGGGGGCACGCGATCTGCGCGAATGCCTCCTTATCCAGCTGCGCGAATCGGGGGAGGAGAATGAACTCATCCGGACCATGGTCGACGAGCACTTCGACGACCTCCTGAGTCACCGCTGGGCCAACATCGCCCGCGCCCTCGGGGTAGCGCCCCGGTTGATCCAGGATGCCGCCGACGAACTCGCCAGGCTGGACCCGAAGCCGGGACTCCGGCACTCACCCGAACCCGAGCACTACATCGTCCCGGATCTGATCGTAGAGAAGATCTCCGGCGAATACATGGTGTTCGCCAACGACACCAGCATGCCTCAGCTGAGGCTGGCGCGCTCGTACCAGGAGGTCGCCCGGGACAAGCGCCTGTTCCAGGGAGAGAACAAGACGTTCATCAAGGACAAGCTGAATTCCGCCAGCTGGATGATCCAGGCCATCGAACAGCGGCGCCAGACGATGCTCAAGGTGATGCAGTACATCGTCGAGCGTCAGCACGGTTTCTTCGAAAAGGGGGTTCAGCATCTGCGGCCGCTCACCCTGCGTGAGGTGGCCGACCATATCGAGATGCACGAATCGACCGTGTCGCGCGTGACCAACGAGAAGTTCGTTCAGACGCCGCGTGGCGTCTTCAGCCTCAAGTACTTCTTCTCGAGCGGGCTCTCAACCACAAGCGGCACAGACATTTCCGCTCGCGGAGTCAAGGCGAAGATGGAAGCGCTAATCTCCGGGGAGAACGTTCACAAGCCCCTCACCGACATGGCTCTCGTCAAGCTCCTGCGCGCCGACGGCGTCCGGATCGCGCGCCGCACGGTGGCCAAGTACCGCGACCAGCTCGGCATCCTCCCGGCGCGCATGCGCAAGCGCCTGTGAGCGGCTCGCCCGGCGTCGGCTGCGCCGACGCAAACCATCCCCACCCCGACCGGCGCCGGGGATGACGCGTCCCCGCGTCCTGGTCGTGATCGGCACCCGGCCGGAGGCGATCAAGATGGCCCCGGTGGCGGAGGCGCTGCGCGGTCGCGCCGACCTGGTGGAGAGCGCAGTCGCGCTCACCGGCCAGCACACCGACATGGTCGACCAGGCGCTGGAAGCCTTCTCCATCATCCCCGATTTCGACCTGGACATCATGAAGTCCGGCCAGACCCTCTACGACGTAGGGCGGGGCTGCATGGAAGGGCTGAGGGACATGGTCCGCGAGTTCGCGCCTGCCATGATGCTGGTACAGGGCGACACGGCCAGCGTCTTCTTCGGTTCGCTGGTGGGGTTCTTCGAACGCATCCAGGTGGGTCACGTGGAGGCCGGATTGCGCAGCCGCAACCGGTGGGCGCCGTATCCCGAGGAGTTGTTCCGGCAGATGACGGACACGCTCGCCGAACTTCACTTCGCGCCTACCGCGCTGGCGCGGCAAAACCTGCTGGACGAAGGGATCTCGGAGGATTCGATTCACGTCACGGGCAATACCGTGGTCGACGCTCTCCTGCGGCTGGCCCGCCACGACGCCGCAATCGGAGACCGGGTGCTGGCCGAACTCCTGGGGGGAGGTGGCTCCCTGGTGCTGCTCACGGCCCATCGGCGCGAGTCGTTCGGAGAACCTCTGGGTCGGGTTTTCCGGGCCGTCCGCGAGATTGCGGACCGTTGTCCGGATGCCCAGGTGATCTATCCCGTGCACCCGAATCCGCAGGTGGTCCGCCCGGCGCGCGAGCACCTCGCCGACCATCCCCGGGTTCACCTGACGGACCCGCTGTCGTACCCGGATCTCCTGCGGGCGCTCGCCCGGGCGAGCGTCGTGCTCACCGACTCCGGGGGAATCCAGGAGGAAGCGCCCACCTTCGGCACGCCGGTCCTCGTGCTGCGGGAGGTGACCGAGCGCCCGGAAGGCGTGGCGGCGGGGGTTGCCAGGCTGGTGGGAACCGACCGGGACCGCATCGTCGCCGAAGCCCTGGCCGCGCTGGCCGCTGGAGACGGGGAAGGGGACCGGGAGGCCGGTTCCGCCAACCCTTACGGCGATGGCGACGCGGCGGCGCGGATCGCCGACATCGTGGCGCACCGGCTCACCGGAGTCACCCGTCGGACCCGTGACTGGCTTCCGGAAGCGCCATGAACATCCTGATGCACTGCATCTATTTCCCGCCGGAGGTGGGCGGACTGGAGAGCCACGTCTTCAACCTGTGCCGGGGACTTGTGGCCCGGGGACACCGGGTGGGCGTGGTCACCTCGCGGTCCCGGCCGAGTCTTCCGCGCGAGCAGCTCATGGGGGACATCCACGTCCGGAGAACATGGCTTCCGGCGCGCAACCCGGGAGGGTGGTTCCTGCATTCGATGTGCTCGACACCGCGCACCACCCGGGCGAGCGCCCGCGTCGACGTGGTGCACGCGCAGGCCATCGCCTCCATCCCGCCGGCCTGGATTGCCGGCCGGATCCGCGCCCGGCCGTTGATTACCACCCTGCACACCTCCCACTTCCTTCGGCTGGCGGGGAAGGCGCATTGGCGGCCGGGGCTGCGCACCCTCCTGCGCGCATCCGACCATACCTTCGCCACCAGCGTCGAGATCGCCGACGTCGCCGACGGCCTGCTCCCGGGTCTGTCGACCGAACCGGTGACCAACGGGGTGGACACATCGGTTTTCCGGCGCTGCACACCGTCGCTTCCACCGGTGTCCGGGCCTCTGCTGGTCGTGCCGCGCCGTCTGTTTCCCAAGAACGGAGTGCGGTTTTTCGTGCAGGCGATGCCCGAAATCGCCGCGGCGGTTCCCGGAGTGGAGGCGATTCTGGTGGGTGACGGACCGGAGCGGGAGGAACTGGAGGGCCTGAGCGCGCAGCTGGGCGTGGCCGAGCGAGTCCGCTTCCTCGGCGCGCGGCCCAATGCCGAGATGCCGGGCATCCTTTCCTCCGCCGCCGTTGCGGTCGTTCCCTCGCTCATGGAGGCAACTTCAATCGCGGCGCTGGAAGCCATGGCGTGCGGGCTTCCGGTGGCCGCTTCCCGGGTAGGAGGACTGCCCGAGATCGTGGACGAATCGGTGGGGACCCTCTTCGAGCCCGGGGATCCCGCCGATCTCGCCAGACGGCTTGTCGCCCTCCTGCGCCGAACCGATCTGCGGGAGGCCGGACGCCGGGGGCGGGAGCGCGTCGCCACCCGCTGGAGCAACGATCGGCTCGTGGAACGGCACCTCGAGGTCTACGAAGCCCTGCGAGCGGAGAATGGAGCGCCCCATGCCTGACCGGCGGCTCCTCGTCCTCATCCCGACCTATAACGAGCGGGAGAACCTCCCCCGGATCGTGCCGTTGGTTCTGGAGCAGCATCCAGGCATCGAGATCCTGGTCATCGATGACGGGTCGCCGGATGGCACGGGGCAGCTGGCCGATGAACTGGCCAGCGACCAACCCCGCATCCACGTTCTTCATCGAACCGAAAAACTCGGTCTCGGTCCCGCGTACCTGGCGGGGTTCAGGTGGGGGCTTGCGCGCGGCTACCCGCTGCTCTGCGAGATGGACGCCGATCTGTCGCATTCCCCTGAAATGCTGCCGGCGTTCATCGAACAGACGCGGCACGCGGACGTCGTCATCGGTTCCCGCTACCTCCACGGCCGGGTCACCGTGGTCGACTGGCCCATGAGCCGGCTGCTGATCAGCTACTTCGGCTGCTGGTACGCGCGAACCATCACCGGTCTTCCGGTCGCCGATGCCACCGGTGGTTTCAACTGCTGGCGCAGGGAAGTCCTGGAGGCCCTCGACCTCGATCGCATCGTCTCCAACGGATACGCCTTCCAGATCGAGTTGAAGTTCCGCGCAGCACGCAAGGGCTTTCGTCTGGTCGAGGTCCCGATCGTTTTCACCGAGCGCGATTCCGGTGAGTCGAAGATGTCGGGGAAGATCGTTCGGGAAGCGGTCTGGCGCGTCTGGATGCTCCGAATCCTCGACCTGATCGGCCGGCTGTGACGATCTTCCGTCAGGATCCTTGACCGAAGGCCCCAGCCCCCTCACATCAGAATTCCGACTGCTGAAATCACGGAATTCTGCGGGTGTAATCGGGGATTTTTGCCGTCACGGATTTCCGAGAGGGGACGGCGAGATTCCGAGACTATACATAATACATATTATGCGCAGGAATGGGCGCCTTGGGGCCAGCATCCGGTCGTTCGGCGAAGATGCACGGTACGGCGATTGCGCGGCCACGCGGTTTCCCTCTTCGGCCTCGGCTCGCTAAAATGGCTGCGAGATGGGATGGCTGAGGCGTTTTCGGGATGCGGGAGAGGTGGATTGATGTCGGCACGATTGCGCTCGAACATCACCGGGAGCTGCTCGGGTGTCGCGCCCGGGCTGCACGCCTCGGGGCAGCCACGCCGCTACACCGTCGTCCTTTCTCTGGTCCTGACCGGACTCCTGGTCGTGTCCGGATGCGAGCAGGTCGAGCAGGCCCGGGACCATTTCCGCGACCTGACGCCGCACGAGGCCTACCAGGCTCGGTTGAACGTCGCCGGACTCGGAGAATCGGCGCTCGCGAGGGATTGGGAGACGGCGGGACGCGTTGCCCTCGCCGAGCCGCTCCCGGTATCGCTGCCTTACGCGGAGGAAGGCTACATCAGCCCCGACGCCCCGGAGGCCGCCGGATACCGTTTTCGCCTTGAGCGGGGACGAAGGCTGACGGTCGAGGTCTCGGTCGATTCCGGCGAGCCGGCGCGGGTGTTCGTGGACCTTTTCCGCGTACCCACCGACCCCGGTGACCCCTTGAGGCCCGTCTTCTCGTCGCAATCGCCTGTCGAAACGTTCTCGCACGAACCCTGGCGCGGCGGTGAGTTCGTGCTTCGGCTTCAGCCGGAGCTTCTGCGGGGCGGCAGCTACTCGGTCAGGCTGGAGATCCAGGCCCAGCTGGTGTTCCCCGTCGAAGGGCGCGGCTCGGAGTACATCTACAGCTGGTTCGGAGCGCCGCGGGACGGGGGTGCGCGCATCCACCGGGGCGTCGACATCTTCGCGCGCCGCGGAACGCCCGTGCTCGCGGCCTCGGCCGGAAGGGTCAGCCGGGTGCGGGACACCCGCATCGGCGGCAAGGTGGTGTGGGTGCGCGACCCGGTGCGCAACGCCAGCGTCTACTACGCCCACCTGGACAGCCAGTATGTCCGCGACGGACAGTTCGTCCAACCCGGCGATACCGTCGGCTTCGTCGGCAACACCGGAAACGCGTGCACCACTCCGCCCCACCTGCACCTGGGCCTCTATCGGCGCGGCGAAGGCGCGGTCGATCCCTTTCCGTTCATCGATCCGGTGCGCGCCACCATTCCGGAACTCACAGTGGACACGGAGCGTTTGGGCGCATGGAGCCGGGTGCGCAACGGAGGAGTCCGGCTGCGGACGGGGCCCGGCTCGCGAAGCGATGTGGTGCGTGAACTGGACCGCCACACGCCGCTCCGGGTTCTCGCCGGATCAGGCAGCTTCTTTCGGGCCCGGCTCCCCGACGGCACAACAGGTTACGTGGCCGCGCGCCTCACCGAGCCGGTCGAGGCCCCCTTCGCGCGGGAAACCGTGCCGGCGGCGCGGGCAGTGCTCACGGCGCCCACGGACGACTCGGCCGTGCTGGCTCGACTGGACGCGGGAACCGAAGTGCCGGTGATCGGCCGCTTCGGGGATTACCTCTACGTGCGGACGGCGAGCGGACGGAGCGGTTGGCTCGTGCCTGGGCGGACGCTCTCCGAGTCGCTTCGGGAGTTCAACCCCCGGACGACATCCGACGAGCGCGCATCTCAGCCAGGCGCATCTCGATGACGCCGCGGCCGGGGTCGGTCGCGTCCAGTTCGTCCAGGAGATCGCCCAGCAGAGCCTCCGCCTCGGCGTAACGACCCTGCGCCGCGCGCACGCGGGCTGCGTCGGAGAGGGCGTTGCGCAGTTGGAAGCCCAGGTCGGTCTCGTCGGCGATATCGAGATAGGTCGCCACCGCTTCGTCCCACAGGCTCTGCTGCTCGTAGGCGGCGCCCAGAAGGAAGCCGGCCTGCAGCGCCACCGGTTCCCCGAGGCGGCCGCGGAGCGGCTGCAGCGCGTCGATGGCGCCCTGGACATTCCCGTTCTCGAGCTGGACCTGACCCAGGAGAAGCCGGGCTTCGGCCGTACTGGCGGCGTCGTCAAAGCGTTCCAGGAACCGGTTCAGCTCGGCGAGGGTCTCCTCGGTGCTGACCACCCCGACCACCTGATGAATCTGCTCGAGTTCGAGGGCGCTCTGGTTCTCACGCGTCTCGCTGAAATTGAAGTAGTAGACGGTGGCGCCTATGGCGAGAGCAACCACGATGCCCGCGAAGATCAGCGTCTGGGCGTTGTTCTGCGCCCAGACCGTGAGTTCGAGGACCCGGCTGGTAAAAAGGTCATCCTCGTCTGGCGCGCTGGCCGGCGGCCCTCCCGGGCCAGGACGTCGGGAATACTTGGACATGAAGCGATTCTGTGGGATGGTGCGGGACTCCGTCGCGTTCGTCCATGGCTCGCACGGAGTCGCAACAAGCCCGGGAACGCCGCGCCAAACCTAATCTTTGCGCTCCGTTCGGGTCAACGGGAACCGGAGCCGCCGGCGCAGGCGACGCCGGGGTGCTAACGCCCGGTGCCGGGCGGCCTGAGTTCGTTCCATCGTTCGATGAACGCCACAGCCGCGTCCACGAAGGACTCGGTCATGATCCGCCCCCGCTCGGCGCTCGCCCCGGCGGGATCGCGCTCCCCCCAGACCCCGGTCGTCGACATCTGCGCGGCCGACGTCCCCTTCCCCGTGGCTTCGTCCTTCAGTCCCTCCGCCAGGAACACCGCCAGAGCGGTCGGATCTCCCGCGAGCACCTCGGGCAGCATCGCCTCCATGTGCGCGGGCATGGTCACCTGCGCGACTTCGACGGCGTCCAGATCCACCAGATCGGGGATCTGGTAGAGCGATCTGGAGGTCTCGCCGGTGCCTCCGTGGCGGTCGAGCACGGCAGGCGCCGGAGTCGGCTGCGGGTCCCGGTCGGCAGCCCTGAACGGGCCCGAGACCGCGCCCAGATCCACGGCGATTCCCTCCGTCTCCTGATTGATGCGATCCACGATGAAGGTCGTAATGGCCTGGTTGCCGCCATGGGCGTTCAAGATTAGAAATCGCTTGAATCCATGCCGCATAAGGCTTTTTGCAGATTCAACATATACTTCCTGAACGAGCGTCGAAGGAAGGGTCACCGTGCCCGCGAATTCCATGTGGTAGGGTGACTGCCCGGGCAGCAGGATGGGCGCCACCAGCACCTCGGCTCGCTGGGCCACCCTCTTGGCGCGTTCCACGCCGTTCAGGTGGTCGGTGCCGATCGGCAGGTGGGTGCCGTGCTGCTCGAGCGCGCCTACCGGAAAGATGACCATGTCCGTCCGGGTGAGAAGGTCCTCGACCTCCGGCCGGGTCATGTGCGGGAGATAGTTGCGAACCTTGAGGATCGGTGGCAGTTCGGGTACCTGCGCGGCGGCGAAGCTGGCCGGGAGCGCGAACCACAGGGCGAGGACGGGGACGAGACGGCGCATTTGCGGATCCCTCCTGAGAACTGAAGGTGCGGCGGGAAGATGGATGGGCCGGCGAAGCGGCCGCCAGAAACAATCTATCGCCCGACCCCGTCAGCGCCTCAACGCCGCCGACGTACCCGAGCGCGCGTGTGGCCGGAGCGCCGGGTGGAGGGCCAGCACCGCGCCCACCAGGAACATCGGCATGACGGTGAGCGCCGCCTGCTGCGGCCCCACGACATCCCCAAGGGCGCCCACGAACGCCACCCCCAGCGCGCCCGCGCCCCACGCCAGCCCCATCACGATCCCGGAGCCGATGCTGGCCCCCGTGGGAAGGATCTCCTGGGCGATGACCACCGTCGGCGGGAGCACCGCCATGTTCAGCAGCCCCGCGAAGCCCAGAGCCATGAAGGCCGCGACACCCCCCGGTGGAAGGTAGACCGCCAGGAAGTGCGCGGGGGCGGCAAGCACACAGATCCCCGCCAGCAGGCGGGTACGGTCGATCCGATCGGTCAGCAGGCCGGCGAAGATGGTCCCGCCCGCCTGAAGTGCCAGATAGATGCTGAGCGAAGCCGCACCGAGGGCCTCCGAGCCGCCGGTCTGGTCGACCACGATGGGGTACAGGGTCAGGAGCGTGCGCTGGACGAACGCCCCCAGCGCGCTGATGCCGAAGACCAGGCCGAGCGGCCCCCCGAGCGCGCGCAGCACCTGTCGCGGCGAGGGCGGCGGCACGGGTACGCGGCCGCGCACGGGGCGAGGCAGAAACGCAAGGGTCGCAAACCCGATGAGGATACCGGGAAACATCGCGACCCAGAGGCCCTCCAGGGTGAAGACACCGACGATGGCCACCGCGGTGACCGGTCCGAGCGCAAAACCCAGGTGTCCGCCGAACGAAAAGATGGACACGCGCAGACCGCTCCCCTTCCCCTCCGATACCCGACCCGCAAGGGACACCGCCGGCGGATGGAAGAAGGCGCTCCCGAGCCCGCCCAGGGCCAGCAGCGCGACCAGCACGCCGAAGGTCGGTGCGAGTCCGATGAGGCTGAGGAAGATGCCGGAGACGATGGGCCCGAGCGCCACCAGCCAGCGCCGGCCCACGCGGTCGGCGAGGTATCCCATGACCGGCTGCGGAAGAGACGACGTCAGGGAGAGGATCACGCTCAGCACGGCTGCGGCCGCGATGGACAGACCCAGCTTGTCCATCAGACGCGGCAGGAGCGGGTGCAGGAAGGCGACGTAGGCATCGTTCGCCAGATGGGCCACGGTCAGCGTAATCGCGACCGTGAGCGCGCTCCGGCGGCTCGCAGCCGACCGGGACGGCACCGGGGCGGAGGCTGGCACAGGAATCGTCAGTCCACTCCCGCGACCCGGCTCCGCCGCTCCATCAGCACGACATCGCGCCAGCGGCCGTCATGAAACCGGCCCAGGCGCTCGTGCGTGCCGAGAATGCGGAATCCGCACCGCTCGAAAATCCGGATCGAGGCCCCGTTCTCGGGGAAGATGCCCGCTTCGAGGGTCCAGATGCCCAATGCTTCGGTGTCCGCGACGAGCTCGCGCAGCAATGCGCTGCCCACGCCCTGGCCCCGGGCCGATTCCGCAATGTAGATCGTCACCTCGCGCACGCCATCGTAGACGCAGCGGCCCGACAGAGGGCTGAGCGCGGCAAAACCAACGGTCCGGCCGTCCATCTCCGCGACGATCCGGCAATCAGGGCTCCGGCCCGCGTTCCACGCATCCCAGGTCGGAACCTCGGTCTCGAAGGTGGCGTTGCCGGATTCGATTCCCTGGCGATAGATCTCGGCCACCTCCGGCCAATCCGACGGCACCAGGGGACGAAAGTTGACCCCCACGGATGCGGGGCGCGTCACGGGAAACAACCCAGAGATACGTCGGGCATCGGGCTCTCCGCAGGTTGACGAGCACCGGCTGCGTCCATCGCGAGCGTCAGGAACCTAAGCCCGCCGTCGGAATCGACCAAACCTGCGCAACGACGGGCTCTGGCGCCTCTCCCGAGGTCGGCAGACATTATACGAAGCCAGATCCTCAACCATCGATGGAATCAGCCAGATGAACGCTCATACCTGGACGGCTTCCGGGAAGACCATCCTGGTTCTCGGTGCCCTGTTCCACCTCCTCGCCCCGGCCCCGGCGGGCGCGCAGGAACTCGGAACCGTGAACTTCCCTGCGTCGGGGTCCCCCGAGGCTCAGCCGCACTTCGAAGCCGGGCTGCTGCTCCTGCACAACTTCGAGTACGAGGATGCCGCGGCCCGATTCAGGCAGGCACGCGAGATCGATCCGGACTTCGCGATGGCGTACTGGGGCGAAGCCCAGACCTTCAACCATCCGATCTGGATGGAGCAGGACCGGGAAGCGGCGCTGGCCGTGCTCGCCGCCTTCGCGCCCACCCCCGGCGACAGGCTTGCCCTCGTCCCCACCCAGCGCGAGAGAGACTGGCTGGAGACGGTGGAGGTCCTCTATGGCGAGGGCTCCAAGGAGGAGCGGGACTTCCGCTACCGGGACGCCATGAGGCGGCTGGCCGAGAAGTACCCCGAGGACGAGGACGCGCGCACCTTCTACGCGCTTTCGCTGCTCGGCACGGCACATGGCGGGCGCGACTTCGCGATCTACATGAAGGCGGCCGCCGTGGCTCAGCCGGTGCTCGAGGAGAACCCGATGCACCCGGGCGCCGCCCACTACGTCATCCATGCCTTTGACGACCCCATCCACGCCCCTCTGGGCCTTCCCGCCGCACGGGCGTACTCGGGAATCGCGCCGGACGCGGGCCACGCCCAGCACATGACGTCCCACATCTTCGTGGCCATGGGCCTGTGGGAGGACGTGGTGTCGGCCAACGTGCGCGCGCGCGACGTGCAGAACGCGGCGAGGGCCCGGCGGGGCCAGCGGGCGAACGTGTGCGGTCACTATACGTCGTGGCTGCACTACGGCCACTTGCAGCTGGGACGCCTCGAGGACGCTGCCGCCGGGATGGCCGCGTGCATGACGCGCATGGCGGATGCGCCGGCCCCGGACGAAGCCGCGTACTTCGTGCAGATGAAGGCGCGCGCCGTGATCGACCCCGCAGACTGGGCGCGGGCTGGAGAGATCTCGGCCGACCTGACGGCGTTCCCCGGGCTGGCGCTCCCCAATGATTTCGTAGACGCCCTCGCCGCGCTGCGCACGGGGGATGCGGAGCGCGCGCGTCAGCTGCGGGCGCGCCACGGGGAACCCGGCGACGAGGGCAATCCGCGGCACGCCATCCTCCTGATGGAGCTGGACGCCCTCCTCGCGCTGACCGCGGGAGATTCGGAGACGGGCATCGCGCTGCTGAGGGACGCGGCCCGGCAGGAGGAGACGCTTCCCTATGAGTTTGGCCCCCCGGCCACACCCATGCCGCCCCATGAACTGCTCGCGGTGGAGCTTGCCGCTCTCGGTCGCGAGCGGGAGGCGCTCCCGGCCTGGCGCGACCAGCTTGCCCGCACGCCCCGGCGCACCCAGTCGCTGCTGGGGCTGGCGCGCACCGCGGCGGCCCTCGGAGATGAAGCCGCCGCGCGCGAAGCCTACGCCGCCCTGGCGCAGGCATGGTCCGCAGCCGACGAAGAGGTCCCCGGGCTGGTGGAAGCGCGCGCCGGGGGTTCGCGGTAGCGGAGGGACCCGTTCAGGACATGGGAGAGAGCATCATGGCCGGCAACATGATCGGAGGAAACAGCGACCATGCCCGCGAACCCGGTGCGGGTACCGGGGACTCGCGGGGTCGGGTCACCACCGAGCGCATCTTCCGCGATGGGGTCTATCCCTACCGCGACAAGATGAAGAGGAAGGAATACGAGCGGCAGAAAGCCGGGCTCCAGGTCGAGCTGCTGAAGGTCCAGCGATGGGTCAGGCGCTCCGGAAGGAAGGTGGTCATCCTGTTCGAGGGGCGGGACGCCGCCGGCAAGGGCGGCACCATCAAGCGGTTCATGGAGCATCTGAATCCGCGTGGCGCGCGCGTGGTCGCGCTCGACAAGCCGAGCGACGTGGAACGGGGCCAGTGGTATTTCCAGCGCTACATCCGGCACCTGCCGACAACCGGGGAAATGGTGCTCTTCGACCGCTCTTGGTACAACCGCGCCGGGGTCGAGCGGGTCATGGGCTTCTGCACCGGTCAGGAGTACCTCGAGTTCCTGCGCCAGTGCCCGGAGATGGAACGCATGCTGGTCAACAGCGGCATCCTGCTCTTCAAGTTCTATTTCTCGGTGTCGCAGGACGAACAGGCCTACCGCTTCGAGCGCCGCAGCACCGACCCGCTCAAGCAGTGGAAAATCTCTCCGGTCGACCTGGCGTCGCTCAACAAGTGGGACAGCTACACGCAGGCCAAGGAGGCGATGTTCTTCTATACGGACACGGCGGACGCGCCCTGGACGGTGATCAAGTCGGATGACAAGAAGCGCGCGCGCATCGCCGCGATGCAGTTTTTCCTCTCCCGGCTCGACTACCCGGACAAGGACCACGAAGTCGTGACCGGTCCCGACCCGCTGATCGCGGAGTCGGCCACGGTCGTGGTGAGCCGTGACGAACCGATGTCGGCCGACCCGGGCGCGCCCGGCGCCGTGATCGGCCAGTAGCCTATCGGTTCTCCTCGCCCTCGGCGGGGCCGGCGCCGCCGGTGCGGGGCCCGATGAGCCGTTCGGTGAAGTCCTGACGCTCTTCGAGCAGCGAGAGCCTGTCGTTCATCGTCTCGACCGTCTCGCGCAGGCGTCGGGTTTCCTCCGACATGGAACCGGATTTCTCCCGCGCCATCGCTTCGAGCAGAATCGCGAGTCGGCTTGCGATGGGACGCAGGACGATCACGCCTCCCGCCGTGACGATGAACAGGGAAGGAACGACCAGGGCGACGAGGGCTTCCCAGTCCATTGGCTGAGCCTCCGTGGTTGTGCTGCGCGGAAGGGAATCGGAAACCGTCCGGCCATCCAGTACGGCAATTGCGGGAAAGGTGTTGCACGGAGCCTCTGCGAGCCCCGGGACAATCGGCCGGCGGGGCTCTGGCGGGCTCCGCTACCTCCGCCACAGAGGCAGGGTAAGGCAGGTCGGCCCGCCTTCGCACGGGATACAGAGCGCATCCGCTTCGAAGCAGGTCACCGCGCACCCGGCGTCACGCATCAATCTCACCGTATGCGGGAACCCGTCGACCGCGATGCACCTCCGGGGCGCCGTCGCGAGCACATTGAGGTTCAGCCCGTTCGAAGCCTCGAATTCCTCGTCGCTCGCCTCCAGGCACTGGATGCCGGCTTTCCGCAGCAACTCGCGCAGCGCGACGGGCAGCAGGCGAGGGTAGACCAGCGCCAGATCACGATCCAGCGGGCTGATCACCGACAGGAGGTGCAGGCAGGCGGCGCTGCCCTTCCACACGGGAAGATCGAACGTGAGAAGCGTGATGCCGCAGGCCGCCAGGATGCGCCGCAGCTGATCGATACCGGCCTGATTGGTGCGGAACGAGCGTGCCGCCGCGAGCGTCGTGTCGTCGATCCAGAGCAGATCTCCCCCCTCGGCCAGACCAGGTGGCTCGACCCTCCCGACGACCGGCACGCGCAGCCGCTGATAAAGGGTCTCGTGCAGCGCCACCTCGGGGCGCCGGAGCGGCTTGCCGGGACGAAGCACGATCGCGCCCGCGGGGGTCATGAAGGAGGGGTCGAAGACGAAGATCGAGTCGGAGAGGCCATCGTCCGCGTCTGGAATCCACTCGATGTCCGCCCCCGAATCGGCGACACACGCCACGAAAACGTCGTACTGGCGCAGCAGACGACCCCCATCCAGCGGCCCTGCGTAGTGCCAGAGCGCGGGATCGGCCTCGCGCGTAGACCGGCCGGGGCGGCGCATCGCAACGCGCCGGAGAGGATCCGTCATGGCTGTCACGCCGAAGCCGTCCGTCGACGGAGACCCGCTTTCCAGCGGCGCCTGCGTGGCCGGGCTCACCACGCGCCTCCCGGTCCTTCGCTCATGCAGCGCCTCCGGTCCCATCGCCGGAGGCCGATCTCCCCCGGGTGGAATCACCCCCCCGCCAGCGCATCGCGGCGAAAACCGGTACTCCGGCCAGCAGCATCAGGAATCCCCAGAACACCGTCTCCGGGCCCGCGCCCATGACCGCCCACAGCGAAAACCCGAACGCGAGCACGCTCACGATCGCTCGCGCAAGGGATCGCGCAGCCGCGCGGCCGGCCGCTCGTGACCTGGAGCGCTCGCGGAGCGCCATCATGAGTCCCGTCATGCTCGTGAAGACGTAGGGCAGGAGCGTCGCCAGGGTGGCCAGCAGGATGAGGAAGGTGAAGGCCTGCACCAGGCCCCTGGTGTAGTTCATCGCGATCAGGATCGTCGCGAGGACGGCCGACAGGAAGATCCCCACGACGGGCGTGCCTCGCGGGCTCAGGTGCGCAAGGCGCGCCGGGAGCAGGCCGTCGAGGGCGGCCGCGCGCGGGATCTGCCCGGTGAGCAGTACCCATCCGTTGAGGGCCCCGAAGCAGGAGATGGTGGCGCCCGCTCCGATGACCCAGCGGCCCCAGGTTCCCCAGATGGACCCCGCCGCGTCGGCGAACGGCGCCGTGGACAGCGCAAGCTCCGCGGGTGCGATGATGCCCATCACCGCGGCGGTGCACGCAATGTAGACGACCGCGGCGATCGACGTCCCCAGGATCGTGGCCTTCGGAATGGTGCGGGCAGGATCGCGCGCGTCGCCCGCGGGGACGGTTCCCGCCTCGAGCCCCAGAAACGCCCACAGGGTGAGCGCGACCGTCGCCGTTACCGCGCTGAAGGGGCTCTCTCCGGCCGGGTTGAACGGCTGGAAGTGATCGCCCTGGAAGTAGAGGAAGCCGACGGTGCCGACCGCCGCCAGCGGCAACAGCTTCAGCACGGTGGTGACGAGCTGTACCAGCCCCGCCGTGCGCACGCCGTGCGCGTTGACCAGGGCGAGGGTCCACAGGGCGGCCAGCGCCGTGGCCAGACCCGCGGCCGGCGAGACCGCCAGAGCCGGCCAGAAGACGGTCGCGTAACTCGCGGTGGCGACGGCGAGGGCGGCGTTCCCCGTGAGCAGTGAAATCCAGTAGGACCAGGCGATCCAGAACCCCACGAAGTCTCCGAACCCTTCCCGGCCGTACGCATACGGTCCCCCGACCCTGGGCAACGTCGCTCCGAGCCGCGCGAGCACCAGCGCCATGCACATCGCGCCTCCGGCGCTCACCAGCCACCCGAGGATGCTGATGCCCCCGAACGGGGCCAGCGACGCCGGGAGGAGGAAGACGCCCGAGCCGATCATGCTCCCCGCCACCAGGGAGGTGCACATCCAAAGCCCGAGTTTCCGCTTGGCCGTCATGATCTGAACCTGTCCGCGACCGGCCGTCCGCACCAGCCGCGCGAGCGGCCCGGTGGGCGGGGGTGGCGCGGGACCGCATCGCGGTGGCATCGTGCACACGGAGATCACATGGGCGTTCCCGCTTCACAGCAAAGCCACCGATGAACCGGAATCCAGGAGTTCCATCCATGCGCGATGTTCCCGCAACAGCCCGACACCGCACTGCGGGCGCGGCCATGGCCGCCACCCTCGCGATCAGTTGTGTCCTCCTTGCCGCGACCGCGTGCGAGACCGCGGAGGCGCCGGCGCAGGCCAGCACGACCGCGCAGAGCTCCGGGGAGGTGGTCTTCCCCGCCACCAACCGCCCCGACGTGCGCGGCGTCACCGCGGCCGTGTCGGCCGGCCATCCGCTTGCGGCGGCGGCGGGTCACGAGGTGCTGCGCCGGGGCGGCAACGCCATCGACGCGACGATCGCCATGGCGGGGGTGCTGGCGGTGGTGCGCCCGCACATGAACGGCGTCGGGGGCGACGCGTTCATGATCTACTACGAGGCCGAGAGCGGGCGCGTGTACGCGATGAACGGAAGCGGGCGCGCCGGCGCCCTGGCCACGCCGGCCCTCTTCTCCGAACGCGAACTCGACCGGGTCCCCGGCAACGGTCCGCTCTCGGTCTCGGTGCCGGGCGCCGTGGCCGCCTGGGTGGACGCCCTGGACCGCTTCGGCACCCGGCCGATGGCGGAGCTGCTGGAGCCGGCCATCGGCTACGCCCGCGACGGCTTCCCCGTCTCCACCCGCCTCGCCAGCGACATCGCGGGCTCCTCGCGGTCGCTGAACGACCACGCGCGGGCGCTCTACCTGCCGGGTGGCGCGCCTCCGCCGGTGGGCAGCCTGCTCAGGAATCCCGCGCTGGCCACCACCCTCGAGCGGGTCGCCGCCGACGGCAAGGACGGGTTCTACCACGGCTTCGTAGCCGATCGCATCGGCACCTTCGTGGAGGCCGAGGGAGGCTACGTGCGGGCTCCGGACCTGGCGGCGCACACCACCACTTGGGTGGAGCCGCTGCGCGGCGACTACGAGGACCACACCATGCTGGTGATGCCGCCCAACACCCAGGGCATCGCGCAACTGCAGCTGTTCGAGATGGCGAAATCGTTCGACATGAAGGATTTGGGTCACAACACCTCAGACTATCTCCACACCCTCATCGAGATGAAGAAGCTGGCCTTCGCCGACCGCGACCAGTGGGCCGCCGACCCGGAATTCAGCGACATCCCGCTGGATCGCCTGCTCGACCCCGATTACCTGGCCCGCCGTGCCGGCATGGTCGACGCGGGTGCCGCGGCCGAGGCGCGCGCGGCGGGGGTGGGCACGGAGATGGCCGCGGGCGGCGGCGGATCAGCGGACGATTCCGGCGACACCGTCTACCTCACCGCCGTGGACCAGTGGGGCAACGCGGTCAGCTGGATCCAGAGCCTGTTCGCCGGCTTCGGCTCCGGCCTGCTCGAGCCCGAAACGGGCATCGTGCTCCACAACCGGGGCGCCCTCTTCAACCTGCAGGCGGGGCATCCGAACATCATCGCGCCCGGCAAGCGCCCCTATCACACGCTCTCGCCCATGATGGCGCTGCGCAGCGACGGCAGCTTCGCCTTCACCCTGGGCACGCCGGGGGGCGACAGCCAGCCGCAGAGCCTGATCCAGATCGTCAACAACATGGTGCTCTTCGGCATGACACCCCAGGCAGCCATCGAAGCACCCCGCTTCCGCAGCTACAACGGGCTCGGGGTGGCCTTCGAGGATCGCATCGGCGCATCCGCCCTGGGAGAACTCGGCGCCCTGGGCCACCAGGTCGAAGTCGTGCACGGGTGGACGGCCACCTTCGGGGGCGCCCACATGATCCTGCGGGACCGCAACGGCACCCTTACCGCCGCCTCCGACCCGAGGCGGGAGGCATACGCCATTGCGTACTGAGGAGAAGAGCCCATGACGACCCTGGCGCGCGCCCTGGCCGCGAGCGGAGCCACGCTGGCGCTCCTGGCCGTGGCGCTGGGGGCGTTTGGAGCCCATGCCCTGCGCGAACGCCTGGAGGCGCGCGACCTCGAGATCTTCGAGACCGCCGTGCGCTACCAGATGTACCACGCGCTCGCGCTTCTCGGCGTCGCGTGGCTGTCCACCCGGCTGGCCGGCCCGCTGACGGGCTGGGCAGGTTGGCTGATGGTGGCCGGGACGGCGGTTTTTTCGGGCAGCCTCTACCTGCTCGTACTGACCGGACCCCGCTGGCTCGGAGCCATCACGCCGGTCGGCGGGGTACTGCTCATCGCCGGATGGCTGCTGCTGGTGGCGGCGATCCTGCGCAGCAGCGTCTGACCCAGGCGGCTCGCCCCTCCTTGGTCCGAATTAGCTTAGCCTGGCTAGGCCAAGCTAGAACACCACCCGCTTCGGCCTCAGCTCCGTGATCCAGATCCCCGAGTTCAGGTCCGACGAGTAGATGCGGCCCTTGAAGATCTGGGCTCCCCAGGTCATGGGCCAGTTGGGCACCACCATGTCGCCGTCCCGGGGCACGAAGGCCGCGACCTCCCTGCCCTGCTCGTAGAGGTTTCCGCGCAGCTCGCCGGAGATGTCGAGGACACGCAGCCCCGCCTGGTAGTAGCCGAGGTAAAGGCGGTCACCCTCGGCCCAGACGTTGTGGACACCCGCTTCGGGGACCTCGTACCACGCCACCTCGACCGGGTTCTCGATGTCGGAGTAGTCCACCACGTGAATGAAGCCGCGCGCCTCGATGGGCCGCTCGGGATCCCATCCCGGCGGGAAGATCTCGTCGCCGAGATAGAGATAGCGGCCGTGGCGCCAGGCCACGTGCGTGTTGCCGATCGGGTACTTGAACTGGCTCACGAAGGCGGGCTCGCGCGCGGTGCCCTGATGGGTGCCCGCCCCCACGTCCAGCATGATCACGCCGTCGTTCCAGTAGGAAAGGTAGGCGTAGCCGTCCTGGACGATGACGTCGTGCAGCGTCTTGCCCTGCTTGTCGAGCCCCCAGCGGCCCACCTCGACCGGGTTGGCCGGGTCGGAGATGTCGATGATGTGTATCTCGGAGGTGCCGTTGTGGCAGGCGTAGACGAGGTTCTCGTCGCCCAGGATCCAAACGTTGTGCACCCCTCCGGTCAGGGTCTCGTCGTAGCGGGAGATGATCTCGGGGTGGGCCGGATCGGCGAGGTCGAGGAGCACCATGCCGTTGCGGCGGTTGGAGGCGCCCTCGCGGGTGACGATCCCGATGTGGTTGTCGGGATGAATCTTCACATCGTTGATGCGGCGCGCGTCCAGTTGGATCGAGTCGGTGAGGACCGGCGCGCCGCTGTCGGTGACGTCCCACACCTTCATCCAGTCGTGCATGTAGGTGCCCACGTAGACATAGTCGCGCCCGTCCACGCCCTCGAACACCCACATGTCGCCCGAGTGGTGCGAGGAGATCGGCCCCCGCCCCACCTGGATCAGCTCCGAATCCGAGATGCGCTCGGTCACCTCGACGTTGGCGGTGCGCACCACGCCTTCCCCGATCACCGCGTAGACGACGTAGCGCCCCGGGTCCTCGGCCACGAACACGCCCTCCGCGCCGTCGGCGTCGATCTGGGCCCCCACCCCCGCCACCGTCCAGGCGGGCAGCAACTCGGGCCCGCCCGCGCCCGATGGCAGGTTCGCGGCCGCCCGGAAGCGCACCACGTCGCCGGTCCGCACCGTGGAGGCCGCGGGCTCGAGCGTGTACGTGAACCCGGGGTCCGCCTCCACGGAGACCTCCACTTCTTCCTCCGCGACACCCGACCGCACCGTGATGGTCGCCCTTCCGGGGGCGAGGCCGTACACCCGCCCGAGCGCGTCCACGCTGGCCACCGCGGGCGCGCCAGAGGTGAAGGATGCCGTTGGCGCGTCCAGTACCTCTCCCAGCCGGGTGGTGCCCGTCAGCGAAATGGGCGCGCTGGTGCCCGCGACGATCGCACCGGGCGCGGCCACCGCCAGGGTGGCGGCCCCCAGCTGCGGCACGATCAGGTCGGCGAACCCCACCACCGTGCCCCCGACCATGGCGGCCACCTGGGCCTTCCCCGGCCGCAGGCCGGTCACCTGGCCAGACGCATCCACGGACACCAGCTCGGGGGTGACGGCCACCCAGGTGACGGCAGCGCCGTCGATGACCGCCCCCTCGGCGTCCAGGACCCGGGCGGTCAGCGGCAGCACGGCGTCGACGGCGACTTGCGCGCTGGCGGGGAGCACTTCCACGCGATCCGGCGCGGCCTGAACCGCGACGGCCAATGCGAGTACATGAGCGAAGGACATCATCTGGTTTACCTCGGATGACGGAACGTGAAGGCAGGCCGCCTCTTGCGGCCCGTGACCTCTCGAAGTGCCCCCGGCAGGACTCGAACCTGCGGCCCCCGGATTAGGAATCCGGTGCTCTGTCCACCTGAGCTACGGAGGCGCGCGAACCCCATTCTACCGCCGTCCGCTTCAGCGGAGCAACGCCACCGCCGCGAAGCCCGCCACGAGCAGAACGCCGAAGATCCAGGTGAAGGTGTTGAAATGGCGATCGATCGCGCCCCGCAACGCCGGACCCCATCGGTACACCAGACCTCCCAGGACGAAGAAGCGCAATCCACGCGAGACACAGCTGGCCAGCACGAATACCGGGAAGTCGATGGCAAAGACCCCGGCCGAGAGGGTGAACACCTTGTACGGCAGCGGAGTCAGGCCCGCGAGGAAGATCACCCAGAAGTCGTAGCGCCCATACAGTTCCTGCACGCGCGCGAAGCTCTCCGGCGATACCCCCGGGACATGGTCGAAAAAGAACTGGTCGAAGAGGTGCCACGCGCCCGCACCGATGCCGTAGCCAATCACCCCGCCCAGGACCGACGCCGCCGTGGTCAGCGCCGCGAAGCGCATGGACGCCGCCGGAGCGCCCAGGCAGAGCGCCAGCAGCAGCGGATCGGGCGGAATCGGGAACACCGACGACTCCGCCAGCGCGAGCACCGCAAGCGCCCAGGCGCCGTACGGCGTCCCGGCCCAGCTCAGCACCCAGTCGTAGAGACGGCGCGTCAATCCTGCATCGTCAGATCCCACGCCCGCACCTCTTCAAGAAGCCTGTAGTTGGTGAGGTCGAGGTGGAGCGGGGTCACCGAAACGTAGCCCTCCTCCACGGCACGGAAATCCGAGTCGGCGGAGCCGCTCCACGCCGGCGTGGATGCCCCGATCCAGTAGTATTCCTTCCCCATGGGATCGCGGCCGCGCATCAGCGAATCGCTGTACCTGCGGCGACCCAGCCGGGTGACCCGCACCCCCTTCGCCTCCGCCGGGGGAATCGGGGGAAGGTTGACGTTGAAGAGGGTGTCGGTGGGGAATGGTCTGGCGAGCACCTGCTTCAGAAGGTCGGAAAGAGGCTCGGACCAGCCGAGACCTTCGGTCAGGTCGCGTCCGGCGTACGACACCGCGACCGACGGGATGCCGAGCACGGTCGCTTCCATTGCAGCCGCCACGGTGCCCGAATAGAGGACATCCTCTCCCATGTTCGACCCGTGGTTGACCCCGGAGAAGCAGACCGTCGGGCGCTCCTCGAGAAGCGCGCTCAGTGCCAGGATGACGCAGTCCGTCGGTGTACCGTCGACTACGGAAACGCCCCCCGGGCCGGTTCGGGCGCGCAGCGGGAGATGCAGCGTGAGCGAGTGGCTGGTCGCGCTCTGCTCGCGGTCGGGCGCCACCACATGCACCGAGCCGAGTCGTCGCGCGGCGCTCTGAAGGATGGCCAGGCCGGGAGCCATGTAGCCGTCATCGTTCGTGCACAGGATGTGCATGCGCGGCCGGTCAGGAATCGCCGGTCGCGCCGGGGACGGAAAGGATGTCCATCAACTCCGCCAGGTCGCTCTTGAGCTGGCCGCGAAGTTCGGGAGCGAGCGCCGACTTGCGGGCCTCCTTGAGACCTCCCGTCCTGCGCATCCGGGCCAGTTCCTGACGGGCACCCTCCACGGTGTACTTGTCTTCGTAGAGCAGACGCTTGAGCAGGAGCACAAGTTCGACCTCCCGGGGCCGATAGACCCGGTTGCCGGCCTGGTTCTTCACGGGACGAAGCAGCTCGAATCGTGTTTCCCAGTAGCGCAGCACATGCGCCTGGATGCCGGTGAGGTCACATACTTCGCCGATGGAATAGTACGCGCGCTGCGCAATGGGTTCGTTCAATGGCTCCTCCCGGGCCCCGGGACCGGAGATGCGGTCACGACCAGTGCTCCGGCTTGGGATCCCGCATCATGAGGTTGTTCGCCGCCTCGGCAGGGTCCGTTCTCCCCATCAAGATATCGTAAACCTGGTCGCAGATCGGCATCTCCACCCGATACCTGGCAGCCAGCTCGTGCACGGCCTCGGCCGTCTTCACCCCCTCCGCCACCGCCGTCATCCCGCCCAGGATGTCGTCCAGGGTGCGCCCCCGTCCGAGTTCGAAGCCCACCGTGCGGTTGCGGCTCACCTGACCGGTGCAGGTAAGGACCAGATCGCCCA
The DNA here is from genome assembly GCA_022826025.1 of Gemmatimonadota bacterium. Taxonomy (GTDB): domain Bacteria; phylum Gemmatimonadota; class Gemmatimonadetes; order Longimicrobiales; family Gaopeijiaceae; genus BD2-11. The sequence goes on along the minus strand of JAJDVR010000150.1, from coordinate 5,310 downwards.
TTCCCGCCAGCCCGAAAAAGGTGGGTGGGCGGGCGCCCATGGCAACCCCGAGCCGGGTGATTTCGGCCAGCCCGCGGGTGATCAGCGCACAGAGCGTGTTGTGCCCGAAGCCGTGGCCAGCCACCACTCCGGCGGCCAGCGCGATCACGTTCTTGAGCGCGCCGCCCAGCTCGACCCCGATCACGTCTTCGTTGGTGTACACGCGAAAGCTGGGGCCCTGCAGGGCGGCCTGAACCAGCAGGCGGGCCTCCTCCGATCGACTCGCCGCCACCACCGCGGTGGGCTGGCCGCGCACCACCTCCGCCGCGAAGCTCGGACCCGAGAGCACGGTCAGGCGTTCGCTCTGCCGCGGCGTGAGCAGCTCGGCCATCACCTCGTCCATGCGTCGCAGGGTCGCGATCTCGATCCCCTTGGAGGCCGACACCACCACGGCATCGGGCTCCAGGAAGCGGGCCGCGCGACCCACCACAGCACCGGCGTATTGGGCCGGGCTCACCGACATGACGATCTCCGCGCCGGCGACGGCCCGCGCCATCTCTCCGGTCGCATCCAGTTCGTGCGGAAGTTCGATGCCCGGCAGGAAGCACTGGTTCTCGCCGCCTTCCCGGATCTGTTGCACGACCTCCGGCTCGCGAGCCCACAGGCAGACGTCGTGTCCCCTGCTGGCGGCAAGCGCCGCCAGCGCCGTTCCCCAGCTGCCGGCTCCCAGCACGCCGATCCTGTGGGACGGATCAGCCACCTTCGCCCCGCCGGGCCCGGCGATCGTCATGGATACGCTTTTCCTCGCCCCTCAGCAATCGCCCGATGTTGGACCGGTGCGCCCAGACGACGAAAGCGCCAGCCAGGATCGCAAACCCCGTGACCCAGGGATCTTCCGCCCGACCCGCGGCATTCCCAGCCAGCACCGTCGCCGGCAGCGCGACCGCCGCCGCGATCGATGCCAGCGATACGATGCCCCGCATTGCCAGGACCAGAACCCAGACCAGCGCGGCGACCAACACGGCGAGCGGCGAAAGCGCGAGAAAGGCTCCGGCGGCGGTGGCGACGCCCTTCCCGCCCCGGAAGCGCACCCAGCAGGAGAAGGTGTGGCCGAGGATCGCGGCCGCTCCGTAGGCTGCCGCCCATCCGTCTGCGGCGCCGCCGTCAAGCATCGGAAACAGCCAGGCCGGCAGCCAGCCCTTGCCGACGTCCACCAGTCCCACCGGCACCGCCACGCGCAACCCCATCGCGCGGTAAAGGTTGGTCGCGCCCAGGTTGCCGCTTCCCTCGCGCCGCAGGTCCATGCCGCCGATCGCCTTCCCGACCACGAAGCTGGTGGGGAGCGATCCCGCGAGATAGGCGGCCAGCACCCAGATCAACGGGGTCATCGTCTGCCTGAGCCTCCATCCGCCTTGAAGCGCATCCGCAGCGGGGAGCCGGCCAGCGGCCAGCGGCTGCGGAACCCGTTCTCAAGATAACGAACGTACGCCGGTTGAATCTCTCTCGGCAGATTGCTGAAGAGGACGAAGGCCGGAGGGGTGACGCCCACCTGGGTGCCGTAGCGTACCTTGACCGCGCGCCCGCGCGAGTGGGCCGGCGGATGCCGCGCCACCAGCCGCTCCAGCTCCCGGTTCAATTCGGCGGTCGGGATGCGCCGCTCCCGCTCCGCCTGGACCCGGAGCACGAGGTCGAGGGTCCTGCGCACCCGCTGGCCGGTGAGCGCCGAGGTGAAGACGAAGGGCACACAGCGCAGAAACGGGGTTCGCGCGCGCACGGCCTTCTCTATTCCGGGCGCCGTGGAGCCGTTTCTCTCGACCAGATCCCATTTGTTGACGACCAGGATGACCCCGCAGCCCGAGTCCCACGCTGCCTCGGCAACCTTCACGTCCTGCATGTGGATACCGGAGGAGGCGTCCGTCAGAACCAGGCAGACGTCCGCCTCGCGGATCACCCGGGTCGCCCGCAGCCACGCGTAGTACTCGATGGAGTCGTGGATGCGGGCCTGACGACGGAGCCCGGCGGTGTCCACGAAGACCAGATCGCGGCCGTGGTAGCGCATCGTCGAGTCCACGGGGTCGCGCGTGGTGCCGGCCGTCTCGCTGACCACCATGCGCTCCTCGCCGAAGAGCCGGTTGACGAAGCTGGACTTGCCCACGTTGGGCTTGCCGATCACCGCCACCCGCACCGTGTCCGGTTCGGCGGGGACGGTTTCGGCGTCGGGCAGGGCTGCCAGCACCATGTCCAGCAGGTCGCCGCTTCCCTTCCCGGAGATGGCGCTCACGGGGACGGGCTCGCCCACGCCCAGCGCCCAGAACTCGTGGTGGGAGGTCTCGCGCGGAAGGTTGTCCACCTTGTTCGCCACCAGCAGGACCGGGCGCTCGCTCAGCCGCAGCACCGTGGCCAGTTTTTCGTCCAGCGGATGCATGCCGTCCCTGGCGTCGACAACGAAGAGAATCAGGTCGGCTTCCCTGACCGCCGCCAGCGCCTGGGCGCGCACCGCCCGGTCGAGCGGGCTGGCACTGCCCTCCACCACCCCGCCCGTGTCGACGAGGAAGAAGTCCCTTCCCGCCCAGTCGGCGCGGGCGAAGTGCCGGTCCCGGGTCACGCCCGGGGTGTCGTCAACGATCGCCTTGCGCCGTCCCAGGACGCGATTGAAGAGGGTGGACTTGCCCACGTTGGGACGGCCGACAACCGCGACCACCGGGAGCCGGATGCCGATCATGGTTCCGACAGCATGCGCGTGATCTCGTGGCCGGCAAGCACCTTCGCCGGCGCCAGTTCGCGCTCCAGGCGCGCGAGGGGGTAGTCGTCGACGAACACTCCATCGGCGTTCAGAGCCTCGGCCGGAAGCAGGACGACGTCCTCCCGCCTTCCCTCCCCCAGCGCTGCGCGCATGTCGTGCCCCGCGAGCAGGCCCGCGACCGTCACCCCGTCCCCGAAGTAGCGGTTGGTCACGGCCAGCACCTCGACTTCCGCCCGCGTGGCGGATTCCAGCTGCCCGGCGCGGGCCTCGATCCAGGGCGCCATCGACCGGCCCGTCACCACCCGGATGCGGTGCCCGGAGAGATCGGGAAGCGTGCCCATCCCGGCGTCCAGGTCGTCCAGGAAGCGGCGCACCGCCCCCACCCCGTTTTCCATGAGCGAGAGGTCGTCGTAGTAGGAGACGCCCGGCACCTCCATCCCCGCGATCAGGAACATCTCGTCGGCGGCGTAGGCCCATCGGGTCTCGCGCCCCCCGGACGCCCGCTGCCGCGCCCGCTCGACCTGTTCGATCACGCCCGCGGCCTCGGCTGCGGTGAGGCGTCGCACCGGCCGGTTCTCGTTGTACCTGGTTAGCCCCACCGGAACCACCGACAGAGAGCGCACCCCCGGTCCCAGCGACCAGAGGTCGTCGATGGTCCGCTCAAGGTGCGCGCCGTCGTTCCATTCCGGGCAGAGCACTACCTGGGTGTGCACCTCCAGCCCCCCTCCGAGGAGGAAGGAGAGCTGATCCATGATGAGCCCCGCTCGCCGGTTGACCAGCAGACGTTCGCGTACCGCCGGTTCGGTGGCGTGCACGCTCACGTACAGTGGCGAGATGCGCTGGTCCACGAGCCGCTGAAGGCCGCGCGGTCCCAGGTTGGTCAGCGTGACGTAGCTCCCGTAGGTGAAGGAGAGCCGGAAGTCGTCATCCCGCAGCCACAGGCTGCGCCGCGCGTCCTTCGGATTGCCGTCGATGAAGCAGAAGACGCACTTGTTGGCGCATTCCCGGATCTTGTCGGGCTCCGGGACCAGCCCGATCGGTGTCCCCGGATCCCGTTCGATCTCGTACACGGAGCTTTCGCCTGACGGAGAGACCGTCTCGACGGCCAGGTCCGGGTCCCCGAGCAGGAAGGCGAGGTCGATGCCGTCGCGCACGCGCTGCCCGTTGATGCGCACGATGCGGGTGCCGATCTCGAGCCGGAGCTCCTCGGCGATGCTCCCGCTCTCGACCCCGGCGATCCGAACCATCCTCTGTTCCTCCGGCGCCTCCGCAGTCGCTCAGCGACCGCCCGGCGCGCTCTCCATCGCGGAGCCCTTCAGCTGCACGACGATCACCTCCACCGGCTCCGGTCCCTCGTTCACGTCCCCGTGCAGCTCGCCCGGCGGGTCGGCCTCCAGCCAGTAGGCGCCGCCGGTCTCCCAGGTCATGTCGCGCCGCTCGCCGGCGTCGTTCACAACCGTCAGCGTCCCGCCCTTGAGCGCGATGATGGCGCGGGGATTGTCGTGACGGTGCATCTCCAGCGGCTGGTTGGGCACGATCACGCTCTTCCAGACCTCGACATACTCGTTCTCGAACTGGGGCGTGCGTCCGGTCGTCTGCTCCGGCTCTCCCGGGGGCTCGGCCCCGGGCCCGCAGGCGGCAACCAGCAGGGCGATGGTGGAGGTCGCGGTCAGGATGGCCTTCATGATGCTCGTCTCCAGGTCTGAAATGGCGCGGGCAGGTCGGCATCGCGCCGGCGAGGAACGGGCGACGGATTCGTCACCCGGGAAGGAAGCGGGCGACCGGGCTCGAACCGGCGACCCTCAGCTTGGGAAGCTGATGCTCTACCAACTGAGCTACGCCCGCGGGCGGACCTGACCGGGCAGCGGCCCGGGCGACGCGCCGTACGCGCCATCGCCCGGGCCCCCGCAGGCCCTGCGAAATTATGGCTCCGGAGAAATGACCTCGTATCGATAGGCGACCACATCCTGGTCGGTGTCGAGTTCGACTCGGAACACCTCCCTCATCTCCGCCGCAGGCACGGGCACCGAGACGTCCTGGGTTCCGATCTCGAGCCCGTCCACGCCGTAGAAAAACACGCGGATGTCGATAGAGCCGCCTTCCAGGGAATGGTTGACAAGCTCCCCGTTGACCGCCCCTCCGCCCCCGCCGAACGGCTGCAGCATGGTGCCGTCGATCTCGAACTCCAGGGTCGCCATTTCCTCTTCCAGAACCCGCGCCGCCTCCGCCGTGTCCCCCTGGGCCATCAGCCCCTGCGCCAGCAGCCGGTAGACGTTGTTGTTGTACGGATCCATCTCCGCGAGCGATACCGCGGCCGGATACAGTTCGTCCAGCTCTCCGGCGAGGTAGAGCGCCTGGGCGTAGTTGTAGAGCGCGTCCCGGCTCTCGGGAATGAGCTCGTACGACCGGCCGAAGGCCTGCGCCGCCATCGAGTAGTTCTCGGCGTTGTAGAGGCCGATGCCGGTGACATAGTAGTCGCGCGCATCCAGGTCGGTGCGCGCCAGGAGCGCCTGGTAGATCTCGGCGGCCTCGTCGTTGCGGTCCATGGACATCAGGACCACGGCGAGGTTGCTCAGCGCGGTGACGTT
>JAJDVR010000062.1 GCA_022826025.1 Gemmatimonadota bacterium | reverse complement strand
AAAATAACCCTTTGACACCCCAAATGCAGCAAAACTAGCCTTCTCGTAGTTCCGTTACTTCAATGACGACAGCGACTTACGAGATTACGGACGAGAACTAGCTTGCTTCTCGGTCTCTTGTTGAACGTAGCCACGCGCACGTTCCTGTCGGTCAGCCTCCCCATGGGCATCGCCATGGTGGCGGCAGCGGCCCGCGGTCTCCTGCTCGCGCCGGACCGGATAAGCTCCGCAGGGCTTTCCGAATACGTTCACTCCTCCGCTATCTCCGCATGTACCGCTCATCGTCCCATGTTCGGATAGGCGTCGCCATCGCGGATGCCAGCGAGATGGATCAGTTCGACGGACCCCGAATTGATCTCGCGAAGGACATCGAGGTTGTCCCCCGGTCCAAGCGATGCGGTTGCGGCGTTTCGGGCGTCTCTTCATGGGGTGCCTCTCCGGTGGCCCCCCGTTTAGGTATCTTGGAGTTCGTGGGCGCGCGGGTTCCCTACCACCATGTCGCCCATCTCCACCGCGATGGTGTCAGCTGTCCAGACGGGTTCCCCAAGCTCGATAAGGTCCCCTGGGTCAGAGAATTCAGCCGGGTGTTCGGACCTGATCGAGTCGGGCTCCGGGGCCGAGTTCTCGATGCTCTCCCGTACGGCAGCCGCGAAGCCCATGACGCCCAAGGCCGCCGACAGGATTCTGGTTGGTCTGTTCATCGTATCGTCGTTGACGCTGACATGTCAGGCGTCCTCCACTTCGAGCGGGTGCCCAAGGACAGTCACCATCGGTTTCGTAGAACTGGGAGGCGTGAGGCACGAGGCCGGGGCAGGTGGCAGTTGATGGAATATCATTATCTCCTTGAACGCGGGAGAGAGGCAACCGGCGAGCCTGCGATTGGCGCGAGTCGGATCACGCGGCGGAGTTGCTGGCCGATGGCGCGGAAGAATTCGGCGCGGTCGCGTTGGACGGCTTGTTGCGGCGTCGAGGTCGGTGGTTGCGGCCGCGCCCGTGAACGCTCCGCCCGCTGTCACGGCTGCGGACGGACCGGCGCCATGATCGCCGCCGATGGCCGCGAGTGAGCGACCAACTGGCGCTGTCGCTCGATCTTGGTCCATTTGTGGGAACCCCTGACGGTGCAAGCCCCTCCAGAACCCGTAGGGCGGCCACCTTCCCAAACCGGAGGCGATGATCCGATGCCGACGAAGCACACGGCTCCCTTGCTGGCGGCGGCGCTGCTCGCGCTTGCCTGCTCCGGCGACGCGACGGCCCCGGTCCCGCCCGCAAACCAGGCTCCGGTCACGACGGGCGAGATGCCGACGCAACAGCTGGCGGGCCCGGGCGACACTCTGTCGGTGGACGTGGCGGCCTACTTCGAAGATCCGGACGGGGATCCGTTGACATTCGCGGCCGCAAGCTCCGACACGTCGGTTGTCCGGGTGGCCGTCAACGGGACGGTGGCGAGTCTGGCGGGCGGAAGCGCCGGGGGCGGAGGAGCGGTGACGGTGACGGCCTCCGATCCCTCCGGACTGGCGGCGGCGGCCTCTTTCGCGGTGGCCGTGAACCGGGCTCCGGCGGCGTCCGGGGAGATACCGGCGCAAAGCCTGGTGACCGAAGGCGCGCCGGTGGAGTTGGAAGTGTCCGGGTACTTCGAAGATCCGGACGGGGACGCGCTGACGTTCGCGGCCGCAAGCTCCGACACGTCGGTTGTCCGGGTGGCCGTCAACGGGGCGGTGGCAAGCCTGACGGCGCGGGCCGTGGGCGAGGCTGCGGTGACGTTGACGGCCCGCGACCCGGACGGACTGGAGGCGCGGGCCGTGTTCGCGGTGGCGGCGGAACACCCCGACCGGGTCGCGCTGGCGGCGCTCTACAACGCGACGGACGGGCCGAACTGGAGCGGCAACGACGGCTGGCTGACGGATGCGCCGCTGGGGGAGTGGCACGGCGTGACCGTTAGCGACGGGCGGGTAGTGGGGTTGTCGCTCGTTCGCAACAACCTCACCGGGGCGATCCCCCCGGAATTGGGCTACCTCGCCAGCTTGAGGGAACTGAACCTCGCCATCAATGCCCTCACCGGTCCGATCCCTCCGGAGTTGGGCAAACTCGCCAGCTTGAAAAAACTGTGGCTCACCAACAGCTGGGGCTCCAACAACACCCTCACCGGGCCGATCCCTCCAGAGTTGGGCAACCTTGCCAGCTTGGAAGAACTGGGGCTCTCCAGCAACACAGGCCCCGGAAGGAGCGACGGCGTCAGCGGCCTCACCGGGCCGATCCCCCCGGAGTTGGGTAACCTCGTCAGCTTGGAAAAACTCCATCTTTGGGACAACGACCTGTCCGGGCCGATTCCCCCGGAGTTGGCCAGCCTTCCCAGGCTGAAAGAACTGCTGCTCGTCGACAACTACCTCACCGGCCCGATCCCCTCGGAGTTAGGCAGCCTCGGCAGCTTGGAAAAACTGTGGCTCTCCGACAACACCTTCACCGGGGCGATCCCCCCGGAGTTGGCCAGCCTCGCCAGCCTGGAAGAACTGGGGCTCTCCGACAACGATCTGTCCGGGGCGATCCCCCCGGAGTTGGGCGGCTTCGCCAGCCTGAAAAAACTGTGGCTCAACCGCAACAACCTCACCGGTCCGATCCCTCCGGAGTTGGCCAACCTCGCCAGCCTAGAGACACTGGACCTCTCCGGCAACACAGGCCTATGCGCTCCGAACGATCCCAGGCTGCGGGTGTGGCTCGCCGAACTGGCGCGGAACGCTCGCCATAAGAGTGGCGCGGGATCGGATGTAATCGCGTTTCCTTGTCTCGATTCGTACGACCGGGACGCGCTGGTCTCGTTCTACAACGCGACGGACGGGCCGAACTGGACCCACAACGACGGCTGGTTGACCGACTCGCCGCTGAGTGAGTGGCACGGCGTGGAAGTTCGGGACGGTTGGGTAGTGACGCTGCGACTCTCCGGCAACAACCTTACCGGCCCGATCCCTCCGGAGTTGGGAAGCCTCGCCAACTTGGAATACGTGCGCCTCAACACCAACAACCTGTCCGGCTCGATCCCCCCAGAGTTGGCCAACCTCGGCGTCGTGGAATACCTGCACCTCTACAGGAACAACCTGTCCGGCCCGATCCCCCCAGACTTGGCCAACCTCGCCAGCCTAGAAAGGCTCAACATATCAGGGAATCCGGGTCTGTGCGTTCCTGACGATTCGGCCCTCCGGGCGTGGTTGCCCAAAGTAAGAGCGTGGGGATTGCCCTGTGCCGATTCAAGCGTTCGGCTCCTACCCCGCGCGCTGATGCGGGCGGACGGCAACGGCGTGTCGTTGGAGTTGCCGAACTACCTGAAGGCCCCGGCGGCGGTGAACGTCTCCGATCCAGCCGTTGCGGCCGCGACCGTCGCGGACGGCTGGCTTGAGTTCGTGCCCCGGAGCCCTGGAAGCGCCGACGTGGAGATTGTTCCGACCGCCGGGGGTGGCCCCCCCGCCGTCGCCGGCGTCGTGGTGCGCGAGGCCATCGGAACGTACGGGATCGACATCGTGATGATGTCGCAACCTGCCCCGGTCGGGTACGAAGAAGCCCTGACGGCCGCCGCCGACTGGTGGTCCGGCGCGCTGGACGGAACGGAATGGCCAGACCGGCGGTCGGACTGCTACCTTTTTCCCGGTCGTGGTGCGCGTGCCACGGCGGATGAGTTGCTGATCTATGCGGACCACGTCGGAGCCTTTTCTATTCCCTTCGCAATCGCAACGGCTTCACTGTGCGACCGGCCCCGGGTCCCGGGATCGCCAAGTCGGTATGCCGCGGCGGGCGCGGGCAAAGTGACGGTGCTAACGACCTATGCCGTGTCTGAGGCAACGATGCGGCATGAGATCGGACATCTTCTCGGGCTGGTGCACGGAGGAGACGGCCTAAGAACCGAGGGCTGGCCGCCGCACTTCATCGGACCGCGTGTGGTGGAGGCGTACCGGGCCGGGGGCGGCGATCCCGACCTGCCCGGCCCGCCGATCGACGATGACGGCTGGCACTGGAACGTGGGGGCTTGCGAGCTTATGTTACCCACCTGCGCCGCTGACACCAGTTTGACGGGTGAAAAAATCCACGGACGACCGGCGCTGCCGGACGGCCTTTCCCTCGCGGCCCTGGCGGACATGGGCTACACGGTGGACATGACGAAGGCGACGCCATGGCGGAAGCAGGGAAACGCGGTGGCCGCCGTTGGGGAACACTTCCGGGACGTCGTGACCGTGCGGACCGGCCCCGGCGTTGCCCGGCGCTGACGGGCGGAATCCGGTCGGCGGTTGCCCGTGACAAGAAGGCGGCTGCCGCGCTTTCAAGAAGTGGACCCTGACCAACCTCTACAACGCCCGACCGCAGTGGCTCGTGGACGCTCACGCCCAGTTCGACGCCGCCGTGTTCCGCCGCCTACGGCATGCCCGGCGAAATCCAAAGCGGTGGGCAACACGCGTCTCGGCGCACGGCATCGACGAGTGCCCTCCGCCTCGCGAACCGAGCCCCAAGCTCGAAACAGAGGGGGATCGAAGGGGGGGCGGGAGCCATCCCCTCGCCGGCCCGGTTGTATGACAACGGGTAGGATACTTACGACCAGTAACGATCGGAAGCCAGCCCTCGGCGGATCTCCGCGAAAACGCTCCCGCACACCGCTCGACCGGCCGCCCACCGGGCCCGTCGAGGACAAGCTCCACGGCCTCTTGGTCGTGCCATGAGATTTCGGTCCAACACTTGCATCGCTATCGATGAATTCACCGGACGCCACAACCTGCGCGAACGGCCATCGACCAGATGCACCACATCGTCGCGGGCATGATCGAACTCAGGCTGTTCTACCGGGAATCTGGTGGCGTAGGGAGCCCGGAGACCCGATCGAGCAGAAGTTTGCTCGGCAGGAGACTGGCGGTTACCCTAGATGCAGGTTGACGCTTGCCCTCAAGGGATTCGGACATGCTGACGTTGCCGCTCAAGAACGATGCCCTATCGCTGGAATACAAGCGGAATAATGGGTGCGCCCGGAGGAATCTGGAGGTCTCGGACATCGTGAATGATGCCGCGCTGCTTAGCGTATGCCGGGTCTTTCGTGGCCGCTTGGAGGAACAGCGAGGCAACTTCTTGGTCGTCCGCAAAGGAGGCACGCTCGTTGATGATGGCAGCGATCTTCTTCTGGTCAGATTGGACGCTGTCTAGCTTCTCCAGCAGCAACTTTTCCTCGAAGCGGGTTTGCTGGGTAACGTCAAATCCGACCCCGTGGAACATGAAGGTCGAATTAGGTACTGCGTGGCGCCGATCACCTGCCAGAAAGACAACGTTTCCGATTGAGTCCACGCTGCCAACGTTGTGGGTAACAAGTTGGAGCGGCAACGCTTTGAGCACGTTGTAGAGGTTGATTCCGTTCGTCACCGTACCTCCCGGAGTTGAAAGCAGGAGGTGGACTGCCTTTGTTTTCTTGTTCACGAGATCCGCGAAAACGGCGATCAGAGCCTCGGTGGTCTGTTGGCTAATCTCGGCAGAGAACGAGACGTAGGTGGGCAACGGTTGGTTTGTCATGTGCTGTGCTCCTCCTCTCGACGGCCAACTCCCAAAGCGCGTGGTCGGTCTCCTGAACGGACCAATCTAACATGTGCGCTATGCAATCCACAGTTGCACGATACGCGGAGTATTGGTTGGTCGTGAACGGTCGCCGGTCCTCGGCACAGCCCGGAACAACGCCCACTGAAGCCGCTGCGAGCAAAGTTCCCCGGTCTGGTGGTCTGGTGCCCTCGGGGACCGGCGATCAGCGCTCTCAGGCCATCCTGCGGCCCGTAGGTTTCCCGAAACGCCTCCAGAAAGTCTGGAACAGCGGCCTCTGAGCCCGTCGTGGGAGGCGGAGGCGCGTCAAGATCGGGTCTCGGTGCGCGCTCTCCGGCGCACCCGATATCCGCCCACCCATCCATCAGCGCCGCCTCTCCGGTTTCTTCTGGGACCACATGCGCCTCCGCCGCCTCGACGACGTCTTGGGGGGTGGTCCGTCTCTTCGCCGGTCCAGTCCCGAAGCGACGACCGTAACCGGTGCGGTACCGGCGCGATCCCATCTTTCCAGACCCGTTGACGGCAGCTGCGGCACGATCGTCCAGCGTTCGCGCCTCGGCGAAAAGCTCCAGCGCCCGGCCGCACAGCGGAACCCGGTGCTCGCGCTTCATCTGCTTGCGCGAGGCGGGCACCTTCCACACGCCATCCATCGCGTCGACCTCCGACCACTCTCGGCCAACCCGCACCTCGGCTACGCCCGGCCCGCGGCGAATGGGGCCGGAACCGGGTCCGCGTGTTTTCCGGATCCGAAGACCGGCAATTTCCAGATCGAGTGGCGAGAGAACGGGCACAGGCTCACCCGGTCGCTGGGGCACCGCGATTGGATGAGGGCGAAGAAGCAGGCGGACGAATTCGCCGCCGGGTTCGTCGGCCCGGAGCTGAACGGCAAGGCACAAGCCGAGCTCGAGCCGCTCACGCTTGGGACGGCTTCTTGACATCTACGCCGAAGAGGTGACGCCCGCGAAGGCGGAGGCTTCTCAGCGGTCCGACCGGGCCGCGACGAGGATGTTCCTCCGGTTCTTCGGGCGGGACCGCAAGCCCGCCACCCTCTCTCAGCGCGACTGGGACCGGTTCATCCGGGCGCGGCGCGCGGGCAGGGTCGGACCGAGCGGCAAGCCGGTATCCGACGCCACCCTCGAACACGACCTGAAGTTCCTGATCGCCGTGTTCAACTGGGCCGCGAGGTCGAAGACGAGCGAGGCCGCCTGCTTCTCGACAGGAACCCGTTGAAGGGCCTGAAGATGCCCGCGGAGAAGAACCCCACGCGGGTGGTGTTGTCCGAGGAGGAAGTCCGGGAAGCCGCGTCCGAGCGAGACGATTGGGATGCCGGTGAGATCCGTGCCAAATGGATCCAGAACGTGGGATGGCGGCGATGCGCTGAGCGGCCGTTGCGGCCATCGCCATTGCGGTTGTGGGGTCATGCATCACGGCCCGCGCGCAGACACCATGACGATGGATCATGGGGTGTGCGGCACCGAGTCCTGGAACACGCTGACAGCCTTGTGGATGTGTCGCCAGCACACCGTGCCGGTCACGGTACCGCTAGAGTGGCTGCTCTGAATCGCTTTGATCGAGACATCCGCCGTGAGCGTGAGGTCCATCGGACAGGATCCAGACCAATCAATCTCACCTGCCGCCCAGGAGTGGTCCACGCGCCAGTCGAAGTCACCAAACGAGCGGAGCGCGAATGACACGGAGAAGTCCTCAACGTCCTCTACGACCGCGAGGCTCAACCGGCCCTCCTGCTCAAGGCTCCGGTCGGCATCGAGGGTGATGGTGATGCCGTCGGCCGTGAACGTGCAGCGCGTCGCGGTCAGCACCCCGGCGAGGTCCATATGGCGCGCGCTTGCGGACGCGCCGATGGTCGCCGTTCCCGTAAAGTTCGCCGATCCGCCGCCCTTGCAGTTCACCGTGCGGTTCCACGCGAAGGGAACACCCGGTTGAAAGTCGCCCGGCAGCAGGGGCCACTCATTGAACACGAACGCATGCTCGCTGAAGAAGCCCCCGACGAACGCGGCGATCTGCTCTTGGGTCATAAACGGTTCCTCGGGGGGCAGATTTACGTCGTCCCTACAGCCCACCAGAGTGAGGATCAGGCCGATCTTCAGTCTTCTCATCGCTCTTCCGGATCAGAAGTTAAAGCCCCCAGAACGACCGTGTCGCTGTCGGGCGAATCCGGCTAGTCCTCCGCCGGTTGTCGCGCCTCCGGAGGCGGGGGCGCTCATGCCCCCGCCCAAGGGTCCACGATCTCGATCCCCATGTCCTCGAAATCGCGGACGTTGCGTGTCGCCAGCCTCATGCGGCGAGCCGCCGCGATTGCCGCGATCTGGCAATCCGCCGAAGCCACGGGACGCCCGGCGGAGCGGCGTGCGGCGGCGATGTGGCCGTAGGCACGAGCGGCATTGCTGTCGAACGGGAGCACCCGGTCCTCGAAGGCGTCGCTCAGCATAGCCTCGATCTTGAAGAAGAGCGTCTCGCGGCGCCGACCCAACGGGAGGATGGCGGCACCGTAGCGCAACTCCGCTTCGCTCACGGCCGAGAGGAACAGGTCCTCCACGGGATGGCCCGAGGCCCAGCGTGCGACGGCTGGTTCGGGAGACCCGCGCATCAGTTCGGAGACGACGTTGGTGTCGAGCAGCATGGACATGGCTTTCGGACCTACTCGAAGGACGGCGGCTCACGCGCTGGATCGCGCTCGGGCAATTCTAGGTCCACCCCGTTTTCCGGCCCGAAGTGGGAGCGGATGATGCTCGTCAGATCCTGGGGTCTCCTCGCGCGCCCGACGGCCTTGCAAAGGATCTGTCTCACCTCCTCCTCCATCGAATGGCCGTTGCCGGCAGCCCGCACCCGCAGACGGGTCCGTATGTCGTCGTCGAGGTTCCGGATCGTAATGCTTGCCATGGCTGTGCCTCCGTGCGAGGCAACAAAGCTAGATCCATGCTTGCGTTGCAAGCAAGATCCCGGGGCGCTCGGTTGCAAGGGTAAGCCCAAGCCGGGGTTCCTTGGACGTGCGAGCAGGTCGAAGGGGCCGATGCGGCGCGCTGGTCGGGCCGTCCCCGGCTGCCGCGGAACAGGCTGGTCGGACGCCACGTAAGGTGGGTCCGCATGCCCCGTGTGGCCACACTCTGTGCGTCCCCGGCGGAGGCTGACGAGGGGCTTCGCCCCCTCGACCCGCAAGAGGTCCACGCTCCTGTGGAGTTCGCGGATGGGGACCTGGCCATCGAGCACATGCGCACCCGGCAGGGAACGCGCTCGGACAACAACCTGCACCAACTCGCGCAACGCGAACACGCGGACGGCAACTGGAAGACGCCGGTTCGGATGCTTGAGAGAGAAACGTCCGCATCGACCAAGCGCAGGCCGAACGACCGGGCCGGGCCCTACGAGCTACTTGTACCGATACGTGATGCGGCCCTTCGACAGATCGTAGGGAGACATCTCGCATTTCACGCGGTCGCCCTCCAGCACCCGGATGTAGTTTTGGCGCATCTTTCCGGAGAGGTACGTGTGGATCTCGTGGCCGTTTTCCAAGCGGACACGGAAGGTGGCGTTGGGCAGGACCTCGACGACGATCCCTTCGATTTCGATCGCCTGTTTTGCCATGGGCGGGCCTCATGATCGTGGCCGGGAAGATGCCAAGCCCGTCCAACCTCCGTAGCGCGATCCCGTCGCGCAAGCGGCGCGGGGGCGTACCGGCGGGCGGCGGAGAAGTCGGGAGGAGGCTACCGGCCTGGGGCTACGATGCGCGCGGAGAGTCAGGCGGTCGAATCGATGGCCGATGAGCGACGAGTGTTGTTGTCCACAGCGGCGTGGAAACCCTCGGCTGAGTTGTGGAAAAAGCGGACGTCAACTGGAGGACACCGGTTCGCTCGGCCCGGCCCACGATGCCAGCCTCACGAACGCGCGAGTCGAGGCGCCGTTGGAGGATCAGCGGAAGCGGCTCAGTTCGTCGGAGCCTGGACCCGTACCTGCTCATCCAGTTATTCCTACGGCTGGTGCTTGCCCGGCGCGCCTCCCGGCACCAACTCGTACACAGCCACGCTCTGCTCGTCGAATTCGCCGCGCTCCACCAGGAGCACCCAGTCTGGCCCAGCGTCCAAGAGCGCCGACCGGGCAGGGATGGTGAGGCGGCTGACCCAAACGCCGCTTGGGTCCAGCAGATGGAGTTCGTTGGCCGGTGCCCGCCACTCAAAGGTCGTGACCCACAAGCTGCCGTCCGAAAGCGCTAGGACCCCGTCCGACGCGAAGGAACTCGCATACGCTGAGCATGACCTTTCTGGTGGAAGGATCTTCCAAGCAGCCCACAGGGTGGCGAAAGCACGGGTCCACCTTGGGCGTAACGGTGAGCGCCACTACCCACTAATCGGCGCCACCGGCTGAGGAAACCGGTGCCGTGGATGCACCGGCGGCTGGGGCGGTCGACCCGGCTGCGGTCCGCGGCCTGTTGCTCGATGTGGCGAGGGTAGTCGCGAACGCGGGGAGTCAGGCGGAAACGATCGAGGTCATGGCCCGGCTGAATGACTATGTGGCCGACATCATGAAGGCGGCGCAGAGCTTGAATCACCCGCAGACCTCGGTGCCGAACAGCGGGTTCTTGAAGTTGACCTTGACGCGCGTCTCGCGACTTGCGGGAACGGCCTATATTGTAGCATGGCTAGCGGTTCTTCGCGCTCTTGAGTCCTTCTGCGGAGGCGTTGCGAGGCGGACGAATGAAGTGGGTACAGCAGTTGCGCCTGAAATTG